>CAIYZV010000368.1 GCA_903930765.1 uncultured Pirellula sp.
GTCGAAGTCCGCCGAATCCTGCCCGCTTCCTCCGTGGACAACACCACTGTCTCGGCTGCCATCGAAGCGATCGTCTTGCCCTGCATTCCTTCAATCCGGTCATAAGCCGACGTATGCCGCGATTCTTCAGGTTTCGTGGCCATCGCTGCACGGATCGGATTCAAATCGACATACATACTGCACGCCAACAAGCCCGCCTCGTCCCGTATCGCTTGGGCTTTAAACCTACCCTCCCAAAAGCGACCTGTGCATTCATCTTGACGGTTGGCTAACCGAGCAATCGGTTCAGCAAGTGCTCGCATAAACCACGAGGGATTGCTGAGCCGCTCACGGATTTCAACGATACGACCTCGATCACCCACCATGGCATCAATCTGGCTTTGGGTAGGCTGCCCCAAGAACTCATCGACCCGTTGACCAGGAAACAGACTCAGCCATCGCCTAGCGATTTCATCATCGGACCACGTGGAAACCACATCCGGACGAGTGCGCAAGATGACATGCATGTGGTTGGAAAGGATGGCATAGGTCAAGACGTCCACCCCGAAGATGGAGGCGATGCACTCAAGCCGTTCACGGATCCATTCCCGACGGAACTCGTAGTTTTTCCCGCTCACCGGGTCTTCGCCAGCCAAGAACGCACGACGCACGCAGCGCTGAACGCAATGTACAATACATACCTCATTCGGATCAAATAGTTCAGCACGCAATGGTCTAGGCATCTGGTTTCTCCTCTGGCGTCAAATTCTACCCAAACCACCCAGCTTGTCAAGTAAGTGGGTGGCACGTATTTTCCTTCGTATATTCCTTTCTTTTCCTCGCGTTGGGGCGAAGCCCCAACGAAGTAGGTTAGGGGGGCGGAAGGGTGGTAGCTGTCAGTCGTGGCTCCACTGGCTCAAGGCCAGTGGAGGCCGAACATTGCGATGCGCGAGGGAATCAGAGAAACGATTGCGAGCACGATAACAGCCGGAAACAGCCGTCGAGTACGAGTACCGCTGCGCTGAGTACGAGTACGAGTACGATGACATTCAAGCGGCTGCGCTCGTACTCAGTCCGCATCGCGGACGGTACTCGTACTCGTAATCGTACTCGCTGCTCCATGGTCACTTCGATGATGCGCAATACCTTCATCACCATCGGGCTGTTCGTAGTTTGATTCGGCATCCGCGACCTTCCACTGGGTTGATTCCAGTGGAGGTAACAGCAGAGCGGCTTGGTGGTGAGCGGCGTATTCCCAAGCAACTTGATCAGGCCCCAACCGCCCGGCTATCGCAATAGGCAGTTTCGGGCGTAACGGAGCCTGTTCAAGGGTCTGGTTTCGATCGAACTGGGGACGTGTTTAAACCAATTCGTCTGGCGATGACTCGTTCTCAATACTAAGGCACCAGCAACCAGGCGTGTTACCGAGCCGTTCCATGAGCTGTGCCAAACGCAGGTGGTATTGGACATGGACTCTCGACAGCAGTCGGCAAATGTACTTGACCAACGATTTGCGCCCACCTTCCTCGATGCAGCAGTCCTCGGTCAGGAATACCTGCATCGTGTCTCGCTCGTCGGTCTCCAAGCAAATTCCCAAAGAGCCGTTGTTGTGAAGCGATAAAACCATCTTCCGAAACAGTGTGTTGTGTTTGGCCGAGATCCCGGGCGGGATCAATTCAACTTCGATTTCCTCGATACCCATCGCGAGGATCGCCAATTCCTTAGCATCCTCACTTGTTTTTCCTGAGAAGGTGAGGTTGCGAAACAACTCGGTTCGAAACCCGAGGATCGAATTCAAACGGCTAGCCTCGCGCTGTTGGCGGAGAGCGACGGCATTCAATCGCTCGACGCCGGCGAGAATTTCAGAGTCGCTCCTCGAGGTCAGCATCAATCCTGCTTTCCAGAACTCGGCCAACCGACATTCTGGATCATCGCGAAATGGAATCGGACTGCGGAAGTACCACGCCACGGTGGAAGCCGTACTCTTGGGGTTGGTTTGGAGGCTAATGCGAGCATGTCGATGCCCGATATCGAGGTAGACCAACGAACCATGGGGCGAGGTGCGTCCCAATCGGTTGGTTGGCGAAACGATTTGTCCCAATTCGATTGCCAGATCGACTTCGGATGTTGCCGGATAGGGCGGCATGCGTGCTTCGAGCAATTGTTTTCGCACCTCGCCTGGACCATTTGCGAACAATTCGTACATACGATCGAACACGAAGGCTTTGAGTTCCTTTTCAGAACGATTCAATCGTCGGACCTTAGCGGATGGCGACTCCGAATGCGTGCGTCCCAAAAGTTCGTTGGACATCACATCGATCCACCCGTCCAACGTTTGATCTCTTGCGGCCAAGGAAACGACGAACTCTTCCATGTTCTCTTCCTGAAATCCATCTCGGTTGAGGAATGAACGCCATCGTAGCGTGAAGTGTACCCTCTCCTGTGCCGGCAAAATCCGAGCCTTGAGTTCCCAGTGACCGTCGAGCGTCCCCAGGGTGGAAACGAACATGTCCCCATCCATACTGGACCGATCAGCAAGGAACTCCGTTAGGGTCGGAAGGACAGGTTGCATGAATTGCTCCTTGGGGGAGTTCCACCGCATGGCCCACGGCATCGCGTGTTGGGGAGCCAATGGAGTTTCCCGCTCATGGATTTTGGGAAGGGTGATGACTTTCCACGAGGTGGACTTGCTCAAGCCTTTTGAAAAAACACGCACCGCATCAAGAATTTCTTCGATCTTTTTATCCGCTTCGTGAACCGACTGGGCACTTTCGATATGCGCTACCGCCGCTACCACGACTTGATACATTTCTCGCGCGCTTCGGGAATAAAGTCTGGGCTCCCAAACGTACGAGCAGCGGGCATTGGTGCGTCGTACCACCGGGTCCTCGATCAGGAGCGGATCATTAGTTCGAAAAGCATCGACTCGGATCCTGGACACCTGGTACCGGGGTTTTCGTTTCGCGCTCGTCGCTTCCCGATCGCTGTCCGACGATGGCGGGTGTGTCACTACGGTCTCGAATTGGATACTCAGTCGATCCGCAACGAACGACCAAATGCGATACGGGAACGTGCCCCCGTTTTTGCTGATGTTTTCTGAGACAGCCCCAAAGTTTTCACCGCTTGCAGCGGCCTCCGTCCCGCTGGTTTCGCTCTGTGCTTCCGATCGTAAAGGTCTTGCGTTTGCGTCGAGCACTTGCCTTCTCCTTCATTCAAGCGGTCTTGGGGGCCAGGTCTTGAATTATAGAAACCTAGGAGGTTTGGGCTACTTTTGACGCTTTTCCTATTCGCTCATGCACCATCCGCATCGCGTGTGCACCGACGCGCGTGGGTCGCGCTCTCATCGCATGGAATATCAATTTATTTCGAGCGTCGGACGAAGTCGGGGGCCGAATCGCTAGGAAGAGAATCGGGCGAGTTGCCCCGTGTCGCGCGCGATCGTGATAGTTAGAACATCGAGGTTCAGACAGTTGGGATTGGTTCCGAACGGATCCTCGATCTCAACGCTTGTTTCCTCCATTCCGAACATCCCCAACGATAGGACTGCCACCAAAACAGGGGACCACCAACCGAATCGTGAGCAGGTAATCATCGGGAGGGTAATCAAGTAAACCAAGATCAGGAGTTTGATCATGGAAACGTACGCGAACGGGAGAGGGGTTTTCTGAATTTTTTCACATCCACCCTGCGCGCTGACCAGTTCCGCGATCTGGACTTCAAGATGCCGGGTGATTTCGGGATTGATCACACCCCGAACAGCTTGTTCCCTCACCCATACTGACATGGCGGCTGCCACGGCCGTAGGTTGGTTTCCGAACCCTTCGGCAGCAAGCATGAGTTCTTCCGATAGAAAAGGGCTCGCCTCGGACAAATCGCGTGAGCCTCGCAGTGACGCTTTGAGTGTCATCGCATAGGCCGCGACGAGATTCGCAAGTTCTTTACCGCTCGAGGTGTACGTAGAACCAGACCGGGTCAGGTTTCGGCTGGCGTTCACGATCGTACCCCAATGGGTTCTCCCCTCCCAGTAACGGGCGTTGGATGCATTAATTCGAACTACCAGTAGAAATCCGATCAAAGAACCGAGGGTTACATGGCCAAATGGGTCGAGCTTGAACGCTGAATCGAGCGGTGATGCTTCTGAAGTGTTCCACCATAGTTCGGTGTGGATTCCTTGAACAAAGCAAGCAAACGCGACGAGCAGTACGATCCGTTGGTAGCAAAGTGGCAATGCCGTTCCGTTCCATGCAAATGCATTGCGAAACCAGCTTCGACTCTGTTGGACTGGTGACAAGGAACTCTTGGAATCCATCGTATTTCACATGCCGAGTTTTTGGACCGAACTTCAAATGAACGGAATTGCGAGTGGAAAAATACCATAGGGCGGTTACGCTTAGTACAACCTCTCCCCTGGATCATGCTTGGATTTTCAAAGTTCTCTTAGTTTTTGCATAGATTGAGTGCGAATTGCTATGGTTGTCGAGAGTGTTTTGGCCCTGAATGAGGAAAGTCTGCGGGGACAGTGGGAATGGATTCACGGTTGCCTTCGAGATGTGCTCGAAGAAGGTGGCGAAAAAGAACTGGCGGAGATGTTGCCCCTATCGGGAACATTGCCCCTAACCTCTTCTGGCCTAAGCGGATCGGTGCATCTCACCCAAGCTTACTCCATCGCGTTTCAGCTCCTGGGGATGGCCGAGCAAAATGCGGCGGACCACTTCCGAAAATCGATCGAGCGGAAATCGGGCCTCGATGCTTTGCCCGCACTCTGGGGAGATTCTCTCCGCCAACTCAAAGACCTAGGATGGACCTCCGAAGCCATCGCGGAGCGAATTGCATCCATGCAAGTCGAACTGGTGCTGACCGCCCACCCTACCGAGGCAAAACGGGCCACAGTGCTGGCCCACCATCGTCGGCTGTTCGACCGATTTCAAATCCATCAACAGCTGCTGGAAATGTCGGCTTCGTCAAGCAATACGAGCGTATTGGCGTCCGATCCGCAACTCGAGGAGAACGACTTTGCAGTTCGAGCGCTTCTCGCCATTCTTTGGCGGACGGGCGAAATCTATTTGGACAAACCGGATATCCAGTCGGAACGCCGAAACGTTCTCGACTACCTAACCCATGTTTTTCCCGCTGTCCTTCGGCCCCTAGACCAACGGCTTCGCAAGGCGTGGACTCACGTCGGTCTCGATCCCAAGGTCTTCGACAACCCGCTCGTTTTCCCTCGCCTGACTTTCGGTACCTGGGTGGGTGGGGATCGCGATGGACACGCGCTGGTAACGGCTGATGTCACGCGACAGAGTCTATTGGAACTGCGGCGCAACGCTATTGGATTAGTTCAACGCCATCTTCAACAATTGGCGAGGCTCCTCAGCTTGTCCGCATACTGGCAAAGGCCAAACCCTGAGTTCTTACAAGCCCTCGCGGACGCATCCCAGCGGCTCGGTGACCACGGAAAGAAAGCCCTCGATCGGAACCCGAACGAACCATGGCGCCAATTCATCAATATGATGCTTTCGAGATTGCCCCGTTTTGATCCAGCGGATGAGCGAATCCTCAACGAAGCACCACCCACCTACCAGCGATCCACCGAACTGCTCGCGGATCTAAGGCTCCTGTACGACAGCTTGATCGCAACTGGTCTACGACGCCCCGCCGACTATGCGGTCCAACCGCTGATGCGAATCGTTCAAACCTTCGGCTTCCATCTCGCGGTCCTCGATGTGCGTCAAAACAGCGCCTTCCATGACCGAGCGGTTGAGCAACTCCTCTCGGCTGCCGGGTTGGAACGGACGAATTTCTCACAATGGTCCGAAGAAGAACGATTGCAATTGCTCGAATCGGAACTTCATTCTCGACGCCCTTTTGCCCGCCCCGATTCTTCCCTCGGTCCTGAAGCGGATGCGGTTCTATCCGCATTGAGAGTCCTCAAAGAATATAGAGAAGCCTACGGACAAGACGGTCTGGGGGCGTTGATCGTGAGCATGACGCGGAGTGTCTCCGACCTGCTCGTGGTTTATCTCCTAGCACGCGAAGTTGGATTGATGGAGGAGACCCCTGAGGGACTTCGCTGCCCACTCGCCGTCGTGCCGCTGTTCGAAACCGTGGATGATCTTAAGAACAGCCCCGCGATTTACGATGCATTCCTCAATCACCCAATCACCAAACGGAGCCTATCGTCTGGGAATAACGCGTCGGGTACACAGGCCCAACCTGCGGGCGAACCATGCAGTCAAATCATGATCGGTTACAGCGATAGCAACAAGGATGGTGGTATTCTCGCCAGCCTGGTGAACCTGCGATGCGCTCAAAAGGAATTAACCCTCGTCGGTAAGAAATATGGTGTAAGAACTCGCTTCTTCCACGGCCGGGGTGGAACCATCAGCCGAGGGGCTGGTCCGACCCATCGTTTCATCAAAGCCCTCCCGCACCAATCCCTCTCCGGGGATCTTCGTGTCACGGAACAAGGCGAAACGATTCCACAGAAATATGCGCATCAATCGACTGCCATGTACAACTTGGAATTGTTCCTTGCCGGGGTTACTCGCAAAACCCTGTTGGATGAAAAAGAACTGTCACAGGATCATCCACTCGATGCTACCTTGACCACGTTGGCCGACTGGGCGAGGGACCGATACACCGAGTTGATTCAAGCGGAGGGCTTTGTGCATTTCTTCCGCCAAGCGACCCCGATCGATGCGATCGAACAAAGCCGCATCGGTTCGCGACCGGCTCGACGCACTGGCCAGCAATCCTTGGCCGACCTTCGCGCGATCCCGTGGGTCTTCAGTTGGGGACAAGCTCGCTTTTTCTTGTCGGGATGGTATGGGGTCGGGTCTGCACTCCATCGACTCCTTGAAACAAACCCCTCCGCCTTCGCAGCGGTGGAAAACACTTGGAACCAATGGGCTCCTCTTCATTACTTGATCAGCAACGTCGCGACGAGCCTTGCAGCGACCGACCTAGAGATCATGCGAGCCTATGCTGGCATGGTCGAAGATGTAGGCTTGAGGGACCGCTTCATGCATGCCATCGAATCCGAACTCCAACTCACACGCGAACGGATCGAACGGATCTACGGAGGACCCTTGGATGAACGCCGGCCAAACATCCAACGGATGATGAACCTGCGTTCGAGTGGCTTGAAAGTCCTGCACCATCAACAAATCGACTTGCTGCGGATGTGGCGCAGTTACCATCGCATGCAACAAACTCAAGAAGCAGATCGATTGATTCCCCAATTGCTGCTCACCGTCAACGCCATCGCGAGTGGACTTGGGACCACCGGCTGATTCTCACAAGTGGGAATAGAACGATTGCGCCGCTCCCGAAGTCGGGTTAATGCCTGCAATCTTCCATAATCTTCGCCAGAGTGCCCTTGCCACCAAGGTTGTCTGGTCGATACAAGCACGTATGGATGGATTGGTCTGCGCCACGTTCGGCGGGTTGACATAAGGATGCAGTCATGGCGAAAAAGCCTCAAAAGACGACTCCACAGCGGGTAGTGGAAGGGCTCCTCATGTTTGCTCCAGCCCCGATCCGCAGTATCGCGGCGACGCCCTTGGGGTCCCGTATTCTGCTGACAATTGCCGCAGGCTTGCTCGCTACCGGAGCACTCACCGTCGACTGGGAAGGTGGCGTTCCCCACTTTCGGGTGAACCGAGAAAAAGTCCAAGAAGCCGGCGCAATCATCAAAGAGGATCTTCGCAACCAAGGTATCAGCTGGTCCCAAAATCAAGGAACCGTGACCGTCGGTGCAGACGGCCAGCAGTACTCGTTCCAACCCAATCAGATCTTGCCAGGGTTTCAAGGTGCAGCGGTTCCAGCCAATGGCTATGTCCAAAACGGACAACCTGTCGTGCCCGGATACCAACAAGGGTATGTTCCCGGCGGGGCCGTTCCGGGTGGTTATCAACCACAAGCTCCCGGTTATCCGAATTACCAAGGCCAGGTGAGCCAGTTTCCTGCGACCCAAGGTGCCTGGAACCAGAACCCTGCATACTATCCTCCAGCAGCGCCGGGGTATCAACCCGCGCAGCAGCCTGCACAAGCATACGGGCCACAAGGATACGGGCCACAAGGATACGGTGCGCAACAAGGGTATGGCGGCGTGCCGGGGTATGGAGCCGCTCAAGGCCAACTCTATCCGCCTGAGTACCGACGCTAAACCGGCCGCTAGCGCGTCGCCGCTCACTAGGTACTCACTCTGTTTGTCGGTTCTATCGGTTCCGCTTCGCATCCACCGAATGCCGAATGATAAACTCAACCACAGGCTTGGGATCGTCCAACCCATGAGGATGATGGCCAACGCCAGGCTTGTGATAAACCTCGACCGTGCCACCGAGTTCCTTGTAGCGAGCTTCCACCAGACTCGTATTCTCCTCGTAAGGAACCACGTCGTCTGCATCTCCAACAACGTAAACGAGTGCGATCTTTTGTTTTGATAACGGGGCCAAGCGATCGATTGGGTTACCATCGTATGCCATCGCATCCGACTCACTTTGGAATCCATAACTCTGTTTCATCGCTTGCCAGTCCCCAGGACTTCCCTTTCCTTTACCCTTTCCACCGGGCCAACTCTTCATGTCGAGGACGGCCGCATCTCCGTAAATGACGGAAACATTTTCCGGATGCTCAGACCCGTAGCGGTGTGCGTACAATCCTCCTCGACTGATACCGATCAACACTGCGCGCTTCGCAAATCCTCGCTGGATCAAAAATTGATGGAAGGACGCGAGTTGCTTGACCGCCTCAGGAGAACCGAAAGTATTGCCCACCGAAAGATAAACGTGATAGAACCCTCGTTCGAGAAGCTGCGGGGCCGCGCATCGCTCGGTGAATGCATCTGGAAACATCAAGCACCACGAAAACAATCCTCCACCGATCGGCTTGTTCGGTTCAACGACCCACGCCTCCATCCCTTGAAATTGAAAACGGTGCCTTTGGTATCCTTGCCACCTATCGATGGTTTCACCCTCGAATCGAAGATCGATCGATGATACTCGAGTCTCCGTGGAGACTCGAGATTGTTGAGCCCATGCGTTGCCATGAAACGTCGCTCCATTTGTTGCGATGGCTGTTACGAGCATGACGCAATAGCCGATGCCGTGGGAATTCGATTTTCTCACAGAAGTTGCCTTCATTCATAAAGACTTAAAGACCAGACGCTTGAAGAACAATTTGCTGCACATGGAGGTCATGCGCATACGTGTAATCCGATTCCTTTTCACCTCGCAAGATACTCGCCATATCGGCGGCATCATCCACATATCGGAGGTACTTTGGGAACTGGACTTCCTGGATTCCGGCACGATAGTTACCCCTCACTTTGGAGAGCGAGATCGTAGCCGTTGGATTGTCCAGTGGCTGGATATGAAAGGTACCCTCGGTTCCGCACACGACCAAGTGCCGTCGGCTGAAA
>CAIYZV010000369.1 GCA_903930765.1 uncultured Pirellula sp.
ATTCGCACGGAAGATGGAGAGGTCACCGAGTGGTACTGGACTCGGTTGAATGATGAGGTTCTCGCCGAGATGGCGTTCCCATCCAACCGAGGCGCGCTCGCGTACTATCGAGGTTTGATCAACGCGTCCGGTGTCTCTTCATAACCGCTCAACTCGCGAAGATTGAGAGGTCGAAACGCGATCACGCTGATATCGTCAGGCTTGCTCGGCTCGCCATCCACCCCGTGCATGCGAGCGATCGCTGTGTCGACCAATGAGCCGACAGCGTTTTGCAAGTTCCCTTTTCGAAGCCGATCGACGACCCCAGGGATGGTGACATTATCGAAGAGCCCATCGCTTCCAATCACCACCGTGTCCAACGCTCCCAAACGTAATGAGGGGCCTATCTCGATGCGCATCGAATCGCAACCCACCACATTCGAAACCAAATGACGGTCTTCGTGATGCATGGCATCCTCTGCCCCAAGCCATCCTGACTCGACCGCAAAACCGACCGGGGAATGGCATATCGATTGGTACCGAATACGCCCTCGGACTCCCATCACGAGGACTTGGGTGTCCCCAACATGGTACCCGCGTATCGTCCCGCAATGGTACTCCACCACAGCCAACGTGCAGGCAGCCCCAATTCGGAGCGAGCGGATCGATTGGTTGGCCTCTTCGATCCCGTCGAGAATGGCGGCCCGCAACCGATTCGGTCGATCGCGATTGGCATCGATCGAGGCTCCCAATGCTTCCAAAGCCAATCGGGAGGCTTGCTCGCCACCACGCATTCCGCCACACCCATCGGCAACCGCAAATACAGCCGTGGTGTCGTCGACCCGATACCACGCTAAACAGTCTTCGTTCGACGTTTCCTTCAACGGATTCCGCTTGCTGACAAACGATGCCGACCAACCGCGATCGCTGCACTGCGACGTGACGCCATCGGTCTTTTCATAAAGGATTTGGCTGCCGTTGACGGTGATCATGCGGATAGGGTGTGAGGGATGATTCCAACGTGAACGCAAGTACGGCTACCCAGAATTACCCAGAGCCACCCCTAGGCGTACGCGGGTTACCGATCAAGCAAAAGAGTATGGGGTACCCGCTCCCGAGTGAATCGCCCGCCCGATCAATCGATGGAAAATGAGGGCGGATCGGTGGTCGTCGGTTGGTGCAAAGCGGGTTTTAACGGTCAAAAGGGCCCGCTCACGGACAGCTTGACGGGGCCGTTTCGCAACTCAATGGCTCGAGTACTGCGTTCGCGACTATCGAGTTTAACGATTGTCCCGATTCTCCTAACCGTCAGCCATGCGAACGTCCGATGCTAACGGCCAAGGTGTCCCGTCGTTGAACCCTCGGAAATGCTAGCATGAATGCAGAACAAACAGCGGATCAGTTCGTTATTCCTTCGATTGGTTTTCACGCATCGCGTGGTTTTCACGCATCGCGACGTCAGTGGCTGAAGTCATTGATCGCATGCGGCGCTTGCGGCAGCTTGAGGGTATTCGGGCATCCGAACGGGGCCGCGGCCATGGGGCCTCACCCTGCGGAAGTCGGGACTGGCGGTTCCTCGCTCGAAACCTATCGCATCCGAAGCGTCTTGGAACTGACCGGTGAAGTACGGCTGAAGGCTCAGGGGGCGGTTGCGACTCGAAAAGATGGCAAGCAACTCGTGGCACGAACAGCCAAAGTAAACTCGACTTCGACCCTGGATTACGACGAACAGTATCGATTGGGAGTGGGTGACACCGAGAGTGCCGGAGCGCAGTACTACCACGAAGCGACATCGGAAATCACCGTTGATCAGCACACGACAAAGACGGTATTGCGAGAGCCATGCCGCGAAATCGTGAAATTTGGCACCGCAAGTGGTCTCGTGACTGCCGCACCGGCCAACCCGTTGTTTACCGCGGAACGGGATCTTGTCGAAGGATCCTTGACCACGATGTATTTGGATCAACTCTTGACCGACCAAGAGGTTGCCGTTGCTGACAAATGGACCGTTGACGATGCGATGGCGTGCAGGTTGTTGAATCTGGATGCGATCCATCAAGGCAAACTGACGGTTTGCTTGGTCGACATGGACAAGGAAAAAGCCCAACTCGAAGTGAAGGGGGAGTTGACCGCATCGGTTCGTGATGTTGCGACCGAGTTGGTGATCGATGGCAAAGCCGTGCTGGACCGACAAGCGGGTTACGTTTCGTGGTTGGCGATACAGATCGATGAGACGCGAGAGATCGGCGAAGCGGAACCGGGTTTCAAGATTCAGGCGCAACTGCGAGTCTTGCGTGCACCCATCGAGTCGATGACGTCCAATCGAGGTCTCGCTGAAGTTCTTCGCGATGTGCCGAGCGTCGAAGCAGCCAGCCTATTGCAATTCCAATCGGACCTGGGCTTTTATCGTTTCCTCGCAGATCGTCGTTGGTCGACCTATCGGGATAATGGCGAGGAAGCAACATTGCGTTTCATCGTTAAGAACCGAATGGTCGCGCAGTGCAATGTGAATAACTTGGTGGATATGGAACCCGGTAGCCAACTGAGTTTGGAGGGGTACCAAGCAGACATCCGGAGATTGATGGCGAGCACCGGAGGGGAGGTTTTGGAAGTGTCCGAAAAACTGACCAGCACATCGCATCGGATGTTGCGAATTGTAGCAGCGGGTAGCGTCGCGGGTGTTCCGATTCGGTGGGTGCATTACCACCTGAGCAATGACCAAGGTCGACGGTTGGCGATGGCGTTCACGTTCGACGAGGACTCGCTCGAAGGTTTCGGTGACCAGGACATGCAGATCGTAAACTCGCTTGAGTTGATGGCGTGGCCAAGCAAGTTGGATCCGAATGCGTTGGAGGAATCAACGGTGGTTGCGGAACCTAAAAAGTCTGCTTCCACCGGGTCGACTTCAGCTACGAAGAAGTAAAGGCCAGGGCATCTCGGCAAAGAGGCTTGCGGTCTACCGCTTGGTCGAGCGGAGCATGACAATGCCGGCGATCACCGACAGAGAGCCGAGAATCATCCAATGGGTGATGCTCATGTGCTCCACGCTGTATGCAATCGAGGACCAGAATCGCCTCAGGTAGACTTGGAAATAATATTGAAGGTACTGTTGCATAGTGCGGACACGGATCCTTGGCGTAGTGCATTATGGGCGTGCGTGAAAACATAGGTTTTGATTTTCGGCACCATGGATCGCGAACCGGTTCGGCTTGAAAAAAGCCCGCACGGCTCAGGAAACCTGTTGGATTGTCCGGAACGACCGTTACAAACGGTTCGCGTCTTGGATGGAAACGCCTGCGGCCGCCCGCGACGAACGGTTCCCCACTTCGGCTCTAGCGGAGCATAAAACCAGAAAAACATTGCGAAATTGCGGTTTGAGCCTCCTCGAAAAGTCTCTCAGCGGCGAAAAATTTGCATCTTGCGAACCCCGCTTTGGCGGCTATACTTCTACGTCCTTCGACCGCGCGATCATTCGTTAAGCGAGCGAAGGAAATCCCGTGAGGGGTCGTAGCTCAATTGGTTAGAGCACCGGACTGTCGATCCGGAGGTTGCGGGTTCGAGCCCCGTCGACCTCGCCTCGCAAAACCCTTGGTTTCACCAGTGATTCCAAGGGTTTTTTCGTTTCCTGACCGCTTGGCGAAGCGCCGTCAAAAGTATCACTAATGAACTTCGTTGCACCGAATCGGCACTTTTTGGTGCAACGCTCGTACGACCCGTTTCGGCGCCCGTAACTCTAAGCTTTTCTTCGCTCGGTTATCTGGCGATCCTTTCTTTCGGTCCAAGCGGTTTTCAAAAGGTCCGGCACTCCGGCCTTCAGAACATGATCCCCCGAGCGTACGCCCCTTTCGCAACGACCTAACATCTAATCCATTGTTTGTCCTGGCTCTTCTTCGTGCTCGTGCTCGTAATCGACTGAATGATCGTACTCGCTCGATGATTCCGACACACCGGCGATGAAGTCCCTCACGATCGCGAAGTATCCAATGCATTGGCGACGTATTCGATCGAAAGGCGATAGACGTCAAGTCGATCTGCAACTGGAACGATTTACCACCCATTACCTGGCTCAGAGTCCAGGGGATGTTCGGTCCAATTGCCTCCATCGCTCGGCCGCCTTCCCTCCACCAGAGTTACCCGGTTTCATCGGTACTATGCAGCCTTCCGACTCCGGATCTTCCTTCATCACTCGCCATGACGCAATGAAGAATATTGCCTTCCAGTATGCACACATCTTGGGGAGGATCCGATAGTTACAATCGTTCGGAGCTCTATACCGTTCAGGGTTCGACAGTCAGTCGATACCTTTCGTCCTGGCTACCTTTCTGTGTACGCTTCAACCGGGCAATTCGATTAGCAAGCCAACCTGCAACACTCGATACCACGCCTCTGGCTAAGAGCTACTTGGGTGGGAGTCGCTCCCAGTCGTCTTCAACACAGTTCGATTACAAACGTATATGCGTTGGTTACGTGACTTGCTTCCGGCTTGCGAGTATTGCCCAAACTGCAACTATCACGGCAGTAAATAGCGAGATCCCTGAGCAAGCGAGCGGAG
>CAIYZV010000370.1 GCA_903930765.1 uncultured Pirellula sp.
AAGGTGCTCTCCGACAAGACATCACTACCATTGGTATCTGAATCACTTATCAACGACCCGAGGAGTCAGGGGTTAGTGATCTCTCAACTCGATATGGAGCAAGGTTGGATTGCGATTGCATTGAGCAACGATAAATCTGCTCCTTCGGAAGATGTTCAATCGCCTAGTTCCGATCCGTTGGTCGCAAATCAGACTACGAGTGCTGCTAGGCGATAGTAAGTCCCGTAGTTGTATCCCCGGGACGTCACTTGGGTGAGGCTGATTGGCGGCGAGTGTGATTGGCAAAGTGAACGGAAAAACGGCAGACGATGAGTGATCAACAGAAGAGTTCAGATTCGCAAGTGCAATCGCCAAGCGTCGTGTTTCTCGGAAATGACTTGATGTTTCAGTCCCGCATTGGATCGGTGGTGCGAAGTTCAGGCTTTCGATTCCTTGCGATTCGCGACGTGAGCAAGTTATCCGAGGGGTTGAGCAACGAAACGCAGGTTAAATGGGTACTTGTTGATCTGGGGATGGCTGGCTTAGAGCTTTCAAAGCTTCCTGGTTTGGTACGAGCAAGTGTCCCTGGATCTCGGTTGCTTGGGTACGGTGCGCACGTTCAAAAAGATGTGCTCGACGTCGCGGTCGAGTCCGGGTTTGATTTGGTTTTAACCCGGGGGCAATTCGACCGGGACATGGCAGAGATACTCAGCGGTCCGTCGACCTGAGATTGCCGTGTAGTCGGGTTGGTTAATTCAAACCCTGGATTTATGCCCCAAGTGCCAAGCAGCCCATTGGAAAAGCGAGCGGCATGGCACAGTCCAGTTTTCAGATTGAGCGCGATCGACTCAAGCTTGATCGGCTTGGAAGTGATCGACGCTGACTAGGCTTTCAGGAAGCCCTTTTTCTCGAGCAGGTCTATCACGGCATCAACGCATTGCTCTACGGGCAGAGCACCGGAATCGAGCGTCAGGTCGGGTGATACTGGCTCTTCGTAGAGTGAGCTTACGCCTGGGAAATTAGGCAGAATGCCAGCATCTGCCTTTTGCAGGAGTCCCTTCGTGTCGCGGCTCTTGCGAACCGATTCGTCCGCAGTGACGTGAACGACAAAGAATCTATCTTTACCAACGGTTTCTCGAACCCGATTTCGCACCGACTCGCTCGGAGCGAGGAACGCTGCGAGGCAGATCAGACCAGAGTCATTAAGGACTTTCGCAACGTGTGCGGAGCGTCGAAGGTTTTCGCTTCGGTCTTCGACCGAGTACCCGAGATCCTTGTTCAACCCGCTGCGCATCAGTTCTCCATCGATGACCATAACTGCCCGACCGCGATCGAACAGACGACGTTGAACAGCTTGAGCAATGGCAGATTTACCGGTTCCTGTAAGTCCGGTGAAGAGGATGGTAGCAGGCTTTTGTCCGAAGCGAGCGGTTCGTTCCGCCGATGTCACATCGCTGACACCTTGCAAGGATTCACTTGTGGTTTCGCTAATTTCCCAAGCGGCTCGCGGTCGAGCGCTGTCGCGTTCGGTGATCATTCCGGCACCGACAGTGGCGTTTGTCAGTCGATCGATGATTATAAACGCTCCCGTGGTACGGTTTCGTTTGTATGCATCGAAGAACAGCGGTTGGCTGAGCGTAACGGAGCAACGTCCGATTTCGTTGAGTTGCAGATCGGGAGCCGGCGAGCGGTGAAGTGTGTTAACATCAACGCGGTATCGCAAAGAATCGACTTGCCCGGATACGGTTTGAGTTGTGTGTTTGAACAAGTAGCTTTTGCCGGGAAGCATTGGTTGATCGCTGAGCCACACGACGGTAGCATCGAAGTCGTTGCTGACCTTTGGTACGTTCCCCGGTCGAACGATCATATCGCCCCGGGAGCAATCGACTTCGTCTTCAAGAACCAAAGTGATCGATTGCGGGCAGAATGCTTCTGCAAGGTCCCCATCTTGGGTAACGATCCGTTTGATTCGGCTTGTACGTTTCGAGGGTAGGACCATGACTTCGTCACCTTGGCGAACGATGCCTGATGCTATGGAGCCGCAGAAGCCTCGGAAGTCGAGGTTGGGGCGGTTGACGTACTGGATTGGCAAGCGGAAATCCTCGAGGTTTCGATCGGAGCCGATGTAGACGGTTTCGAGGAAGTTCATCAGGGTGCTGCCGCGATACCAAGGCATGTTTGTGCTTGGATCGACTACATTCTCCCCGTGTAGAGCAGCCAGGGGGATAAAGTGCAGATCGGGGAGATCCAATCGGGAAGCGAACTCTTTGTAGTCTTGACAGATTTGGTCGAAGCGAGCTTGGTCATACCCTACCAAGTCCATTTTGTTGATCGTCACTACGACGTGCCGAATACCAAGAAGGGAAACGATAAAGCTGTGTCGTTTGGTTTGGGTCAGCACGCCATGGCGTGCATCGATAAGGATGATCGCAAGGTCGGCGGTTGAGGCCCCAGTGGCCATGTTTCGGGTGTATTGCTCATGGCCGGGGGTATCGGCGATGATGAATTTCCGTTTGGCGGTCGAGAAGTAGCGGTAGGCTACGTCGATGGTAATACCTTGTTCGCGTTCAGCACGAAGTCCATCGGTAACGAGAGCAGGGTCAAAGCCACCGCCGGTAGTTCCGTGAACCTTGCTTTCGTTCTCAAGTTGGGCTATGTGATCTTCGTAGAGCATCTTGCTGTCGTAGAGTAAGCGGCCGATGAGGGTGCTTTTACCGTCATCGACGCTTCCGCAGGTGATAAAACGAAGAAGTTCTTTGCGCTCGTGTTGTTCGAGGTAGGCGAGGATATCCTTGGCGATCAGATCACTTTGGTGCGACATATTAGAAGTACCCTTGAATCTTTTTGAGTTCCATCCCAGCCCCGCCGCCATCTTTGTCGATGACGCGGCCTTGGCGTTCGGAGG
>CAIYZV010000371.1 GCA_903930765.1 uncultured Pirellula sp.
CAAGATCCACTACTTCACTTCGCGTCTTCGCGCCTTCGCGTGAGATTGTTCGGGAGTTAAGGACCAGCGGTCGCGCAGCTTTTCACGACAGGGACTGTCGTGCCACGATGGGCCGCAATGTGGAGCCGTTGTCCCCAACTGCTCATGGCCAGGTGTGGGAACGATTGAGACAATCGTTCTACAATTGGTTGGTCGCGTCGCTTGGAAAGGATTGCGCACGGGATCTTTAGCAAGATCCACTACTTCACTTCGCGTCTTCGCGCCTTCGCGTGAGATTGTTCGGGAGTTAAGGACCAGCTATCGCGCAGCTTTTCACGACAGGGATTGTCGTGCCACGATGGGGATTAATGCAGAGCCGTTGTCCCCAACTGCTCATGGCCAGGTGTGGGAACGATTGAGACAATCGTTCTACAATTGGTTGGTCGCCACCGAATGGTGGAATCCGCCATGAGGGACCCAATTTGCTCAAATTCGATCGCAGGGACTTGGTGAAACTGGTACATTCCGGGTTAAGTCACCCCAAATACGAATGGATCTACGCACGTTACCACACCACCGACAGCATCCCCTCAGGTTCCATCGAGCGAGTATCCCATTGTTGGACTTGTTGCATCCGCGGGCGGATTAGACGCGTTCAAGAAGTTTTTTTCCGCAATGCCATCGGACAGCGGGATGGCCTTCGTTTTGGTTCCGCACCTCGGTCCATCCCATGAAAGCATGATGGTCGAATTGCTGAGCAAATTGACTTCGATGCCAGTTATCGAAGCCGAACAGGGGATGGCTGTTCGCGTTAATTGCGTGTACATCATTCCTCCACGCTTTTTCCTGTCCATATCGGATGGCACGCTTCAGCTGAGCGATCCACCAACCCACCAAGGTTGGCAAACCTCCATCGATTACTTTCTTCGATCGCTGGCTAAGGATCGGGGAGAGCGAGCGATAGGTATCGTGCTTTCCGGCACTGGCAGCCACGGAACACTTGGCGTTCGCGAGATCAAGTTATCGGGGGGTATGGTCATGGCACAGGAGCCAGGCACCGCAGAATACAACCAGATGCCGCAGAGTGCGATTAGCACCGGAATCGTCGATTACGTTCTGCCTCCAGAGCAGATGCCAGCAACAATTGTGAACTATATCGAGCGGCCATATCTCCGTAGTTCAAGCGAGGGAGTGGCTACCACTGAAAAGTCCTCTGAAATCCTAACTCAGATCTTGATTCTATTGAACTCGCGAGCGAAGTACGATTTTCGTCCTTATCGCAAGCCGATGGTGCTTCGACGGATCTTACGCCGGATGGGAATCGTCCAAATCGACACGATGCCCGAGTACCTCGAATTCCTTCAAAAGCAACCCGAAGAAATCACATCGCTCTACAAAGATCTGCTGATCAGTGTGACTGCATTTTTTCGAGATCCTGATGCGTATCAGATTCTCGAACAAGAAATCATTCCGACGATGATTGAAAGGCATAAAAGCGATCTGCCGCTCCGAGTGTGGGTGGCCGGATGTGCCACCGGTGAAGAAGCTTATTCCATCGCGATGCTGTTGTGGGAAGCGATGGAGGCTGCGAAGTTATCCGTAAAGATTCAACTGTTTGCCAGTGATATCGACGCTGATGCCATCGAAGTAGCGCGGGCTGGAATCTATCCGGCCAGCATCGCAGGTGATGTTTCTCCCGACCGGCTGCGGAAGTTTTTTGTTTTGTTGGATAACCAGCATTATCAAATCAGCAAAGGATTGAGGGAGTTGGTGGTCTTCTCGAACCAGAACCTGATTGGTGATGCTCCATTCTCGAAGCTTGATTTGATCTCCTGTAGGAATCTGATGATTTATCTTGAGCCCGAGATGCAGAGCAATGTGCTCTCACTCTTTCACTTTGCATTGGTGGCGGGTGGCTATCTTTTTTTGGGACCTTCGGAAACCACTGGCAGATCCAGTGAATTGTTTGAAACGATCTCCAAGAAATGGCGATTGTTTCGCAGAGTTGACACTGCGAAACGGGAGTTGATCAAAATCCCTTTCCGAAAATCGACGGAACCCTACGACGTGATTGTGTCGGGTTCGCCCTTGGGGATTCAACGTAAGAGCTTTAAGGAGATCACGGAAAAACTGATTCTGAACGACTATGCTCCGGCGGCTGCGCTGTGCAACCACTCGCTGGAGGTTCTTTATGTGACTGGGCCGCTGGTCAATTTCCTCGAGTTTCCACGCGGCGAGCTGACCAAAGACCTACTGGCCATGGCCAGACCAGGTCTGCGCACTAAGCTCCGTGCGACTTGCAGAAACGCTCTTGAGACCAACCAAACCGTTGTCACATCGGATATACGAGTGAATCGAGGTGGTCAGTACGTCAAGTGCTCCATAACCGCCAGACCCCTTGTCGAACCCAAAGAGGTTGCGGGATTACTCTTGATTTTGTTCCATGAACAATTGACCGTCAACGAGCTCGCGAAACGCTCTGAGTCTACGGGTGGTGCCATGGCTGAAGAAGCGACCCAGACAGAAGACTCGCAATTGGTCCAGCAGCTCGAAACCGAACTCAAGTCGATGAGCGAAGAGCTGCACAGCACCATCGAGGAAATGGAAAGTTCCAACGAGGAACTCAAAACCTCGAACGAAGAGATCATGTCTGTCAATGAAGAGCTTCAGTCCGTCAACGAAGAGCTAGAGACGTCCAAAGAAGAGTTGCAATCCCTTAACGAGGAACTGATTACGATCAACGGCCAGCTTCAAGAAAAGGTGAATGAGCTGAAGCTAGCTACGGACGATTTGATGAATTTGATGTCGAGTACGGAGATCGCAACGATATTCCTCGATCAGCAACTGAATATCAAGCGATTCACTCCACCAACCAAGTTCCTGCTGAATTTGCTATCCACCGACATTGGTCGACCATTAAAGGACATCGCGCCAAACTTCGCAGACGACACAATGCTGAAGGAGTGCCGTCTAGCACTCGATAGCGCGGAGTTGCTCGAGCGGGAAATTGAAACCCATGACCATAGGCACTACCTGCGGCGAATCCTACCCTATCGAACCAGCAACGATCAGGTCGGAGGCGTGGTCATCACCTTTGTCGACTTGACTCAAAGGAAGAAAGCGGAGGCTGCACAGAGGGAAGAAGACGCCCGCCATTTTTCCGCACTCAATGAAAGCAAGGAACGTTTGCATGCGATCTTGAATACAGTCGCAGACGCAATCATCACTGTCGATTTACAGGGAACGATCGACAGCATCAATCACGCGACCGGGCTGATGTTTCGAGTCGAATGCGACGAACTGATTGGAAAGAACATCGCGACGTTGCTGCCAGCACTCTTTCATTCCGACCAAGCGGACGGGGCATCTCAAACAATTGCAGCGAGGATTGCCGAACTCGTTGGAAATCGTCGCGAGGTTCTCGCGCAGCGGAAAGACGGTTCTACATTCCCCGTCGATCTCGCACTCGGTCGAGTCGATCACCTTGGGCTCTACACCGGAATCTTGCGAGACATTACAGTTCGCAAGCAACTCCAAGCTCAAATTCTGGAGATTGCCACCGAAGAGCAGTCACGGATCGGCCAGGAGCTCCACGATGGAACACAACAAGAGTTGACTGGACTATCGCTCTATGCTGGCGCTATGAATGACTTCCTCAATAATGCAACCCGTGGCTCAGAAAAGAAGCCGAGGGAATGGATACTGCGCGATATCGACTATCAGCGGATCACGCAAACGCTTGCAAAACTCAGTCAGGGTCTGATTGAAGCGAATCAACATGTTCACAAGCTATCGCACGGAATTATGCCGGTTCAGATTGACGCTGAAGGGCTTCAGGCAGCATTGGCGGACCTCGCATCCTCGACGAATGCCAACCAGAAGCTCAACTGTCATTTTGAGTCTGTGGGGACGGGTGCGGTTAGTACCGACGCCGTGGCCACGCAACTATACCGAATTGCCCAGGAGTCGCTGACCAACTCCATCAAGCATGGCAACGCAAGCGATATTCAGATATCACTTAATCAGAGTCCGACACAAACTGTCCTAGAGATATCCGACAACGGAATCGGCTTTGAACCTACGGAAACCACAGAGGGTTTCGCAGAAGGCGGCTTGGGGCTGCGTATCATGAGATACCGAGCGAGCATCATTGGTGGAGCGCTTCGAGTTAGCCGGAATCGAAGAAATGGCACGACTGTCCGTTGCACAATACCCGCAATAGGTGAGCTAGCATGACGAAATTCAGAGCGAAGTCGAGAATCATGATCGTAGATGACCATCCGATGATGAGGGATGGGCTTACCATGCGAATTAGTTCGCAAGCCGACATGGAGGTTTGTGGCGACGCGGCGACCGAAAATGCCGCTGTCGAGCTCGCCAAGCAACTCTGCCCTGATCTTGTCCTGATCGATATATCGTTGCGGGAAGGAAATGGGATTGAATTAGTGAAGCGAATTCGTTTGCTCAACGCTACGACCAAGATGTTGGTCGTATCGACGTTCCAGGAGTCCCTATACGCTGAGCGAGCCTTGCGTGCGGGAGCCCTAGGTTATCTCAACAAGAACGAATCGAATGAAAAGCTGTTAGAAGCAATTCGAACTGTGCTGCGGGGAGATCGCTATGTGAGTGCCGAAACAACGCAACGGCTAGTCTCCCAAGCTCTGGGAAAGCATGCTGTCATGGATGATCCGATTGAGACGTTGACCGATCGCGAGTTGGAAGTATTCAGGCTAATCGGCGATGGAGTTAGCACGAGTGCTATCGCAGGACAACTTTTCCTGAGCACCCATACCGTCGACACCCATCGCGAGAACATTAAGAAGAAACTGGGAGCGAAAACGGGTGCCGATTTGAATCGCAAAGCTATCCAGTCCATGTTGGAAAATGGATAGGTAGTGGTTGCACTCGGAATCAAAGAGCCCGTCTATCGGTTTGGTTCACTCTCCCATGATCGAGCATTCGAAAAGATCTAATAGATTCTACCATGCCCTTTTCGGCTCTTCCTGGATGACACTCAAGCGTCCGTCGCATGGTGAACCAGCTAGAAGTCGCTTACGCCAGCACCGGGAAATACGGAAAAGACAAATCTCCGGGAGGATTTTTAAGGATGGTTGGTGGGGGAATCCGCCAGTGAAAAACAGTAAAAGGCTTCGATGTCACATCGCAGCGATCGCCAGATAATATCCAACCCGTCGGCCGGCGTCGACGATTTGTTCACTCATCGACCAATGCGTAAACGACAGTCAAGGTAAGAGTCGCTGTTAACTCGTTTGGGTTGGCGGAAACGATCCTGCGTTCGCTACCTTCTTTGCTTTCGGCAACATTTGCCTGCCCACTATTCTGGTTGGACGCGGCGTTCACCGTAATGGTGGATGACAAATGCCGAACATCCGAGAGCTTTTTGCCCGCTGCACGCGCCAAGCGATTGGACTGCTTCGCAGCTCGCTCGACCGCCCGTTTCATCGCCGCTTCTTCTTGTTCCTCTTTAAGAACAGCTACAAACTGGATGGGGGACTCCACCGGCGTATTGGACATCGAAACTCCATAATATACCGAAGCCGCGATCAAAGGCTGCACGATATCCATTTCCTCTTCGGTTAATGGGACGCGTTTCTGCTGCAGTTGGAACAGTTTGTTCTGCGTGCCAGCCTTGAGCTTAGCGGTCAGCAACACCGCATCGTCATCCATCCCGTTAGGCAGCTTCCACTCCGCTGTCAGTTTGGAGGAGGCCGTGTAGAAGAATGGTAGTTCCCCTTCTTCATCCTCTTCGGTACCCTCCTCTTCATCTCCCATCAGCATCGATCGCAGTTTGCCTCGCATGTTGGGATTGTTCGCCTGCATCTGGGCCGCCTGACGCTTCATGGCTTGTTTGGCCAACTCGAGATTATCGACCCCAGGCGTTAACGTACCGATCACCGGTGCAGTGAATCGAATTGATTCCTTCGCGGCACCCAGTCGCAAGCACTCCTGCTCAACCTTGCCAAGATGCTCTTTCAGCTTGGCGAGCGCATCCTCCGCATCGCGGCTCTCAACCTTGAACGGCAACTTCAATTGGATCAGCTGGGGTTGCAATGCGATCGACTCTTGGACCGTGATCGAAATCCCAGGTGTTCGGCCGACCTCGACCGATTGCACCGATCCGGGCAACTGTGCATGGCCCACCGTCGAGTTCAACCCACCCGCAATACCGACCCATGCAATCATCGCGGAGAGGCAACGTCGTTCGATGGAACCGAGCGAAAGTAAACGGTGCGAAGAGCAGATGGCGGTGCGTTGGATCATCGAAAAAACCCGTAAGGAAGCCCGTTGTTAACAAAGCGGTGGACACTTTAGATCCATGGATCATACACACGGATTCCCCACTGTCCAAATCGGGGTTCCCCAGGTTCCAAATCGGGGCCTCCAGCCGGTCAAACCAAGCCCGATCCAGATCGTAGCGGCCGCGGTCCTCGGCCAAAAAGTCGAGCAACTGGACATAATGCCCCCGCAAATCCCGCTCCCGGGGGATTCCCATGCTACGCTTAAAATTCGGTGGGACCGCACTTGTAGAGATTTCGCTAATGCTATAATGTTGCTTAGATTCGCTTTCTGTGGGATTTAATGAGTGAATAGCCACTATTGAACCTTGTGCTTGGACCAAAGTGGTTCAGGTCGGGGCGATGGGAGTCGAAGCGAAAAATGCGTTGAATTGGGCTGCGGCGGCCGCCGCAGCGCTCGGGATCATGGGCCAGTCATTACCCGCCCCTGCCCCATGCAAACGATGAATCTGGGTTCCAGAGCAACACCGACCTCCGAGGTTCAGGGCAGGAGGACCGTCCCCCGCTCGTCCGAAGTTCTCGGTGGCAAAGAAACTCAACCTGTTACCAATCAAGCTGTTAGGGAACAATCCATGAGCCAATATCGCTCCCGCGCAACTTACAACAAACTCGAGTTGCTCAAACTCATGTACTTGAGCCGCGAAGGGGACCGCCGCGAAGGCGTTTTGCTTCGCCAAGGCAAGGGCTGGTTCCAAGTCGCCGGCATGGGTCATGAGTCCCTGGCGATCATCGCGATGCTTCTCAAGGAACAGGACTACCTGTTCCCCTACTACCGGGACCGGGCCATGATGCTCGCCAAAGGGATGAGCAACTTCGATCTCGCCAAGGCCTATTTTGCCAAACGCGATACGAGCAGTGGCGGCCGCCAAATGCCCGGCCATCCCAGCTCGCGCGCGAAGAATATCTGGAGCGTTCCAACCCCGACCGCCAGCAATTTGCTTCCCGCTTGCGGTGCCGCGTGGGCGATGACCCTCGAAGGCAAATCCAATGTCGCGGTTGCAACCACCGGCGACGCAGCCAGCCGCCAAGGTGAATTTTACGAAGCGGTCGCATTCGCAACCGAAAGGAAACTACCCGTCGTCTTTGTCGTCGAAGACAACCGCTATGGCATCAGTACGAATACCGACAAATTCAATCCGTTCAAACTGGGAATATTCAGCGACAGCATCGGTATCGTCCATGTCAACGGCCGGCATCCGGACAACGTCTACGAGGCCGCATCGACGGCGATCGATCGCGCCCGTTCGGGCGGTGGTCCATCGGTTTTGGTCTGCGAAGTCGACCGACTCTGCAGTCATACCAGCAGCGATGACCATCGTGTCTATCGACCACCCTCCGAGATCTCGGAGATGATGGAACGCGATCCGATCAACACGGTGGTCGAGGAGTTGATCGAATCCGGAGATCTTACCTGGGATGGATGGGAGGAAATTCGACATCAGATCGATCAAAATGTTGACTCCGACTACCAAAGGGCCGAATTGCTCGCCGACCCGCAAGCCTCCGAGGTCCTGGACGAACTCTTTGGCAAACCTCCAGTAGCCACCGAACCACCGCTCGAAGGTGGTCGCAAATGGCGCATGGTCGACGCGGTCAATCAAGTCTTCCGGACCGGACTCCAGGAGAACCCCAAATACGTTTTCTTTGGCGAAGACATCGAGGACCCGAAAGGGGGCGTGTTCCGATTGACGGCTGGATTATCCTCCGAGTTCCATGATCGCGTGTTCAACGCGCCGCTCGCCGAAGCCACCATCGCCGGGGTCGCGATCGGCATGGCATGTTACGGCATGCGACCTGTATTCGAACTCCAATTCGTCGACTTCGTCGGTCCCGCGTGGTCTCAGATCTCGCAGAACATGGCCACCATCCGTTGGAGAACGTTTGGGGATTGGAATTGCCCAGCGGTGATTTACTCCCCTTATGGTGCTTATTTACCAGGCGGATCTATTTGGCACAGCCAAGCGAACGAGAGCAGTTTCGCCCACGTACCCGGATTGCGCGTTGTCGTCCCCAGCACTCCTGAAGATGCAGCCGGTCTGATGTGGACCGCAATGCATGCGGAGGATCCAACGGTGTACTTGATTCCCAAGCACCTGTTCCGCCAGCAAATGGATGTGCCTCAACAACTGGACCCCGTTCCCTTCGGCTCGGCCAAGATCCGGCGCCCAGGCCGCGATGTGACGCTGGTCTCATGGGGGAACTGCATGGAACCGGCCATGCAAGCCGCCCTCGAAGTGGAGCATGATGTTTCGGTCGAAGTCATCGACCTCCGTTCGATCATCCCATGGGATGAGCAAACGATCGCCAAGTCGTTGGCAAAGACAGGGCGTCTGGTGGTCGTTCAAGAGGATGCCGAGTCCTGTAGCGTGGGCCAAATGATCATCTCGCACATGACCAGCATGCCAGAGACCTTCTGCCACTTCATCAGCCCACCGCAACTGGTTTCTCGTCCCGATGTGCACATCGGATACAACCCGATCTACGAATACGCAGCACTGCCGGACATCTCCCGTGTCGTCGCCGCGATTCGATTAACGATGGAAGAGTAACTGCCATGACCACCGTCTCGGTTCGCATCCCGCAAATGGGTGAAGGATTGCAAGAAGCCTTGCTGGTGGAGTTCATCAAGCAGCCAGGCGATTTCGTCAAAAGGGACGAAGCGATCTATGTGATGGAGACCGACAAAGCCACGACCGATGTGGAATCCCCGTACACCGGACGATTGGTCGAATGGAAAGTCAAACCGGGGACGGTGTTACCGATCGGCACCGAAGTGGCCATCATGGAAGTCGACTCGCCGACTCCATCCGGCACCACCTCGCCCCATGCACCGATCTCCCACGGGGCAATCGCCGACGGGGCAATCGCCGACGGGGCAATCGCCGACGGGGCAATCGCCGACGCCGGGACTTCATCTCCACGCCCGACCGTCGATACACCACCCGCCGCGGACCACGACGAGGAAACCGAATCCAACGTCAACATCCCCCCGCGCACCAGGAAATACCTCAAGGACAAAGGCCTCCTCAGCATCGCGCATACGATCCCGCATCGAGGCAGCAAACTCACGCCCGATGACGTGGATGCTTATTTGGCATCGCACGCGACCGGCTCTTCAGAAACCGGCCATTCGGGAATCGAAACTCAGGGAGCCCACGCTGGCCATGCCCTCGATACCGACACGGTCGCTGATGCCGAGTTCGATGAGTCCCCGGTCTCCAAGCAACAGATTACCCTGAATTATCGATTGGTCCGCAGCGTCCAAACCACGGTTCCCGTGACGGTGATGACCGAGGTCGATTGGACCGCGCTCAACCAGGCACGCCAAGCCGTCAAGGAATCGGGGGGTAGAGAGACGGGCTTCTCGATGATGCTGTGGTGTGTTGCGCAATCGCTCAAGCGTCATCCTCAGTTTCGGACCAGTCTCAGCCCCGACGGTACGGTCTTTCGAACCTACCGCCATGTCAACTTTGGGGTCGCAGTCGCACTCCCCGGTGACGCGCTCGTAACCGCGGTGGTCCGAGCCGCCGATACGTTGACGCGCAGCCAGTTTTTCGAAGAGCTCAACGCAAAGATCGAGTTGGCGAGACAGGGGATCGATCAAGCGGACCCGTCGATCACGATCAGCGTGTCGAACATCGGATCGGCCAGCATGCGGTTTGGGATCCCAGCCATCGTCGCTCCCGCCGCCGCAACCCTGGCCCTCGGCGAAGTGTTCGATGCACCCATTCCGACATCGACCGGTTTTGCATTCCAAAAGCGAGCCCAAGTCACGCTCGCATTCGATCACCGGATCATCAACGGTGCCGGCGCCGCCGCCTTCATGAACGATTTGAAAAACGAAATCCAATCGTTCAAGTACTAAAGTTCGGACCGGACGATGTCCGTGGATCCGATATTCTTTGCAGCGAAATCACAATCGGTGATTTCGTCCCTGAGTGCAAAAAACCCTTCTGGTTGAAAACACTCACCAATCCCTCACCAGAACTGCGCGAAAAACTTTCAAAACACACCGCCAATTCTTAACTTTGGCCATTTAGCATGCTGCTCGATTGCTTGAAGAGCCAAGCAACATCATTTACGTCCTTCTTGGTGATCGATATTGGTTTGCGCGGTTTGAGTTGCGCAAGGAGCGTTTTGCAATGGCATTCCATGGTCTGAATCGCATTCGCATGTGCACGCTGGTTTTTCCCTTGGCAATCGCGTGGCCGATCTTTTGCGATACCACGGTCTCCACGGGACATGATGGTGACGAGCACAAGCATCCTGTCCGACAGGTGAAGAGTGCGGAAATGTATGCTCCAACCCCGATTCCGGACCGAATTATTCTGACGTGGTCAAGCGACCCGACCACAACGCAAAGTGTCAGTTGGCGGACGAGTGTTGAAACTCAACACGCGAAAGCGGAAATTGCAATCGCAACGGCAGGTCCGGAATTCGTGAAAAAGGCAACGGAAGTCGCAGCGACATCGGTAGCTCTGAAAACCGACTTAAACACGGCACATTTTCACAGCGTTGCCTTCAAAAATCTGACTCCTGGGACCAAGTACGCGTATCGTGTCGGCGACGGTGTCAATTGGAGTGAATGGTTTCATTTCGTCACAGCCAACGTAACCGAAGAGCCCTTCTCATTCATTTACTTCGGGGACGCGCAGAACGATATTCGGACCTTATGGTCGCGCGTGATCCGTGAAGCTTACAGCGATGCGCCGAAAGCAAAGTTCATGCTTCACGCAGGGGATTTGATCAATTCGGCGCAATCGGATGCCGAATGGGGCGAGTGGTTCGGCGCAGGGGCGTGGCTGAACGCTACGATTCCGAGTATGCCGGTGGTGGGTAACCACGAAATGCATAAAAACGCGGATGGCAAGGCCGTCGTAACGCATCACTGGGCGCCGCAATTCACTCTCCCTGAGCATGGTCCTGAGGGTTTGGGTGAAACCTGTTACACGATCGAGTATCAGAACACGCGTTTCGTGGTTCTCAATAGCAATCTCAAGATTGAAGAGCAGGCGAAGTGGCTGGATGAAGTTCTGTCCAAAAACACGAAGCCTTGGATTATCTGCTCATTCCATCATCCCATTTTCTCCACAGCGAAAGACCGCGACAACCCGGTGGTACGGGCTGCATGGAAGCCTATCCTCGATAAGTACCGAGTGGATCTCGTGCTTCAAGGGCACGACCATACCTATGGAAGGACCGGATTGGATACCCCCTCGGTTCCGCCTCCTACGGTTGGAAACGTGCCGACGGGTGTTACACACCGAGATGATTTCCATGGGACCGTGTACGTCGTGTCGGTAAGTGGGCCCAAAATGTACAACGTTTCCCCCAAGCCATTCATGGTCCGCGTGGCCGAGGATACCCAGCTGTATCAAATCATTCGCGTCGAGGGAATGAAGCTCATCTACGAAGCCCGAACGGCGACGGGCGACGTTTACGATTCGTTTGTTCTCGAAAAAACCATTGGCGAACCGAATCAGCTTTTCGAAGGCAAGGTCAACTCCCAAGAGCGTCGACGCACTTTGGCACCGCCGTCACAGCCGGTCATTGAAACACCTGTGAACGCCGTGCCGGCAAAATAAGAATCTCTCGCTGACGAAAATCGGTTGCGATTTCAGATGATCTCTATTTCCGAGAAACGGCAAAGTATGTTCCGAGATTTCTATTCTTTCTGGGCGCGTTCCTGGATCTGGATTTGTTTCGGTCTCTCTTTAGGTTCACTTACTGTTTTCGCGTGTGAGGGAGACTCCGGAGACCCTAATGAACCGACTGACGGCAAAGTTTCGACGGTGGTGGAGGTTCTTGAGTTCCAACAAGGTGTGGGTGGATATCAAGGGACCGTGGATACCGAGATATGGGCTTTGGCTCCGACCACGATCCTCGATAGCAATCCGAATGCGTCGTCCGATGCGAACAACGATGGAGGCGAAAGCCAAGTCCTGCTTCGGTTCGATTCGATAATTGGAGCGAAAGCCGGTCAGATACCTCGCTACAGTCGCATTCGATCGGCACGGCTTTTGGTCAGTGCATTTGATCAAGGCTCGACCGTCAATCTGCATCGAATGCTAGTCCCTTTTAGCAAGACGGCAACGTGGAATTCCGTTGTCGACGGCGTTTCCGCGGATGATGTCGAAGCATCGCGTCACAAGGACAGCTTTACTTTCGGGAAGATCGCTGCGAATACATCGACCGTTGTGTTCGACGTCACGGACACCGTGCAGTGGTGGGTTAACGGCCATGCGAATCACGGTTGGGTTTTTCTGAATACGGGAGGTAACGGTTGGGACTTCTATACATCGGAGTTCGACGATTTCAAGCAACGTCCGAAACTGATTATTGAATGGGAGCGACCGCAACCTACACCCAACAACCGCAACCTCGAATCGAATCCACCCAACCCATCCTCGGAAGGAATCCAACCCCAATGAATCAATCCATTCCGTTTTACAATCCAGCATTTCCGACTCGTTCACGAAGGGATTTCCTTTACGTTGGATGGCTCGGTGGAGTGGGCTTGACCCTGGGTCAAATGCTCTCGCTCGAAGCCATGGCGAAGGCGTCTGGGGAGAACTCACCGAAAGCCAAATCGGTGATTCACATTTACCTCCAAGGCGGCTTTGCGCACATGGACAGTTTCGATCCCAAACCGGATGCTCCGGCAGAGTACCGCGGAATCCTAGATCCGATTCGAACATCACTTCCAGGTGTCTACTTCAGTTCCCACATGGAGCAAACCGCTAAAGTTGCCGATCGCATCACGGTGGTTCGAAGTATGTCGCATACCGAAGTTGATCACAGCCGTGGCGAACATAGCATGTTCACAGGCTACCGTCCCAGCCCAGCGCTAGTTTATCCCAGCGTCGGGTCGGTCGTCGCGCATGAATTGGGGCCTAGGGATGCGATGCCCGCGTACATTTGCGTGCCGAACCAAGGGAGCCAGTTCCTTGGGAATGGCTATCTCAGCAATGCTTGCGGTCCGTTCGCGTTGGGAACCGATCCAGCAAGACCTAATTTTTCAGTCCGCGACTTGAATCACGCGAAAGGTGTTGATGACTCCCGTTTCGAACGCCGAAAAGATTTGAAATCGATCGTGGATGGACATTTTGAGCGGATGGAGAAAGACGATTCGATTACGACGATGAACTCCCTCTATCAAAGAGCCTATGACCTTCTCGCATCTCCAAAGGCAAAAAATGCGTTTAGCTTGAAAGATGAAGACGAGAAAACGCGTGAGCTTTATGGAATGAAACCTGCACCACCTGTTTTACGCCCCTCGGCAGGCTCACGGCTTTTGATTGCGAGACGACTGGTCGAAGCGGGCGCTCGGTTTGTTACGGTCACTTACGGTGCTTGGGACACGCATGCGTTTCATTACCGCAGTATCGAGCCCCAATTACCAGACTTGGATCGCGCCTTCGCAGGCTTGATCCAGGATCTCGATAACCGAGGCATGCTCGATTCAACGCTGGTGCTGGTGACGAGCGAGTTTGGTCGCACACCAAAGATCAATGCCGGTGGTGGACGCGATCACTGGCCACGAGTTTTCTCGATCGTCATGGCGGGAGGAGGCATTCGACGCGGAAGCATTTACGGCGCCTCCGATGGATTAGCGGCTGAACCCGCTGACTCCCCTCTGTCCGTCGAAGATTACGTGACCACTGTCTATCACCTCTTGGGTATCGACGCAGCCAAATCGTTAATGTCTCCCGGCGATCGCCCCCAACCTATCGTCACCAACGGATCTGTTGCTACAGGGTTGTTAGCGTAATGATCACCTCGCTCCTCACTTTGGTTTCAAGGGAATGCATGGTTGCGCGCACCGTATGGATGCTTTTCGTGATGTGGCTAGGGTTGCATTCGACCAGCAATGCAATCGACCCACCTTCGCTAGAAACCTTAACCCCTCCTGTAGCAACCCGAGGGTCGGATGTTACCATCCGTGCTGTCGGCTCGTCGATCGGTCATTGCACGGAAGTACTATTCTATGATCCTGGACTCGAATGCCTCGAGATCAAGAAGATCGACGACGACACGCTTGAACTGCAGATCCATGCGAGCGAAAACTGCGAGCTGAAACCGCATCCGATCCGATTGCGCAATGCAAATGGCATCTCGGAGATACGACTGCTAACGATCACTCCCTTTCCAGTAATCGATGAACACGACTCGGAAGAATCTCAGCACATTGTTGGCAACGCGACCATCTACGGAACACTTCAAGGGGATGACACCGACGCTTTTGTTCTCGATGCGATTGAAGGGGATGTGATTTCCGCGGAAATCTCAGCCATTCGCCTGGGTATCAAGATGCTCGATACCGAGATGACGCTAGTGGGCCCCGACGGAAAGTTGATCCTTCGAGTGGACGATACACCTCTGTTGAACCAGGACCCTTGCTTTTCCATCCGTGCCACGGTCGCAGGAAAATACACGATCCGCGTAGGCACTGTTGGATCCAACGCAGATGCCAACAGTCCCTATGCATTGCATCTGGGAAACTTTCCTCGCCCAACGCTCATGTATCCACTAGGGGGCACCGGGGAACAGCAACTGACGATGGACTTGATCGGTGCTTTTGGGAGTGACGGGTCCCCGCTGCACCAAGATGTCGTTTTGCCTAAAGCGAACAGTGCAACATCTACCATCGAATTGAAGACAACGGATAGGAATGGAGTTTCCGTATCCTGCCCAACGTTGTTACCCGTGCGAGCGGTCGGATTCCCAAATGCCGAAACCAGCAGTCTTGAAAATCCATCGACGATACCCGTTGCGTATCATGGGAAGATCGATTCCGAGGGCAAAACGGTTACGCATTTTTTCCGGATACCCTCCGATGGAATTTACGAAGCTGAGGTTTTTGCAACACGACTGGGTTCCTTACTCGATTCGGTCATTGAACTTCGGGACCAAACCTCCGATCGCTCAGTAGCGGTGGGAGATGATTTGAACAGCCATGATTCCGCGGTCACGTTTGAGGGACAGCGCGATCACCTTTACTCCCTGAGTGTGCGAGACAAACGCTTAAAGTCGGGCGATCTCTTTGTCTATCGCGTCGAGATTCGACGATTCGAACCGACGTTGGTCAGCTTCCTTCCTCGTCGCGATAAGCTCTCCCAGGGCAAGCAAACCATATCGGTACCTCGAGGCAATCGATCGCTCGCGATCATGGCCGTGCAAAGGGATGGTATTGAAAGCACGGTGAGATTGAAATGGGATCAAATGCCCAACCACATCCAAACGTCCAGCGTTCCATTCGAAGCGAACGATTTCGCGCGACCCGTCGTGTTGGAAGCATCCTCGGACGCTCCACTGGACTCACAGTTGGTTCAACCGGTCGCAATCGCCGAAAACAAACAGGGGAGATTTCGCCAAACTATCGACTTGGTCAATGGGCCGGCAGATGCGATCTACACAAGTGTCACCACAGACCGTCTAGCGATTTCAGTGACAGAACCGCTTCCCTATTCCGTTGAGCTCGAAGAGCCTCGCAACCCGTTGAGTGTCGATGGCACCGTGGACTTGATCGTGCACGTTCATCGAGAACCCGGCTTTTCCTCATCGATCGATCTGAGCATCCCTCTGCTCCCAGAGTTCGTCGATGCACCCGCAAAAACCCGCGTCGAAGGCGATCAGTCCACGGCAACGATCCGATTGCGGGCCGATTCTAGATGCCAACCTCAAGCGTGGCCTTTGGTCGTCGAAGCGAACATCGGTTCGGGACGCTCGGAATCTGGCGAGTCCCAAATCGGCGATATCGACCGAATGCCGACTGCTGCACCACTAACAAACCCAGCGGTATGCAGCTCTCTTCGAGAGTTGCAGATACTTCCTAGCCCAGTCGCCGGTAAGCTCCAGGCCATCGCTGTGGAGTGTGGTCAAGAAGTCGTCTTGCCGTTTCGCTTTGAGATCGACAAAAACTTTTCTGGACCACTCATCGCGCAATTAGAAGGCTTGCCCAATCGTGTTACTGCTCCTGCCGTCTCTATTGGCGATGACCAACGAAGCTTGGAATTTCAGCTTCGAGTCGCAGCAGATGCACCAACCGGTACTTTCCCTGACGTCCTGGTCCGCCTCCGTGGAGAACGCCTAGGACAACAAGTGTCTTATTGCATCGCGCGAAGGACAACGCTCGTCATTTCGCCAGCGGGAAAATCGCAAAAAGACGAAACAGGAGTCCCCCTTACCCCGCTCGAGGCACTTCGTCGACAACGATTGAAGTCAGGCTTGTAATTAAACACTGCAACACGACAGTACCATTTTTTTAACCACTCCCATTGTAATCGACTCCAAAAAACTAGCGATCGTCGACAACCGTTGATTGAATCTAACTTACGAATACCTCGGATAGTAATCAGAATGCACAACACTTTTGCTCATCTTATTGCACTCGCGTTGAGTTTGCATTTCGCCGTTGGGCTTGCAGTAGTATCCCTCGCATCCGATGCGGATTCGACCGCAACTGTTTCGATCCAAGTCTACCCGAAAGCGATCCAATTAAACTCCCCGCGTGATCAGCAGTCACTCGTGGTCATCGCCACCCACGCAGATGGCAGTACGGAAGATGTCACTGATGAGTGCACCGTAGAAGCATATCCAAACCACTTGGTTCAATACTTGTCAGAGACAGTAATCCCGGGCCACAACGGATCGGGAGAGCTGATCGTCCAATACGCAGGCCACCAACTAGCCGTTCCCACCAAGGTATCGGGTACCGAATCGCATCCCAAGATTGAATTTCGAAACGAAGTTCTTCAGGTCCTCACCAAAGCTGGATGCAATACAGGAAAGTGCCATGGTTCTGCCACGGGCAAAGATGGTTTCCGCTTGAGCCTTTTCGGATACGATCCCGAAGGAGATCATTATCGTTTAACCCGGGAGCTCAATGGTCGACGTATTCATTGGAACCAACCCGAAAAATCGTTGCTGTTGCTCAAAGCCACCGGCAACGTGGATCACACCGGCGGTGGCCCCATTGCCGAAAAATCCTACGCGCACGAAATCCTCATGCAATGGCTCGCGGAAGGATGCAAGAGCGATGATCCAGCGGCCGCGAGAGTTCCCAAGGAAATACGCGTCTATCCTGAACAAGCCGTTTTTTCCCAACCGGGCGGATCGCAGAAGCTCATGGCCATTGCACGCTACAGCGATGGCTCCGAACAAGACGTCACTGCGCGGGCGGTCTTCATTAGCAACAATGACTCGGCAGCCAGTGTCGATGAAACAGGAATGGTTGTCTCTCGCGGTACCGGAGTCGCATTCGTGCTGGCTCGTTTCGATCAATTTACCTCGGGAGCCTCGATCATTGTCCGTTCTGGAAAAGAGTTCCAGTATCCGGACGTTCCAGCGCTATCACCGATCGACAAACTGGTCGACAAACGTCTCCAATTCCTACATATGTCCCCATCCGATTTAGCGACGGACGAGCAATTTTTAAGGCGAGTATCGCTCGATTTGGTAGGGCTCTTACCCACCGAAAGTGAATACGCAGAGTTTCTACAGGACACCTCAAAAGACAAACGAACCCGTTGGATCCAGCGCTTGATCGATCGCCCAGAGTTCCACGACCAATGGGTGATGCACTGGGCGGAACTCTTGCAAATCAGAACCAATAACGGGGTCAGCCCGAAGGCCCTTCGGCTCTATGATCAATGGCTCCGAACTTCGGTTCACCGAGGCGACACCATCGACAGCATTGTCAAGAAAACATTGGCTGCAAACGGGGGTACCCTGGAAAACCCTGCTACCAACTATTTCCAAACGGAGACTACTCCGCAACTGATGGCCGAAAACGTCGCTCAGGTCTTCCTAGGTACGCGGATCCAATGTGCGCAATGCCACAACCATCCGTTCGATCGCTGGACCATGGATGACTACTATGGCTTCGCCAGTTTCTTCAGCCAAATCGGTTATAAGCAAGGTGAAGATCCTCGTGAGTTAACCATCTACAACATGGCTCAAGGTGAAATCGTTCACCCCTTGGGCAAGAAGGACTTGAAACCGCGTTTTCTAGGATCGGACTTGCCCGCGATGGTCGATGGCAAGGACTACCGACACGTACTCGCAGAATGGTTGACATCAACGGAGAACAAAGCATTCGCTCGCAATATCGCCAACATCGTTTGGGCCCACTTCATGGGTGTTGGGATCATCGATCCCGTGGATGATGTCCGGATCAGCAATCCAGCTACGAATCTTGAACTTCTTGATTATCTCGCCGAACGATTGGTCCAAGAAAAATTCGAACTTAAACCAATCATTCGGGAGATTTGCAATTCCCGCACCTACCAAACAGCTACACGCCGAAACGAAACTAACAAGCTAGATGAAAAGGAGTTCTCGCATCAAAAGATCCGTCGTATGCGAGCTGAAGTTCTGCTTGATTGCATTTGCCAAGTCACCGAGACGACGGAACGATTGCCAGGACTTGCCAAGGGTAGTCGAGCTGTCCAAGTCGCCGACGGACAAGCCGCTCATTACTTTCTGACAACCTTTGGGCGTTCGAATCGAAGTTCCGCGTGCACCTGCGAAACAAAAACTTCTCCCACGCTCTCTCAAGCCCTGCACTTACTCAATAGCGAAACCACAGGTGGCAAGATCCGCGAAGGAGAAACGGTCAGCCGCTGGCTCCAAAGTGGACTCCCCCCCCACGAAATCGCTCGTCAAATCACTATTCGATGCTTGAGCCGCGAACCAAGTTCTGAAGAATTGAAACAGATCGAAGCATCGATAACGAGAGATTCCGATCCCCAGTTAGCACTCGAAGACTTCTTCTGGGCCGTACTCAATAGCAATGAGTTTGTTTTCAATCACTGATGTCCTACTGATATTCCCGCAGGATAGCTACTTTGTTCCATGCAATACCAACCAGCCAATACACTGTTTCAGCGGCATTCGATATTACGTCGAATCGGGGTCGAAGAGCTCCATCGCAACTTCGTGTTTTTGCGATGACATTCCTCGCGATCCTATCGCAGAGCATGCGCTCCGAATCTCAAACCATGATGACGCCATCCAATGGCGCGGAAACCGCAGAAAAATCGTCCGTTGTTGGATATGATTCCGTTCAAGAAATCTTCAGGCAGCATTGCACGAGTTGCCATAACGAAGATCAACCGCGAGCCGATCTAGTTCTAACATCGTTGGATAAGATTATCGCTGGCTCCGCATCGGGTCCTGTCGTCGTCCCAGGCGATCCCCAAGCAAGCCCAATCTACCTTCTCGCGGCGCATTTGGAATCTCCTAAAATGCCACCCAACAAGCCGCGATTATCTCAACGCGAACTGACGAAAATTTCGAAATGGATTGCGACAGGCTTGAGCGATGAAGCCAAAGTCATGCAGGAGCGAAATACCCCAAAGTCGATTCCGGCTACCAAACCCGAGAAACCATCGAATGCCGCAATCGACACGAATGGAAACAGTGCACCTAAACAGCAGGGTGATTCTCCGTTAAGCCTCGCACAAATCCGTCCGCTTTCAATGAACAACATCATTCGCTCGGTGGCTGTCTCACCCATCGCTCCCATCGTAGCCATCGCGGGGAATGGCCAAGTCCTTTTGTGGGACGCGCAATCCAATACTTTATGGGATCGAGCGATCGATGTTGGGGATCAAGAAATCTCAGCGATTGTTTTTTCGAGAGATGGTCAACGGCTTTGGATCGCTGCCGGTACTCCTGCGGAATCAGGATCGGTGCATTCGTGGAGCATGTTGGATGAGAAGTACCTTGGGTCCATGGGCAATGAAACGGATACCATCAACACGCTCGATGAGTCTCAAACCTCAAAACAGGTCGCTATCGGAACGACACGCCGATTGCTCAAAGTCCTTTCGAATGAAATGGATTCGGAGAAAGAGTTCGTCAAACACACCGACTGGGTGACGAGTACCGCCTTCAGCAACGATGGGATTTTGGTTGCCAGCGGTGATCGCTTCGGTAGCATCATCGCTTGGGATCCACTCGCAGGGACGGAGTTTTCAACCCTCCGAGGACATTCAGGAATGATCACTTCCATCCATTGGTCACCCAACGGAGATTCCTTGCTCTCCTCCAGTCTCGATGGATCGGTTCGTGTCTGGAACATGCATAACTCGTCGCCACTGAAATCGTGGCACGCGCACGACAAAGGGGTCGCAACTGCTGGCGTACTGGCCAGTGGCGATTTAGTGACGCTCGGAAAAAACGGAGTCGTCAGCGCGTGGAGCAGTCCCTATGAATCCGATGCCTTGCCAACACTTCTTTGGCAAAAAACCATGGATGATGAAATCATCACTGGCGGTGTCGGAAATCACGGCAAGTTGCTCGCTGTCACAGATGCTGCTGGTGCCGTTTGCATAGGTCTCATCGGTGAAAACAGCCATCGTGGGGATCCTCCCAACTTTTTGAAACTCGCTATTCCCACGTACCTCCAACAACGCTCCTTCTCGTCGATCGCACCGCGTGAACCAATGCGAAGCCGACCCGAACCATCGACCACGCTGGAAAGCGATCTTACCAACGATACATCGTTATCGAGAACGGTCGCCGATGGGACATCAAACGCCATCGAATCGATCGCGACCACGGACATCGACGAGACAATTCGGTCACTCGAATCCGTCCAGCGGGCACTGGAACAATCGTATGAAACTACACGTCAACTCGAGGAAACAGCCGCTCGTTTGCAACAGATGCTCAGCATCCAGCAAGCTCGCTTAAGGCAACAGGAGTTGCAACACAGGAAGGACCAACACCTTCCGAAGTCCAAATAGCACTCAACCCTCTTCGCGTTACCAATCATGCTTCAGGGTCGGCCAGCCTCTAAGGTCGACCAGCCACGGTCTCGTAGGATAAAGCTCCATGCAAAAAATACTGTTTTATGCGTTCGTGTTGACAGATGTTCTCGGCGGTGTTGCTATCCTCGGCGGTGTTGCGGAGCAAATGGCTCGAGCTGAAGACTGGCCCATGTGGCGAGGCCCACGTGGGGATGGCATCAGCGACGATCGTGAGGTGCCAACCCATTGGACATCGGCCGAAAACATCGCATGGAAAGTCGCTCTTCCAGGCCAAGGCCTCTCTTCTCCGATCGTCTCTGCAGACGCTGTGTTTGTGACATGTGTTGTCCCTGAAACGCAATCGAGGCACCTCGTGCGCCTTGAAAGAAGCTCGGGCAAAATTCTCTGGAACACCTTGGTACACACCGGTCCCATCGAGAACCAGCATAAATTCAACACCAGCGCTTCGAGCACCCCAGCGAGTGACGGCCAGCACGTCTATTGCACCTTTGTGGACGACGAGAAATTGGTTGCCGCCGCAGTTGATTTCCAAGGTGCTATCCGTTGGAAAATAACCCCAGGTGCCTACTTTTCTAAACATGGATTCGCCGCATCGCCGATCGTGTGTGAGGAAGGGGTCGTCGTCAACGGCCATCAAGATGGCTCGGCATTCGTTGTCATGCTCGATCGACACGATGGACACGAGATTTGGCGGTATAAACCTGATACCGACTTGCGATCTTTCTCCACCCCCTTGCTTACGAGCGAAGGAGGGACGCGACAGCTAATCCTTTCCGGAGCCAAGCAAACCATCGGGCTCAATCCTGAAAACGGAACGCTTCTTTGGTTCGCAGAAGGACCCACCGAGAAGGTGGTTTGCTCCCCATCCGTTGGACATGGCCAAATCTTCGCCTTTGGTGGATCGCCCGACACGATCGCTTTCTCATTAAAGCTCGGCGGCCAAGGCGATATCACGCAATCGCATGTCGTTTGGACTCGCCAGCGAGGAATGCCTTATGTACCCACCCCACTCCTCTACGGAGATTATCTCCATATTGTCGATGACTCAGGAATCTACACCTGCATGGAACCGAAATCAGGCAAAGTATTAAAAAACCTTCGGAAAGGTGGGAACACCTACAGCTCTCCGATCGGGATCAATAACAAACTTTACTCGTTCGATGACACAGGAAAATGCACGGTCTTCGAAAATAACGCCGACTACGCTGTCCTCGCCATCAATGAACTCGACGAGCCCGTTCAAACAACTCCCGCCGTTTCCGATGGATGCATCTTTGTTCGCGGCGAAAAACACCTTTGGTGTATTGGCACGCGACCCTAGATTCGACTCCATTTCGATATTTCCTGGATCTGTATCTCACAACCGCTAATCCCCATCGGGGTGGTTTGTTAATAAAAGGTAGCGAAAACGACACATCTACTTCATCGCAATTAAGCCAACACCTAACAGGTTCTTTTCGACGGAACCCTAACATGGTTTGCATCCATTGCCTGTCGCGTTTTTTTAGATCTTCTTGCCCAGGAGTTATCCATGTCCTCACTTTACCGCAAAAGGCGAGCCTTCACGCTCGTGGAACTTCTCGTCGTAATTGCAATCATCGGCGTTCTGGTTGGACTTCTACTTCCGGCGGTTCAAGCGGCCCGAGAAGCGGCTCGACGCATGGATTGCTCCAACCGCGTTCGCCAGCTTACGTTGGCATGCCATAACATCGAAAGCGCATCGAAGAGCTTCCCGCCCGGATACGTTACCTTCTCCGAACGCTACACCACAGCTCCCAACAATACCTATTCGAATGGTGGCACGGCATCCGGCGCTTCGAATTTCCCTGCCTTCGTCGTGACCGGGTCGCAAGGAGGAGGAATGGTACCTAGAGCAGAATGTTACGGTCCATCGTGGGTGATGCATGTCTACGCTTTCATGGAACAAGCATCCTTGAATCAACGCCTTGAGCAAGGGATGGCGGCTAACGATATCGATGAAGCATGCCCGTGGGATAACCTGGATGGAACCCAACAGCGTCGCCCAGATATCGATACCCAAACCTACATCCGCTCAGCGATGTCGTGCCCCAGTTCGCCCCAATCCGACATCCATTACAACGACTTGAGCCTCGAAAACCTGCATAAAGCAAATTATGTCGCTTGTTTCGGTGGTCAATTCATGCGCGATGCAACCGCAAGGGGAGATACAACCAAAAAAGGCGCGTTCGGTGCCGTTGAAAACGTCGTCAAGTATCCCTACGGCATACGGTTCGGAGTGGGTAAGGGACGACGGTTCCGAGACATTACCGACGGTTCCTCGAATGCCGTCATGATGAGCGAAGTGATACCGAATTTGAAAGTGGATGGTCGTACGAGCAGCTCAGCCCCAGTTGGTATGAACCGGGATGTTCGGGGCGCAATACTGACTCCAATGATGGGTGGAAATTCCTTCTCAGGCTTCTTTCCCCCAAATTCGCGAGGAACGGACGTCATGAACGGTTGTCCAGCGGTAGGTGACCCAGGTGCTTATCCCCCAACCGATCCTGCCTTCTGCACGCGAGACAGAAACGTTGATCCCACAACCGGTGGGCAATGGCAAGTTTCCGCTCGAAGCTTCCACGGCAGCGGCGTCAATGCAACCTACGCCGATGGCTCCCTTCGATTCATCTCCAACAGCATCGACCGTATCACTTGGCAAAACCTTTGCACGATCTCGGGTGGTGAAATCGTTAACTCGGACGAGTAACGCTCCCACTGAGCATCTTGGATGTTCCCTTTGGCCTTCGCCTTCCCATTGCGACCACCCTTTGTGGAGTACCAAAAGTATGATTGACGGCATTGCTCGATCGTTTCTCGCTGATCTTCGCAAGAATGTGCGGTTGCGAGCTCTCGTTGGGTTACTCGCGCTTACAGGGTGCGGCGCTAAGGACATGAGCAATATGGGTGGCGACGAGGGAACCGCCATCGCAGGTGTTGTCGAACTGCTGAATGATTACAAAGCGCGGGATGACAAGATTCCGATGCTATTCGCGAAAGCGGATGGCTTGCCAACGGCTGAAGAACTGAACAAATACTCGTTTTATGTCGTTGGCAAGCCTAGCGTGGAAAGCGACAGCGCGACGAGCAAAATTCTCGTCGAGCGAGCCGATGGAAATCCCATCGGTGAACGAGAATGGAGCTTTAAGAAAGTCGACGGCATCTGGAAAATTGAGACCGCATCGTTCCAATGACCGATTCTGATTCGAAAGGCTGGATTCGTTCGGCACCGTACGACTTGCTGTTTGTCGCCAACGTCGCATGGCCTCTGCTGCTGATCCCGGGCTTTTCGAGTTCGAGCGAGACGGCCATCGACTTTTGGCAAGTCTATTTCCTCACCCTCCCGCATCGGTGGCTGACACTGTTCCTAGTCGCGATCGATCCCGATCGACGCGTCAATATCGCATTCCCACTGACTGCGATGGCGATTCTTTTCGCCGCCGTAATCGGTGGCGTCTACATTGGATCCAACGCATTTCTGTGCCTCGGTGTCATCGATTATCTGTGGAATGGCTGGCACTTTGCCAGCCAACATGCTGGGGTCTTGCGGATCTATTCGAAGAAATCCGGTGGGGGAATTCCATTCCTCGAACGCTGGGGAATGAGAACCATGATCACCTATGTCATCTTTCGCACAGCCAATAGCATGACCTACGCATCGTGGTTCCCAAGTCCTCCTGCAAATCTGCTTCTTTGGATCGATCTCATCGTGATGCTGATCCCGATGGCATTGCTCCTAACCAACCTCACCCATTGGCATTTCCATAGAACGCCAAAGATCATTTACTTGTTGAGCGTATTGCTCCTTTATTCAGGATACTTGCTCTCATTTCGCTGGATGAACCCCGCTTGGATCCTCTGTTTTGCTACCGCCGCGTCCCTATTCCATGCTGTCGAATATCTAGCCATTGTGAGCCACTACGCAATGCGTAGAGGTACCTCAGGTTCCCCCGGCTGGATGCGATGGATGAGCCCTCGCTGGCCGCTGATCCTCGTCTCGTTCATGCTCCTACTAGGATCCTTTTCTCTTTGGATAAATCAGCGGTCCATCGAGCTGACCCTGGCATGGCAGGGACTCAATCTCTGGGCAGCATTCACCCACTATGCCTGGGACGGCTTGATTTGGAAACTGCGTCGGGCCGAAACCGCACAAGCCCTCGGTGCAACATGATCGCACACCCTTCCGTGGATCCCAGACGCGTGTCGGCTAGCCCGAAACAGAATGCTGCAACAACGAATCCGCGTAGCAATTCGCATCGAACGAGTGAGTGGATCCTTTGGGCGGCTATGGTTGGTATCGGTACTTTCCTGTTCTCGCAATTCCCAAACCCCACCCCGGTATTCGCTAACCCACGATTGCTCGTAATCCACCTTATGGCAGTCATTCCTCTCGCGATATGCATCGCATCTACCTTGAATGTTCAACCTCGCGTAGCTCGATGGTTGTCGGTGGTTCCCGTACTGTTCATCGCGACGCTTGAATTTGCTCTTCCTTGGCTATCCAATCAATTGATACCCACGCACTTAGGATTGTCCGCACGGTGGATCGTCCGAACATGCATCGCCATTTTAATCATACTTCCATGGGCCATTAGCGCCCCGATCCAAAGTCGCTCGATTGCATCGCAACGATGGGTACTCGCTTTAATCCTCGCTTGCACGCCAACGTTCATTTATTCATGGCATCAGCTGGATCTCCTAACCAAAAACTTCTCGCAAATCGACTCCCTCAGGTCGCCCAAAAAGGGGATGCTGTTGCTGCAACAAATCCTCGAAATCGACGACACTTCCGTTCTCTCAGAAAAGCCATCGAAACAGCTGTTGCTCGAACTGATGCAAACCACGGATCGCCTCGAGCATGAGTGTGCGTCACCGCTACTCCAAGTGTCGGATTCGGCCAAACTCGACCGAGCCGCGAAACTGCTGGCACTCAATCGCCACCGTGAAGCCAACGAACTAATCCAGCAAACGGACGAACGCGAACCTTCTGCAAAAATCCTGAAAATCCTCTGCGCACTTGATTCCGAAAACTGGATCACCGTGCATCGACTTTGCTCGGATGCTTTAAGCGATACCACTGACTTTTCCGAACTCGAGAGAATGAGACTCCACTCATGGAACGCCGAAGCATTGGCTCGACAAAAACGCTTCGAAGAATGCATTCAAAGCTACCGTATTGCCGCAGCTGACTGCCCAGATTTTGCAACACCCTTTCGCATCGACATGGCGATTCAACTCGCGGAATCTGGAAACGTGTCGGAGGCGATCGAAACGTTAAAGGATATGCAACGAACCATCGATCTCAAATCCAACCCTTCGGTTTTGAAATCTATTCAAACCATTCTCGTCCGCATTCAAAACAACTCGTGCTCGCTCAGAAAATCACCCTAAACTCCGCCTACTGAGCGAACATCCTCGCGGGCTCTTCGCTTCCAGATGAAGCCGTCGAGCACGTAATGCGTGATCTGCGGAACAGCGAGCAGCGGCACTAACACCGCATGGATCGATGTCCAATCCTGAGGCGTCCCAAACAACCAGCTTCGATCGTGCCAGACGCCGACATCCCAGAGAAACTCCTCGAGATAAGCCAACCCCCACAGCACCGCCAAGTAATGGATCCAACGGTTTCCAGTCTTCATGGACTCTCCGCGATCGTCGCGCGGCTGGACCCAATAGACGAGCACCAAATAGGGCACTCCATGGGTGATCACATTCGTTACGGTGAAGGCATAATCCGAATCAAACGTAATGATCCCAACGTACCAGCACAGTACCGTCGATACGAACATGATCTCTTTGCCGGGATTCACTCTTCGGTCTCGCCACGCGCGCACCGCCACACGGATCGCATACGCGGCCATCGCAACCCAATAGATCGCAGCTGCGACTTGCGACAACCAACCAGGCAACGCCACGAAATCCCCTTGCGTGAACCAAAAGAATTTTCGAGGCAAATGGGTATGCCAATAGATGAGCGGATATAGGGTCGCCATGTAGATAGCCACAGTGTCGATCCACCAGCCGATCCGCTCCGTATCCCCTTCTTTGGCTCGATAGAGCGCCATCCAACCATACTGTTGCCGTACGAAATGGAATACCGCCAGGTACGCGAGCGCTCGCCAAAAGACCATTGGTCCTTGTTGGTATAGGAACCAAGAAATCCCAAACCCTAACAGAGGTGTCAGTCCATAAAGCCACGGATGGCGCCGCAATTCCTGTGGCACGAAGTAAACCTTGAATCCCGTGGCGTAGACATGCGCAACATCGATCATCAAGATGGTGGCCACCCACAACCAATCAGGCGTCCCGTCCCCCAACAATCCTAACGGCTCCCCCATCGCCAGCAGTCCAAACGCAATCGCTGTACTTCCCAAGAACGCAAACAGGTCCAACGGCGCATTGAACAGCCATGGATACTCCGAACCCGACCTCGCCGCAGGTTCACCGGATGACCCAGCACCATCGGCCGATGCGTCCATCATCCCCGAGGCCATTTCAAGCCCGCTCCTTAAGAAACCCTAAAACCTCGTCGGCAGCACGAACGCCGTGGAAGAATGCCTCTTCCATGAGCGCGATACCGCTGAGGTCCGTATTGGCGAAATGAATGTTCCGATCCGGTTTCGAGGCCATTTGCCGGGACTCGCTCCAGACAAATCCCGTGTAGGGTTGGACCATCGCATGCCCCCATCGCATAACGTCGATCCTGGTAACGAGCGACCTTATCTCTGGATGCGCGATCTCCAAATCGGTCATCACCATCTCCGCCCAATCGGACCACGGCACGCTCAGCAATTGTTCCCGTGTGTAACGCGGCTTCGCATCCGCAAACGGGTAATACCATGTCCAAACCGTCGGACCATAATCGATCCCCGACTGGTGGGTCGAAACGACATAGCCTAGAGACTTGCTCTCGTAGAACACATTGTCCCAACTCATCGGGAACCCGCTATCCTTCGGCCGGCCTCGCAGATGCACGTTGGCCACCAACCACCAACCGTACCGAAACGGTTGATCGTTCACCGCAGTCCCTTCGCGAAATCGATCGATGACATGCTTGGCTACGAATTGCGGTGCTGCAAAAATCACCCGTTTGGCTCGGTATCCGATCCAGCAGTCTTGATCTTTGTCAAAGACCACCAGTTCGCAGGTCGCATCGCGTCCCGAATCGCCCGACGGCTTTAATCTAGCCACCAGCTTGCGTCGCTGGAGATGGGGTTCGAGCTGTCGCCGTAGATATTCGACGACGTGACCGTTCCCTGACGGCCAGGTGATGACATCCTGCGATTCCTGAGACTCTCGGAGCAATCGTCCGGCATAATACAGGATCCCGGCCCATGCGCTCGTCTGATCGATCGTTAGTCCGTAATCATCTCGGCACGCGTAATCGACATACCATCGCAACCGAGGGGAATCCCAACCTTGTCCGTCCATCCAGTCGAGCATCGAGACGCGATCGAGCCCGCGCGTTTCCGGATCCTCGGAACTCTCCGCGATCGGAAGTGCAAACAATCGTTTCCCTTTCGCATCGCGTTTGGTCGACCACTCCAGCATCTTCGCATGGAAATCGGCCACTTGAGCCAGGTCGTCCTGCGAAGCACCCTGAACGGGAAACAATCCTTCATGCCATTGCCCCTCGGCATAAACCCGCTCTTCGGGCTCCCTGCATAAAAACTCTTCCGACACGATCGGGACACCGTCGGGTGCCACCTCCTGGACGATCCCCATCTCCTGCAGGAAATCGATCAAGGCTACATTTTCCGGCATCGGGGTGGTCATGTAGTGCGCGCCCCATGGATAGCTGAATCGATCGCGATCGCCGCTGCGCGAGGTGCCGCCTACCTCATCCTCCAATTCGAGCAGCTCGAATTCCTCAAACCCCGATCGTCGCAGATGCCATCCTGCCGTCAGCCCGGCGATCCCGCCACCAACGATCACGACCGGTATTTCTTTCCACTGGTCAATCGCTCCGATCGCGATCGCTGGGTCCCGCAATCGATGCCCCGTGGCGAAATCGGGGCTGAGCAATTCCCCCTCAATGCGAACCTCTTGCGGTTTCGAGCATCCCGAAAATGTTGCAGCGGAGATCCCCAGCAGGGAGCCGATCAAGTCGCGGCGATTAATCGTAGCCATGCCACTCCTCGTCGTAGTATCGCACCAAGGCTTGATTATCCAGCCGATTGATCTCGGGCGTCAAACTCGGGATGTCTTGTGGAAAGACAAAGAGTTCATGCAGATTGCTGTTGTTCAAGAAGCGAAAGGATCCTTGATCGAGCGCCAATTGGAACGCATCCACGTCGGGTTCGCTCAAGCTCGCCAGCGCGTATCCCCAAATTCCGAACGAAGGGACAGTCGCGTGGAATGGACGAACGCGGTACCCTGCCGCTTCCAGGGTTCGAATGACACACCAATACGATTTAGGGGCTACGAGTGGCGAGGTGCATTGAATACTCACCAGCGAGTCCGGGTGGAGTTTGGTTTTCAGCTTCCTGAAGAAGTGGCTGGTGTAGAGTTTGCCGATCGAAAAACTACCTGGGTCCGGAAAATCGATGATGACCGCGTCGAACGGATCGATCGTCTCATTGACCCACACGAATGCATCCTGGTTCACCACACGGACCCGAGGATCGAGCAATGAGGATTTGTTCAATGCCACCAACGGTGGAAAGGTCTTCGATAGCTGCGTCATGGCGGGATCGAGGTCGACGAGCAGCACCTCGCGGATCTCGGGGTACTTGAGAATTTCTCGAACCGCAAGCCCGTCGCCACCTCCCATGACCAAAACGCGCTGCGGCCGTCGCGGTCCGAGCATCGCAGGATGGACGAGCGCCTCATGGTACCGGTACTCATCCACCGAATTGAATTGCAGATGACCGTTCAGGAACAATTGGAACCCACCCCGTTTGTTGGTGATCGCGATCCGCTGGTACGGTGACTGCGCCGTGTGGATGACATGACCTCCGAGGGTGCTTTCCTCTGCGAATTGGGTCAACTGATCCGCTTTGAGCAACCCAACCACTAAGATCCCCATCACAACAATCGAACGCCATCGCAAACTGGATACATGCCGTGGGTACAGCAGCGGCTTTAAAAGAAACGTGCTCCACAACCCAACACATGCGTTCAAAATCCCGAACACCAATGATGTTCGGACCAAACCGAGGTACGGAACGAAGACCAGCGGGAACAGCAGCGATGCGATCAGGGCACCGATGTAATCAAATGCCAGCACGCGTGAAACCAAGTCGCTGAAGTCGAGATGTTCTTTGAGGATCCGCATCAACAGGGGCAACTCGAGCCCCACAAAAACGCCGACGGCAAAGACGGTTCCGAGCAGCAACGGGCGAAACCAATCGACCCAAGGAAACGCGACAAAGAGTAGAGGGGCCGAGATCCCACCGAGAAAGGCGAGGGCCAATTCAATCTCGATGAAGGCCCGCGCGAGTTGCCGCTCGATGTACCGCGATAGCCATGCTCCCACCCCCATGGCGGAAAGATAAGTCCCGATCACCAGCGAGAACTGGGTGACCGAATCCCCCAAAACGTAACTTGCCAGTGTGCCGGCCAGCAATTCGTAGATCAAGCCACAGATGGCGATGACCAGCACATTCAGGTAGAGCAGGAACAGCGGCGCGCGATTCAGCATCGATTTGGTTTAGCCTAAAATCGACGCGGCGATAATGATCGCGATCCCGATCACGATCGCGCCAACGATGATCGCGAGAGCCGTGTTATGCTCGTCGACGATCTCTTTGGTGATCGAAAAACGAGTCAGTTTCTCCATCAGGAAAATGGCGAGGAACAAGACCACGATCCCGACGACCGAAAATATCGCAGCCGCTGCAAGATGGTATCCGAGCAGCCCCGTTCGAGCTTCGCTCATTACCGGCTCCAATTGCGCAAGCACCGCAGAACGTTGCATTGCAGAAACAAGACCACCATAAGAAACGATTTCTGTCATCACTTACCCCCTCCCCAAGACCCACCGCTGGAACGGCCCGAAGAGCCGCCGCCATAAAAAAATGAACTCCCGCCGCTCGAGGATGAATCCATGTCAGGCATCTTCCATCCACTGTACGCCGCGTACGCAAACCAAGCACAAACGAGTATTCCCGTCGCCAAATAGCCGTTGAAAGCTGTATTCAATTTCGAATCTCCCTCTTTCCGGCAGCCGGACTCACCTAGCTCTGAGCATATGGACTGAAATCGCTGTTCCGCCAACGCTGTGTTTCATAAGACCCCCTGTAGAGCAAAACGATAATCGGATACAGGGTTACAAA
>CAIYZV010000372.1 GCA_903930765.1 uncultured Pirellula sp.
ACGGAAAAGTACAAATACATTCGCAATGGCTTTCCGAGTCGGCCTTATCTCCAGCCAAACCTCTACAAAGATAGCAAAGCGATCCTCCAAGCGATGCGGCGATTGTATGCCGATGGGAAGCTCGATCCCCATCAATCGCTCATCATGGCGGAGAGTCGTCCAGTTGAAGAATTGTATGAACTCGGTGCGGACCCTGACGAGTTCCATAATCTCGCAATCGATCCAGCGTACGGTGAGGTTCTTTCGGAGTTACGGAGTAAGCTGATCCATTGGTGCCAACAAATGGGGGATCGAGATGGTCCGGAGTCCGAGCAAGTCTACGAACTGGAGGCCGCAGCAGAGCATCTCGAAGGAGGCAAGGGGAACCGAAATCCCCAATACCAAAAAAACTTGGAGCTCATGCGTCGATGGAGGCTCGAAAAACCATTCGTGCCACTTTCGTTCGGAGCAGAGTCGCCTGAATCCCGGCGGTGATGATCGGAAAAGTCTATTCCACCCAATCCGATAGAGCGACCCGAAACAATCCGTCGCTGTTGGCTTGTCCGCGAGCCATGATGGGTGTGTTGAATTGTGTTTCAATGTTCCCCGAGGCATCCACGGCGATGATTCCCCCCGAATCGACAGGCAAGGTTTTAGCGATGGCGTGCCTGACAGCTTTCTCGAGTGGTTCTCCGAGATGTTCCATCCTGGACGAAATCGCAGAGGCAACATGGTTTTTGATGAACAGTTCGCCGATTCCGGTGCAACTGACAGCGCAACTCTGATTGTTGGCATACGTGCCAGCACCGATGACTGGGGTGTCTCCAATCCTTCCATACTTTTTGCCGAGCAACCCTCCTGTGCTGGTGGCTGCGGCTAAATTGCCGTCGGCATCCATCACGACACAACCGACGGTGCCCAAATAGAAGAGCCTGTCTTCACCTCGATCGTGATCATGCCGAGAAGTCGAGTTCTTCTTCGCCGCCTGACGCTCTTTCCACGCTTTCCAACTCTCGATCTGCTCTTCGGTTTTGAAATAGTCGCCCCCCTCGGTAGGCAATCCAACTTGGACTCCGAACTCGTCGGCTTCATGGCCACATAGAAAAACGTGAGGAGTTTTGTCGCGCACCGCCCTCGCCAACGAAATGGGGTTGCGAGTCTTGCGTACATTGGCGACGGCACCGCAGCTGAGATCCGATCCATCCATCAAGCTCGCATCGAGGGAAAACTCTCCGATCTCATTGAGAACAGCACCTCGCCCAGCATTGAAATTCGGATCGTCTTCGAGAACTCGAACGACCGCTTCGGCAACATCGACGGCCGGTGTCGATTTCTCAAGAAGTTCGACACCTCGTCTCAGTGCGGCTTGCAAACCTTGGATCCTCGCTTGTTGCTGCTGCGCCGTCCAGCGTTCGAGATCGCCACCTGCTCCACCGTGGATCGCAATAGTCCACTTTGGGCGGGTCGATGCAACAAATCGTTCGTTGGATGGTTGAGAATCTGGCACGGTGTTCGGTGGGTTATCGTAGTGGATTGTTGGGGATGAAGCCGACGCGGGTGGTGATTTGAATCGCGACGGGGATTGGGCGTGGAGTACTGCCACGGACAAGTTTAGCGCGAAGGAAAGTGCGAGTCCGATTCTCGAGAAAGAATACAGGGAATGACCAATGGTGATAGAGTGTTTCACAATAATGGACCTCAATCGGACGACGTGTTGGAAAATTAAGTATTGATCGAAAATTGGCGTCAGGGTGACGACTGTTTTACCATGCCTAATTGGTGTAGCCAACGCTGGCATGCGAGAGGCCAATCCGATGTCCCCGGGATGGATTTCCCAAGCCCGATACCGTGCGTTCCTTTTTGGTAGATGTGCAACTCACCCGGAATGTTTTTCGCGACCATGGCTTGATAAAAGACTAAAGAGTTCTGAGGTGGAACAGCTTTGTCCTCCGAGGTGTGCATCAAGAAGGTCGGTGGTGTATCCGTACGCACATTTCGTTCGCTCGCGAATTTCTCCAAGGTTTCTTGGTTCGCATTTTTCCCCAGCAGATTGACTTCACTGCCACGATGCGTGAACGAACTGCCCATGGAGATCACGGGGTAGCAAAGGATCGCAAAATCCGGTCGCGAAGATTCTTTCGAAACAGGATCCGATGCGTCTTTGTCTCCAGCGTCGAATTGGGTGATAACGGTGGAAACTAAATGCCCACCTGCTGAGAATCCGATGATGCCGATCTTAGTGGGGTCAATATTCCACAGCTGTGCATTTGCGCGAGCCATGCGAATCGCACGCTGAGCGTCATGAAGGGGGGCGGGATGGCCGTAGCCTTTTCCACGATGCCGATAATCGCACAGGATCGCGGTCAGCCCCATGCGATTTGCCCATTCGCAAATCTGGCGGCCTTCGTGATCCATCGCAAGCCCACCATAACCACCGCCAGGGCAGATCACCAATGCCCCCGTGGGTTGCTCTGACTTCACGATATGTATCGTAATATTTGGGTTGTCTTTAGGTTCTGAGCCGATTGCGTTCGGAGCACCATCGCTCCACAGGGGGACGATCTTTTGTTCCGGTTCTTCTCCGAAGGCGGGGGGGAAACCGAGGAAGATCACGGCGGACAGGGTCGCCGATACGACGAGAAAGGCTGATGGTTTCGACATTGTGATTTTGCTTGGGATATTGTCTACTGAGAAACCAAGATCGATGGGCGAGAAGCGAACTTGAAGGGCGTTTCTTACCCGTCGGATTATCCTCGGTTGCAGTGCGAAATGCGATATCCCACCACCGGAATTAACTCCGAACGGTGATAGCACGGAGTGGAATTGAATTGCATCCCAATTCGCCATGCGGTGCCATGCCGCTTGAACGCGGGGCCCAATATGCAAGGAAAACGGAAAACATGCGGAAGATGAAGACGATCTCAACAGCGTTCGGTTTTTGGGTTCCATGGATCTCCACGCTGTTCAGTGGAGCATTGGTGGTGGATTCAACAACCCGATGGGCGAGCATTGGTCATTGCTCGCCAGCGGGATTCAATGATGACGACACGAGCGGTAAAAGTTCCGATGCTCAGAGTCGTGGGTTGGACGCTAAACTGATACCTTTTGAACTGACCGACGCTCAAGGCCGCGAATGGAAATCCGAAGAGTTGTTAGGAACCAAGGGAACGGTGGTCGCTTTCTTGGGAACGCAATGCCCTCTCGCTAAGCAATACACGTATCGACTCAATGAATTGGAGCGTGAGTTTCGTGACCAAGGGATTCGTTTCGTCGCGATCGACGCCAATGTTCAAGATTCGCTGGCGGAGATGGCCGCCCATGCTCGTCGGTTTGGGATGGAGTATCCATTCTTAAAAGACCCATCCCAGGATGTTGCGGACCATTTGGGGGTAACTCGAACACCGGAGGTGTGCGTGATCGACTCGGAGCGCGTTCTCCGGTACCGAGGACGGGTCGACGATCAGTATGGGATTGGGTTTGCAAAAGACCAACCGGTCCATGAGGAACTGAAGGAGGCGTTGAACGCCATCCTCGAATCGAAGGAAGTCGCGGTACCCACAACCCCTGCTTCAGGATGTTTGATCGGACGGGTTGCGAAGAAGCCATCTCAGGAATCACCAAAGGTTACCTATGCAGAGCATGTTTCGAGGATTCTGCAAGCTCGCTGCGTGTCATGCCATCGCGAAGGAGATATCGGCCCGATGGATTTGAGCCGATACGAAGACGCGGCCGCTTGGGCGGACATGATTGTTGAAGTGACACAGGATCGGCGCATGCCCCCATGGCACGCGAGCCCCGAGTATGGGCACTATGCGAACGATCGAAGCTTGAACGAAGAAGAGCTCGGCACCATCGAAGCCTGGGTTCGCTCGGGAACGCCACGGGGAAATCCTGAGGCGGAACCGGAGTTGTTGAAGTTCACCGACGGTTGGCTTCTCCAGAAAACTCCGGACATCATTCTGCCGATGCGCGATAAGCCCTTTGATGTACCAGCCAAAGGGGAGGTACGGTATCAGTATTTTCTCGCCGATTTGAAGAACACGGAGGAGCTATGGGTCAATGGGATGGAGTTGGTACCAGGAAACCGAGAGATCGTGCACCATATCCTCGTCTTCGTCCGGGAGAAGGGTTCCAGGCGGGGGGACTTGGGTGGAGCTCGGAGTTTTTTGGTTGGCTATGTCCCAGGTACTCGGGCGGAAATGATGCCCGAGGGGTACGCCAAGCGGATCCCTGCCAACAGCGAGTTGGTTTTCCAGGTTCACTACACCCCGAATGGGATCGCCCAGCAGGACTTGAGCAAGGTTGGTTTTATCCTGGCGGATCCTGCGAAGATCACCCATGAGGTGATCACGACCAGCGCCGTCAACCCCGGCTTCCGCATTCCACCACGCGATGCCAATTATCGAACGACAGCAATGCTTCCTGAGCGTCTGCCTGAGTGTGAGCTGCTCTCGCTCAGTCCCCATATGCACGTTCGGGGCAAGTCGTTCCGTTACACGTTGGTTTATCCCGACAAACGACGTGAAATCCTGCTGGATGTTCCGAACTATGATTTCAACTGGCAGACCGAGTATCGATTGAAGGAAAAAATGGCCTTGCCCAAAGGGACAAAAATTTTCTGCGAAGCCGTCTTCGATAACTCAGCGGACAATTTAAATAATCCCGATCCCAATTCGTGGGTTAAATGGGGTGACCAAACCTACGAAGAGATGATGATCGGATACTTCCATTACGCGGTGCGGCGGCAAAAGTGATTTTTTACTATGCAAATTTCTCGAATCCTTCGGAGTGTTCGACACCGGTATTGGGTCTGCGCTTGGGCCTTAGCGTTGCTAGGTAACCACGTGCACAGCAGCCTAGCGCAAAGCGATGCAATTGGGCGTTACGATCGACCGTCAGGTCCCGTGGCACAGAGCCGATCGTTGGTCTACGCGCGCGGCGGGATGGCTTGTACCAGCGACCCTCGTGCAACGGCTGCCGCGTTGCGAGTATTGGAAGCAGGTGGTTCGGCGGTGGACGCAGCCATCGCAGCCAATGCTGTACTTGGTGTGGTCGAACCGATGAGTTGCGGTTTAGGTGGCGATCTCTATTCGATCGTATGGGATGCAAAGACGCAAAAAATCTACGGACTCAATGCGAGCGGCCGTGCGCCGAAATCGCTAACGCGGAAAGTGTTTCAGGAAAAGGGACTTCAAGAAATACCGTTGTACGGCCCTTTGTCTTGGAGCGTTCCCGGTTGTGTTTCCGGTTGGTTGGATCTGCACTCCAAATTTGGCCGGTTGAAGATGGACCAAGTCCTCGAGCCAGCGATTGGTTTGGCGGAACAAGGTTTTCCCGTTTCCCCGGTGATCGCTGGATTCTGGACCAAGGGGGAGCAGTCCTTCGGCGATTGGCCCGATTCGAAGCGAACATTTCTGCTCCAAGGAACGAAAGCCCCGGCGGCCGGCGATGTCTTTCGCAATCCAAAACTCGCCGCCTCCATGCGAGCGATTGCCAAGGAGGGTGCGGATGCCTTCTACCGCGGTGAGATCGCACAAAAGATCGTCGATTTCAGCCGCAACAACGGTGGTTACCTCGCCATTGAAGATTTCCATGAGCATGAGAATACGTGGGTGGACCCTATTTCAACCGAGTACCGAGGCTTTGATGTTTGGCAGATTCCGCCCAATGGCCAAGGCCTCGCGGTTCTCCAAATGCTCAACGTCTTAGAGCAGCATGATTTGCGCTCGATGGGTTGGGGGAGTGCGGATACGGTGCATCTGCTGCTCGAGGCGAAGAAGTTAGCGTACGCGGATCGCGCGCGTTACTACGCGGACATGGCGTTTGAAGATGTTCCTGTCGATGCGCTGAAGAGCAAGTCCTACGCAAAGCGTCAGAATGCGAGGATTGATATGGCCCGCGCGATGACAGAGATCGAGCCCGGGGATGCAAAGTTGATCCATGGAGATACGGTCTACTTATGTATCGTCGACAAAGATCGCAATTGCTGTTCCTTGATCCAAAGCAACTACCACGGTTTTGGAAGCCAAATCGTTCCCGGCGATGTCGGTTTCGTATTGCAGAATCGCGGTAATCTATTCGCCTTGAGCGACGATCATCCGAACCGATTGGAGCCCGGTAAACGCCCGTTCCATACGATCATCCCGTCGCTCGTGACCAAGGATGGGAAGCCGGTGTTTGTATTTGGAGTGATGGGAGGTGACATGCAACCTCAAGGCCAAGTCCAAGTCCTCGTCAACTGGATCGATTTCGGGATGAACATTCAAATGGCTGGTGATGCAGCACGAGTGCGTCATGAAGGAAGTCCAACCCCAACGCTGGTCCCTGGGGATCCAGATGGTGGTGTGGTCCATTACGAATCCGGTTTGCCGGACGAAACCGTCGAGGAGTTGAACCGTCGTGGTCATAAGACGCAACATGCGAGAACCTCGATGGGAGGCTACCAAGGGATCCTCATCGATTGGGAGCGAGGAGTCCTCCAAGGTGCTACCGAAAGTCGCAATGACGGCTTAGCGCTCGGGATTGAGTGAAATGAGTGCATGGACCAGTGAAGGGTAGTCTGCTAGGTGCGATTCCACGATGGTTGTTGCACCTAGATCTTTGAGTGTCTCGGTGACGCTGGCGGAGATACTCAACCATCGCGAGTCCGCGGCTGAATCGCCGAGAAGCCGAAACGCATGTTTGGCGATGTTGGGACTGGTGGCGACAATCCATGGGGATGGAGCTTCAGAGATGGTGCTCGCAAGTGACTCCGGCCAACGATCGATCGGAAGTTGGCGGTAGGCGTGGATGCTGTGAACGCTGGCGGCGACTTTGCTCAGTTGTTCCTCAAGTCGGTTGCTTCCGTCGGGAGTACCGACGAGAACGATCCGTTTTCCGGCTGCTTCGGGGAGTAAATCCGCGAGCAGCGCGTCGGCACCGGTACCTGAGTTGGGGATCAAATCGCAGCGCAAGGAAAACTCTTGCAGTGACTGCGCGGTGGACTGGCCTACGGTAGCGATTCGGCAATTCCCCAGCCGCCTCACATCGCCGCCGAGTTCAAAAAGTCGGTGGAAGTAATTGCGAACACCATGGGAGCTACTGAAGACTATCCAATCGGTTTCCCGCAAATGATCGATTGATCGGTCCACGGAGTCCCAGTCCATAGGGGGAACGATCTCGATTGCAGGAGCATGAATGCAATCGGCGCCTTGGGCTGCGAACAAGCTTGCCAGTTTGGTCGCTTGGCCGCGTGGGCTGGTGATAACGACGCTTTGTCCGAACAGGGGCTGTGAGGTGAACCAGCACGTTTCGGATGTGGCTTGAACAACCTCTCCGATAATCGCGATTGCCGGAGCGCGAAACTCTGGATGAGCAGCCAGTGTTTCCGAGACCGAGGCTAGCTCGCACCTCAATACGTGTTGATCGGGCCATGAGCAACGTCGGACCAGTGCAACGGGGGTGCTGGGCGATTTCCCCGCGTCCATCAATCGTTGGCTCCAATGGACGGCCGAGGAAACAGCCATGTACAAGACCAGGGTGCCTGGGAATTTTCCGATGGAGTTCCAGTCCATCGGCTCCTCGGAGTCGGTGTATCCATCGCTCGGCTGTGTTTGGCCGGTAATCAACGCGACCGAGGAACTCCAGTCGCGATGGGTGATAGGAATGCCGGTAAATGCAGAGGTTGCCAGCGCCACGGTTAGGCCAGGAATGATTTCATAGGAGATGCCTTCGGCATTCAATCGTTCTAATTCCTCGGACGTGCGAGCAAACACCGAGGTGTCACCACCTTTGAGACGGACGACATGGGGGTGTTCTATTGCGTACTCGACCATCAAGTCATCGATTTCGGACTGTTTCCAGGTCCCGCCGTGCCCGCGTTTTCCAACGCAACGCAGAATTGCATTCGGCGATGCGAACTCGAGGATCTGCGGGTTTACCAATCCATCGTAGAGAATAACATCAGCGCGTTCGATCGCATGTTTGGCTGCGAGTGTGATCAGTTCAGGATGTCCTGGACCCGCACCGACGAGATATACCTTTCCCTTCATGCGACTACTGCCTCACGGTTGCGGAGGTGGATGGGTCGCCGAGTGTAGGCTTCCAGAATCGGTCGACGGGTTGCTTGCGGGTCAGTGAATCGCGATGCATGGATTCGATCTGTGTCGCCCGATGGCGGTCTTCGATCCCAGGAGGATATTGCTGCATGCTTGAAAACGGAAGAGGCAAACTGCTTTGCCCTTCCAATGTATTGAGAGCCGCGTCTTTGTCCCAGCCGACACTGTGAAGGATGAAGTTGCGTACCCAGCCTGGCTTTGTTGGGGCTTCCGGGATTTGGAAACGCAATACCATTTCGTCACCACTTCCCATGACCACGAGACGATCATCATCGTTCTGCATCAGCTCTTTGACATCGCCGTATTTGGTGAATCGACCACCCAGTGGTGGCCATGCTGGTTCCGTGGAGACAGTTTGATAATCATACCAATGAGGCTGATGCCGATCGCGAGGTAATTCACGGCTAAATCCTCGATAGTGGAGGACACCCTCTTGGAGTGGCAGCCATTGCATCTCTAAAGACGCATCGGATGGATCGTCGCGACGATTCGTTTTAGGATCGGGCAACAAGAATGGTTTGCCATACCCCAATCGAATTCGATCCCAATAGATCTCGCTGGAATGGATGATTCGAATCCTATGGTCATCCGTCTTGAAAAGTCCATCGAGCGGTATCACGATCGACTTGGGTTTTCCACCTGGGAATCCCATGAACGGCAAGGCCAATTCAAAGTCGCCCGAAGGGCCAACGGTCCAGAGTTGAGGGGGGGATGGCGGGTCCAAATTTGGGTTTTGGTCGATCCCGATATTGAGGGATGTGTCCGTTGGATAGATCCATCCGGTCAAGATCAATTGGGCCGATTGCTTGGTATCGATCGCACCGAAATCGATTTCGAGGGTGGAGGATTCCACGAGCCCTTGTTTGAATCGTTTTTGGAAAGGGATCGCGACATTACCGTCTTGATGGAGTGCCGATGCAAGCCAATTTTGGCCGTACTGATCGACGACGGATTGGGGGGGTATTGTTTCCGTGTAGGCCCATAGACTCGGCTCGGCGATGGATGGTTGACCGACTTTTTCATTCGAGACAATTTCGATCTCTGCAGGGTGGTCGACTTGCAAAAGGGCGGCATGATCGAAGTAAGCCGATTCCCATAGTTCCTCCGTGATGCGCAGTTCGTAAGCGTTGTTGTAGGGTTGCATGAGTTTTCCATCGACGAGCAAGTACTCCCAGCGTCGATCCGGAAGGACTTTGCCTTTGGCGATTTGTAATCCCAAGGGTGCATTCCAAAGGAGGTCGGTGATCAGTTCCCATTTGGAGCCATCCCATCCGTAAGCAAACGGGCAGGAGCCGATGAGGACTTGTTTTTCCTCCAAGATAGCCCCGCTTTTCGGATCGATGATGCCTTGGGTCAGTCCATTCACAAAGATCGTTCGGAGCGAGTAAGCTGCATCGGGGCCCAGGCCGAAGTGAACCGAGTCATCCTCGATGATCCGTGCTTGGTACCCGAACGGTCCATAGATTTCGACGGTGGAACCGACCGCGTATTGGTTATTGCGTCCGCCTCCATTGGCATCGCTGATTCCTTTGACCCGATACTCTAGGTACTGATGGTTCGTCTGCGGAGTTGATGAAAGGATAAGTGGTCTCCCATCGATGACCACGGCAGCGTCGAGCCAGCCATCGGCGTTGAGATCGGCGACGGAGATCGCACTTGGGGCTTGCTCGTCCGGCAATTGATTCTTACCTGCTGGAGCGAGAATGTGATTCGTGAAGGAAAAGGTCCCGTCGTTGAGCCAGAGTTCGATTCCTTGTTTGGAATGAGATATCACATCGAGTTTCGCATCATTATTCCAATCTCCGAGAGCCACGACGGAGTTGTCGGAAGTGAGAGTCGCGTGGAGCGGTGCCGATGTCGACTGGCCTGGTTGGGTGAAGGTGGAGACGATATGAACACCGTTGGGACCGCCAGCAGCGAAATCCCATGAATAGTTGTTGTTGAAATCCCCGACCGAAAGCGAGTTTGCTTTGCCGAGGGGTTCCCAGGATGCGTCGAGAGTTTTGAATCGGAATTGGCCGTGCTGGATGTTCTCGAGAACTCCGAATCCT
>CAIYZV010000373.1 GCA_903930765.1 uncultured Pirellula sp.
AAAAAGCGTACGATCCCAGGTCTTCTCCGTTTTGGCCTAAGCCATTTTTTCGCGTAGAACCTTCATCCCACGGTAAAGCAGACCAGCCACAGCGTCTGGGGATTTGTTCATTTTTTGGCCGATTTCCTCGAGAGAGAGGTCGTGCCAATACCGCATCACCAACGCTTGTTGCTGGTCGTGGGTCAAATGGCCCATCAATTCCTGTAGCTTTTGCCGATCTTCACTTTGGCGTAACTGCTGCGACGGGCTGCTGAAATCCCCAGCAATTTCGAAGCCTTGCCCGGATTGGGACGAACCGCCGATTCCCATCGCTTGTTCCTTAGAAACATTGCGACGGTCCCGATGGAAATGCCGACCGAATCCCGCCATGACATTCTTCAGGATAGACCGCAACCAACTCGCTTTTGCTGCATCGGTGGTCCCGCGGAACTGTGACTGCGACTCAACCGCTTGCAACATCGTCTGCTGGACCAGGTCCGAAGGATCCATTTTGGGGCGTAGACCCGAATACAACTGCTCCTCCGCGAGCGCCCGCAGAAAAGGGCGAAATCGCTGCAGGTCGTCTGGGGATTCCATGTTGTAGGCCTTTCCCAGAAGTACGGCGACTCGAGAGAATCAAAAATCGGCTGATGGAGTGATGGCACCTTGAAAGGTTAATCCGCCCGTCTCCGTACAGTTTACTGCTGTTGCAGGCTAAGTCCAGAAGTCCTCGAGGAAACCGATACCCGCTATTGGCCAGGGAGCCGTTAACAGGACCCGATGGTTAGGGTGTTTTTGAGGGCTCGTGGTCGCTCGTGGGATGATTTTCAAGCCCCGATAACTGGAGGTCGTGCAATCGTTGCTACTTGCTGGATTTCGGCGGCGTTGCATCGAGCGAGACACGCACCAATTGCCGATCGTTTCTGGCAAAGATGCTCTTTTCAGCAAACGCAGGATGGGACCAGCAGACGCCGCCCCGCTGGCCCAATTGGTCGCGAGTCGGTTCCAACAATTGGCTCCGGGATAGGATTTGAAGACCATCTCGAGAGAGTTTGGTGATCATCAATTCCCCCCGTTCATTGAACATCCACACACGATCGGCTTCGCGGACCATATGGATGGTCGCCCAGCGGGCTCGGGGTACTGCCATGTTGTTTTCCCATATTCGTTCTCCGGTCGTTGCGTCCAAACATCGAAACTCACCGTAACTGTCGGTACCAAAGACGAGATTGTCTTGGACAATGCAAGTACCGATCATCGCGTGGAGGGATTGGGTATGCTGTTCGTCCGGACCAACCGCTCGCCAAAGTATCTCCGAGGATGTCTTGGATTTGGGAGTACGCACCATGAGCGATCCATCGTAAAACGAGGAAACGAAAACCATTTCGCCACTGACCACGGGATCCCCGACACCGATGGGCATGCGCGATGGAGGGAATGGATGGCTCCAAGAAACGTTTCCGGTTTTCGGATCGAGTCCGGAGAGACTGTCGCCGGTCCAGCAAACCAGCACGTCTTGTTCGTCTTGGCGGATAAGTACCGGTGACGAATAGGCACCTCGATCGTTCAGTGCCCGCCACACCTCTTTACCGGAGTTTTTATCGAAGGCGACCATGCAAGCACCTCCGGCGCCGCATACTTGCTGGATGACCAGACTCTCATAGATCAAAGGAGATGCAGCAATGCCCCATATCGGCATTTGGATTTCGTACTCGCTCTGCAGGTCCTTTTTCCAGACGACTTTACCGGTGGCTGCGTCCAAGCAGTGGAAGTGCCCCATGGCTCCGACGCAATAGGCTTTTCCTTCATGCACGGTCACGCTGGCTCGAGGCCCAGCGGTGTAGCTGATCCGATACTCGGCGGGATATTCGAATGTCCACAGTTTTTTCCCTGTGCCGGATGCGAGGCAGTGGATCCGTTCGGTGGCATCGCGGTCTTTCGGTTGGCGATCCATGACGTAGACCCGACCATCGGCCACGGTCGGGCCCGAATACCCCGGACCAATTTCCACCGACCAATCGTAAGGCAATTGGCCCGGCGGCAAGTCCCTAACGAGGCCGGTTTCGGTCCACGTTCCGTCCCGGTGTGGGCCTCGCCATTGCGGCCAATCGTCACCGATCAAACGATTCGCAAGCGATACGATGCACCCGACTGCGATCGAGCTTGTCAAAAAAACTCGCCACCCATGGGTAAAAGCCATACCCCTACTCCTCAACCTGATAAATCCGACCGGTTAACCAACGCAAAACGAAGATTGTACCAAGTATTCCAACGGGATAGGGATTCGTGTATAGGGCGAGGAGGTACGTCGCGAGGTGATCTCACCGGAGGGCTTGCGCCCTGCCGCTAAAATAAAAATGGTAGCGGAAGGGCGCGAGCCCTCCGGTGCGTCTTGTTCGTTTCCATCAATAACTTCACCAACGAAAAAAGGCACCCCCGAAGTGGAAGGTGCCTTTGATTTTTCACTCGTTACACGATTGGTCATGAACCAACGCTTCATCGCCACCACTAAGAAATGGTGTACGCGGTTTCCGCGTGATCGCTCAAGTCGAGGCCCATCTTTTCGGAATCCTCGGTGCATCGCAAGCCAATGGCCAAATCGATCACCTTGAGAAGAATGAAAGTAGCCACACCCGAATAAACAATCGTGGTGACAACTGCTTTCAATTGCAGCATGAATTGAGGCATTCCACCCCCCAATCGCTCGAAGCCGAATCCTGGAAGGGCCAAGAAGCCGGTCGCTAGTGCGCCGAAGATACCTGCCATACCGTGAACTCCGAAGACGTCGAGCGAGTCATCGTACTTGAGGGCTGGCTTGACATAGGCAACAAATATGTAACTGACGATCGTTGCCCCGGCTCCGATAATCAACGCACCCTTCACATCGACAAACCCTGCGGCTGGTGTGATTCCAACCAATCCCGCAACCACACCCGTGATCATCCCGAGCGCCGTTGGCTTGCCATTGCGAACTACTTCGATGAGCGACCAGAGCAACCCTGCCGTAGCAGCGGCGACTTGTGTTGTCACGAACGCCTGAACGGCTTGTGGTGTTGCACCGAATGCACTACCA
>CAIYZV010000374.1 GCA_903930765.1 uncultured Pirellula sp.
CCCTGGCCCGTGACGCTGACGCTTCCGCCTCCGGAGGAGATGGCCGACGTAAAGCCGCGGACAAAGACGCCGTGGTTAAGGCTGCCAGAGCCAGAGCCACCTGTGCCGGAGACGGTCAGCGTTCCTGCTCCGGAGGTGATCGTCGAATCTATGTTGGTGACATTGTTCGGATTGTAGACGTAAACGCCATAGTTATTGTCGCCAGAGCCAGAGCCACCCGTGCCGGAGACGGTCACGGTACCGGTTCCTCCTGCCGCGATTTTGCCTGACAGATACACGTAAACTCCGTAGTTATTGCCGCCAGAGCCAGAGCCGCCCTGGCCGGTGACGCTGACGTTGCCCGTTGCAGACACTACGGCTCCGGATTGCACCGTCACGCCATCGGTGTTTAGCACAGCAAGGCCTTGTCCGAGGAGCGTCGTGCCCCCGGTGCCCCCGGTGAGGTTCGCGTTGACAATGATGCTCTGCGGAGCCGTCACGTTAATGCTTGCAGCACCGGTCGCGGTCACGCCAACGTTGAATGTGTTCGTTTCCACACCGCTGCTGGCCAGCCCGTCGGACAGCGAATAGGCAGACGTGCCTGCGAAGACAATCGACTGGCCAGCACTGTTGTTGACGTTGGTTATAATGATTTTGGTAACGTCGGCCGTCGAGAACGATGATCCTCCCGTTCCGGTAATCGCTTGGTTGCTGGTCAGCGAAATGTTGGTGCCGTCATTGGTGAGTATCGCTGCCTCGTCGGCATAATTCACATCGACCGTGAGGATACCCGCATCGAACGCCGTGAACGCCAGTGCCAGACGATCTTCGAACAACTCCACACGGAGTGTTCTCGCAATCCTCCGCGATTTCTTCCTCGCCGCATTCCGCTCAGCCAGGGTGGAATGGACGACGCGATTAAGTCGCTTAAGGAACCAGTTGTACAGCATGTTTAGGATTCTAAAGAAGAGTTGATGAAGCCAGCGCTCTCGCCACAAACGGCGAGCCGAAAACGCAAGGACACAACGGAGCACACAACGGAGCACACAACGGAGCACACAACGGTCCAGCCAGCGCTGGAGTGAATATAACTGTCAGGTCGAAAACCTCAAACAGGCGAGCGGCGGGACGTGCGCCTACTTCAAACCAAACAAACTGAAGTGGTTCGAGGCGAGTCAACTCCGCTCGGAGAAATCCAGTATCGAGACCAATGGTGTCTTGCGTTACCAGCTAGAAAAATCCCAACCGATTTTCTAAATTTCTAAAGAAGAGCAAATTATCTGAGCTTTGAAGATACCAACACGGGCGATTTGCCCCGCGATGTCCTTTTGGCTTCCCATGGAATCCAAGGTGATGATCGCCCCTTTGCGTTCAAGCTTCTTGAGCAATTCCGGAATGGCCCGACCCGGTTCGCGACACTCCAGCCGGCAACGCTATGCAGCATACTTTTGAACGTCCTTTTGTCATGGGAACGCCGCAGCGATTTGCCGTTGATTGCAACCACGTTGAGTCCATAACTTCCGAGGGATTCCGAAACTTCCAAGGGATATCGTGGACAGGCACTGTTCTAAATGATAGCAACGCGCAGACCTCAATCGTCAAGCGGAGCTAGTGATCTGGCGCAGTGCATGTCCTGGTTCTATTCCTTTCCAAGAGCGATGCCTGGAGTTGTCTAATACATAAGAGCGTGCGATGGGAATCATCGAACAAGGTGCGGTCTACGACACGCTTATTGACTTATTGATCCAATGCGGGAATCGAGAGCAGATCCTGAAATTTCGCTTGGGCGCCGATGCCCAAAGTAGACTTGATGGTTTGTTGGGAAAAAGTCGAAACGGGACCATTAACTTAGAAGAAACCTCTGAGCTGGAAACTTTTGAGCAATTGCCGAAGTCCGTTTATTCCCAAGGTAAAAGAGATCAGGGCTGAGAACATCGAGGATCGAAAGCAGGATTTCCGAATGGCAATAGACTGGGAGTCAGTGAATGGGCCACCAGAAGAGAATAAGTACGATTTTCGAAAGTTCGATTTGCCAAAAGGATCACATATGCAAAAGGATGGCAAGTCGATTCATGTCTACTGAAGTGGTCCGCATTTTTCGGACGCTCGAATAGACAAAATGTCGGGATCGATTTGATTATGAGTTTTGCCGTTCGTGATTGCGTGCCATTTATTCTTGGCATCCAGCGATGCGTCTTTCAGACCCCCGCCGTCAACTCGTATTCGGGATCCGGTTCTTGGACGCACTCGGCGGTGAACTCGATTCCTTCGTAGATCTCCCGCATCGGCAACGAAATGCCGAGGAACGGTAAGTCGACGGTCTCGTCGATCCCTTCGATGGTCTGACGCAAGAAACCGCCGTCGGCTCGCCGCAGCACGATCGCGATCGGTTGATGCTGCTCCAACGCGATGTAGCACTCCAGCGACGGGATGGTCAGGTAGGCCGTCATTTTTTCATCGAGGTCGTAACGCCGCGTCGAGGGGGAAAGGACTTCGATGATCAATACGGGTTGGTCTTGAAAGACTGACGAAGGGGCATTGGGCTGACAAACGACTTGGACGTCCGGGTAATAGAAGCGTTTTGTCCCTTCGCGATCGATGCGCAGTTTCATATCGGAACCCAGAGGCATACAGGGTTTATTTTTGAGCCGTACGCCCAGAGCGACCAAACTATTGGTCGCAACACGAACATGGCGAAAAGTTGCCCCAGTCATCGCCCGGATCCAACCGTCGATGTACTCGCTCTTGGTGAGCGAGTGCTCCTCGAACGCCAGGTACTCTTCGACGCTGTGGTATTTGGGTTGTTCCGCGCTACTCATCGCGCTTGGCTCCTCACTTGCAGGACCGGGCTAGCAACGAACTCAATTTCAATATACATCGCGACTACAAGCGACGAAAGCATCCGATCGCCGCGTGAAAATGCGGTTCGTCGTCCCGGTTTTGTCCGGCCCTCCTCCCGATTTCGTGATCGAAGTGGAACTGACTTCCGATGCCATCGAGAAGCATGAAAGACCAGTCACCCATTCTTAATTGTCTGTTTCTTAGACTGCCCCTTTGGCAATCGCTACTTCGCCAACCACTCCAGGATGGTCTGCGCGTAGAGCCGATGGCCGAAGTCGTTGGGATGATTGAGCCCATTGCCGGTGAAGTCCAGTTCATGTTTTTGACGCGACATAATCTCCCAAACCTCGGTGACATCGGCAAAAGCATCCTCTGGCGAAACCACTTGTCTCAGCGCTTCCTGATAGGCAAAAAACATTTCCCTCGGGGTATGTACCCACTCGCGATTCCCGAGCATGGGTGTTACCCAAATGATTTCCAGATCGGGTCTAGCTGCTTTCGCTCTAGCTTGGATGCTGCGCGCTTGATCGGCAAACCACGCGGGATCGCGCCGCCCGACGTCGTTCATTCCATAGGCCACGATGAGCAGGTCCGGTTTCGATTCCATGAGTTTGTCGAGATCGGCGAGTCCATTGGCGATGCTCCAACCGGCTACCGATCGATTGACCAGATCGATCTCCGCACCGAAATCTTTGGTCAATTGCGCAGCGACCAATTCCGGGTAACCCGGTTGATAGGGTGGGCTCATGGTCGTCCCCGACGCATCGAGCCCTGTCGAGATGCTATCTCCGCTGACGGCGAGTACGAGCTTGGAGCCCGTGCGTAGTTTCGCCATCGTTTTGACGAGTCTCAGCGGGTGCTTCTCGTGTGCGGTGGGAATCTCGCCGGCGCGTTGATACGTGATTTCAAGATTCCGCTCGTGAAACCACTTGCCCGGCGCGTAGAGGAGATTCTGCTGCGGGTTCCCTGTGCGATGCTTGTAGCTATTGGGTGACCCTTCGGGAACAAACAATTGATCGGTCCGTAGCGTTTCGCAAGGAACAGGGCCGATCCATACGATCGTCGTCCTGTCTTCGGTCAGTCGCCAGTCGACTCCCTCTCGAAATCCTTCGGAATCGTCTGCGGGTGGCGACGCGGTGCGAATCTGCAGGATCGTTGCAGCGGGAAACGCGAGACGTGCGGTTGGCGGATTTTCCCCATCCTGAAGTAAAGTCGAGCTTTCACGATGGACCGTGGACGACCTCCAGGCGGGTTCGCGAAGAAAGAGTTCCGGAAGCATGGCGACATGCGCGCGGTAACTCGGCTGGGGTGCATCGAGTTGTTCAGCAATCGTCGCGAACCACATGGCGGCGGCATTGCGTTGCCCGAGCTCTGTAAAGTGTCGGCGGCTGTCCATCCGTCCTCGATTCAGCCCATCCAATCGGTCGGTATCCGGTCCGCGCTGGAAACCATGCAAGGTGATCAGATCTTCGATGGCTTGTCGGATATTCGATTCGCCGATCGGATCGTTGTAGACAGTGGGATGCAGCGTCGATTTCGCGAGCATCCACGGCCGCTGCGCGTCCCATGCTCGGTTCGCCTGCGACCGCATCTCGACGAGCCGCTCGACATACGTCGCCGTCGACGTTTTCTC
>CAIYZV010000375.1 GCA_903930765.1 uncultured Pirellula sp.
ATCGAGGCGGATCGTTGACCATCGAGTCCGGGGATGCCGAGCCGAGCGAACTGCAAACCTTTGAGATCTCCGATTCCGCGATCGAAGCGCAGGAATCGCTCGCGGTTGACCATCAAGCGAGTCTCACTTCACCGGCGATGATCGAAGCGGTGATTCAATCGGTGCAACCTGTTGAGTCGGTTGATCCTTCGGTGGCAGAAACGATTGCGGGTGTTATTGGGCAGTCGGTTGCCGCTGGTGGTGGGTCGAGTATGGGTTTCGCCGAGATGTCTCTGAGTGGGCGAACCAAGGAGAATCGAACGCGTCTGGCCAAGGAGAACGGTGGAAGTGAGGAAAGCGAACTCGCCGTCGAACTCGCGCTGGCGTACTTGGCAGAACATCAACTGAATGACGGTTCTTGGAGCATGATGTACGGCATGTCGTGCAACGGCGAGTGCGAACCGAGTTGCTCGGGCAAGGACCCTTATCGGTACGCAGCGACCGGACTCGCTCTCCTCTGTTTCCTCGGTGCTGGAAAGACTCCCGACGATGAACAGTACGGCACGTTGGTTTCCAAGGGGATTTACTTCCTGCAACAGAGCTTGAGGACGAAATCGGATTCCGCGTACTGGGTGGGGACCGAAGCGTCCGCGCAGATGTATGAACATGGAATCGCTACGTTGGCGTTGTGCGAAGCCTATCAGATGACACAAGCCAAAGAGCTGAAAGATTCGTGCCAGCTTGCGATCAATTTCATCGTGTTGTCCCAGTACAAAGATGGTGGTTGGGATTACCATCCCGGGACACCCGGAGATTTATCGATTGCTGGTTGGCAGGTGATGGCCCTCAAGAGTGCCGTCGCCGCGAAACTGGTGGTGCCGCAGCAGACAATCCGAGCGGTCGATCAGTTTTTGGACAAGACGCGGTCTGGTGAGTTTATGTTCAAGTACCGTTCGGCCAAACCGAGCAAAAGTATGACCGCGATCGGCGTGCTCTTGCAGATCTTTCGAAGCAAATCGAAGGACGCGAGGGCGATCGAAAAGGGGATTGAATACTTGGCGAAACAAGAGCCATCGCGGAGCGATATGTATTACGACTATTACGCGACGCAGGCGATGTTTCAGTACGGCGGGCCACTTTGGAAGAATTGGAACTACAAGATGCGTGACTACCTCGTGCGCACCCAAACGCCGAACGGGCACATGCGTGGGAGTTGGTGGTTCGATGATGACCACTCCAATAAAATCGGCGGGCGCTTCTACGGGACCTGCATGGCGTGTCTGATCCTCGAGGTGTATTACAGATACCTGCCGGTATACGGTGCGGATGCGGATGAGTTCCGATTCTGAGGTTGGACCGCTGGACGGAATCAACCTATGGCTAACCACCCGTTGAAAAACGATGGAACGGGTAGCGGTGCAGCGCAAAATGCCCAGTTTCTCCTGATAAAATAGACTTACCGGACGGCTTGCGCCGTGCCGCTCCCGTTGTTCAACAGCCTGCTAAGCCTGCAGGTTCATAAAACCGGTCAAACCGCTACGAATTGGCCGCGAGGAGATCTCCGCGGTTCATGCTCAAGACCAATTTGACGGCATCGATGAACGCGTTCGGGTCGTTCTTCCAAGGGCTATCGGTGGAGGTCTTGTTCCGAAGATCTTTGATTTGCACGATGCCTTCATCGAGTTCGCGAGAACCGGCAACCAAAGCGACTTTGAACCCCCTCTGGTCGGCATACTTGAGTTGTGCACCCAGTTTTTTGGGTTCCGGGTAGACTTCGGCGGAGAGTCCGGATTGCCTTACCAAGGCTGCGAGGGCAAAGTAATCGTTGATGCGATCGGCGTCAAAGAGCGGGATGAAGACATCCGCGGCACAGGGGTTCGTCGGGATGCGGCCTAGTTTTTCGAGAGCCGAAAGGAGCCGATCCAAACCGAGGGATGCGCCGATCCCTGGCAAGTGTTGTTTGGTGAACAGTTCGGCGAGGTTGTCATAGCGGCCACCGCTGCAGACACTGCCGATTTCAGGGAGGTCGCCGAGGGTCGTTTCGAACACCACGCCTGTGTAATAATCGAGGCCGCGAGCGATCGAAACATCGATCTCGAAGTGATCGGCCGAAACCCCGGCGGCTTGCAATGCACCGCGAATGGTATTCAATCGATCGATCCCGGTTTGGGCCAGTTCGTTCCCCGCAAGCTGACCAGACAGTTGCTTGAGCACAGACTCTGCATCCCCTCGGATCGAGGCAAAACTGAAAATCTGTTGGATCTGGGATTCATTGATGTTTGCGTCCGAGAGTTCCTTACGAACCGCGTCGGCACCGACCTTTTCCAGCTTATCGAGCGCCCTAAGCACCGCAGTGGATGCATGCTTCAGGTCGAGTTGTTCCAGTAGGCCCGTCAAGATTTGTCGGTTGTTGATGCGAATGCGGAACCGTTCAATACCGATTTCTTGCAATAGCTCGTGGATTACCAACGCGGTCTCGATATCGGAGACGACACCGGTCGTTCCGATCGTATCGAAATCGCATTGAACGAATTCCCGAAAGCGGCCTGCCTGCGGTGTTTCGCCTCGCCACACCGGAGCGATGTGATAACGCTTGAACGGAGTACCCAGCTCATGGATGTGTTGAGCGGCGAAACGAGCGAGCGGCACCGTGAGATCGAATCGCATACCGACTTTGCGGCCACCGTTATCGGTGAAGTGGTACATCTGGCGATCGGTTTCCTCGGAACCTTTACCGGTCAAGATTTCCAGGTATTCGAGGGTCGGGGTATCGATCGGCGAGAATCCATAGCGACGGTAAACCCGGCGAGCGGTTTCCATCAGCTGCTCGCGTGGGATCATGGCAGCTGGAAGAAAATCCCGGAAGCCTTTGAGGGTTCGTGGTTCGATGAGTGCCATCGGATTCGTTTTGGTTGGAAGCGGTTGGAAAGTTGTTAGCCCAGCGGTTTAGCCCAGAACTGGCAGAAGTTCTGGCTCGCGGCTACGAATGGAGGGCCCGTCGCTGTGGTATCGGGCCTCGGTGTACTCGGCGACTTGTTCGGCCGTTTCAAAATACATTTCGTAAACGGCGTCCTCGTCGAACTCGCAATTGTTCGTCGAGTAGTCGCGACAAATCTGGGGGCGCGTGTAGTAGATTCCGCACCTATGGTCGGCTTGGAGGTGTTTGCACGTGGTATGGACGAGCAAATACCACACGTCGTCTTCGACGAAAACGCTAGCCCGATCGTGGAGAAGGTACCAACGCATGAAGTCGAAATCTTGTTCGCTCGTGGGTTCCTCGATCGGGAGTGCAAAGTAGCGGCAACATTTCGCAGTGCAATAATCGCAGAGGGAGTCGCCGCTTGGGACTTCTTCTCGCTTTGGGATGCGGCCGTCGATGGTTTTGGCGGGGGTTAAGATCGGTTCATAAAAGGTTGTGCCTGCCATGGATTCAGTCCGGTGTAAGTTACGAGATGTGGTTTCGTGTGGAAGTAAACGCTTTGGATCGGTTCCAGCGACCTGACGGCGAATGTGTGGTCCGTCGGGGCCAGTGTGGGCCCACAGCCGGGGCCGAAGCGGGCTCCTAGTGTACCTAATTCTTGCCATTGCTGGGGGAGATTCTACCGCATTGAATTTTGATCGCATTTTTGTCTGCTGCGGTATGATATCCCTTTTGTTGGCTCTTGGTCCTTTGGAAAGCCCTGATGATCGATCGCATTGAGTCCTTGCTGGGGAGATCGGAGATCGCCGATTTTTCGGCGTCGATCCGTCAGTTCCCACCTCGCGGGGTCCGAGTGCGGCAAGATCGCGGCGATGTCGTGCTTCCCTTTGAATGGGATGTGGTCCCATGGTCCAAGGTGGGCCGACGACTGATCGATTCCAACGTGCGTCCGGGTGGCTTTTTGCAGTACGCAGCGGCGGACTACTACATTCAGGACCCCGCGTCCTTGTTGCCGATCGAGTTGGCACAGATTGAACCAGGTGACCGTGTCATGGATGTGTGCGCGGCCCCCGGTGGTAAATCG
>CAIYZV010000376.1 GCA_903930765.1 uncultured Pirellula sp.
AACGCGGTCGATAGGGCTGCAAAAAAAAGAATCAGCAACCAAAACCCTCGTTTCCAGGAGAGAATCATCAAAGGGGTTCGCAAGTACGAATCCTTGAGGGGCTCCACGGCAACAATCCGCTGGACATCTTCTGCGGCTTCTTCTCGCACGACGTCGATCACGTCGTCGTGGGTGATGATGCCGAGCATGTGCTGATGGTCGTCGACGACCGGAATCGCCAACATGTTGTAGAACGCAACCTTCTGGGCGACTTGTTCCTGATCATCATGGACGTTCGCTGTCACAATGTCGGTCTTCATCAGATCCGCGAGTCGTGTCTCGGGACGGCCGATGGAAGAGATCAGCAAGCGGCCGCTGACGACACCTCGGAGGTGATTGGTGTCGTCCACGACATAGATGTAGTAGATCGTTTCCAATCGACCCGCTTGTCGGCTCAATTCGTCGAGGGCTTGTTTGACCGTTAACGTTTCTGACAAGCAAGCGACTTCGGTGGTCATGAGCGCGCCGGCGGTTCCCTCGGGGAACGTCTGAAGTCGGCGGATATCGCGCCGGTCGGGAGCCGGCACCAAGGCCAAAATCTCATCGACGCGCGCTTCGGGCAATTCTCTCAACAAGTCAACCGCGTCGTCGGCTGGCAACTGAGTCACCAAAACGGCGACTTGTTTCTCGTCCTGAGTGGCCAGCAATTCCGCTTGGCGATACGAATCGAAATACTGAAAGATTTCCGCTTGGAGCGACGGCTGAGCATGCTGGAGCACACGCCACGATTCGTTGTTGTCTAGTCCCTCCATGAACTCCGCGGTCCGCGCGGGGTGGAGCGCAATGCAAAACTCTCGAAGATCGTCGGTACGATCCTCTTGAAGCATTTCTCGCAGCTCAGGAAGGAATAGAGTGTTGATCATTAATCAAGCGACTGGTGAATCTAAGCACCCAATGGAAGATTGAAGTCACCGGTCAGGTCGCGCCATACCGAATGGATATGGTTGGCTGCAGTTCCTTCGGGGTCGGTTTGGTAGTTGCACAGTTCCGCGATGAAGCTGGGGCCTTGGATGCGGAAAAAGTGTTGCTCGGTCGGTTGCATCCCACCAGCCCATCCGAAATAGATCTTATCCATCCCGTCCTTCTCGATCAGATTCCAACGGTCCTTGGCAACCGATTCTGGAAGCGTGGTGGAGTAGGCTACGAGGATCGCTTTTAGTTTGGCCTTTTGGTCCGCGTTCAAACTCGAGGCGGCGATACCGACGTTGGGCTCGGTCTTGGGTTGCGGTTCCCCTGGCCATTGGATGTCGGCCGGCGCCTCGGGTGCAAAAAGGGTCTTCGCCTTTTGTTCATCGGTCAGTGTGCTAAGAAGAGCATACGCAGCCCCTTCTTCGGGGAGGAGGAGGCGGTTGCCTGCGGCATACTTCGTTTTTGAACCCGCTTGCATCGGGTCTGGAGTTTGGAAGTCACGCTTGAGCTTGGCAGGATTCACACCAAAGAAGTGAGGCGTCGAATCGACAACTCGGTCTCCATCGAAGGTCATATTGAGTGAGAGATGGTGCCCTTCGATACTAACTCCCCATGCTCCCTTCGGCTCTGGGTTACCGTAGATGGTGAAGTAAAACTTTTGGTAGTCTCTGCGCTTGGCTTGAGCGGGACC
>CAIYZV010000377.1 GCA_903930765.1 uncultured Pirellula sp.
CCGCCGCTGGGCTTCTTGAACAGGGGCTTAGATGTTGGCTAGTCTCTCCACTGCCAACTGTACTGACACCACCAAATGAGACTCCCCGACCGTACGTCCCTATCCTAGTGACGCAACATCTAATCCTTTATTTGTTCGGCATTGATCTAAGCCGGCAGTGTCTCGCAACCACCAACTCAAACGCAGCCAGTGGAATCACAATCGTACACTCGACGGCAAAGTATATCGTTCCGATCGAAGTAATTTGTGGCAGAAAAACCAACAACGCAGCAATGACTGCAGCACAGTATAGCAAGTTTAGCAGTCCAACTACCGTAACTGGCCAACATTGGCTGGGCCAATAGCAGTACGCTAAGACGTCAACGCAAGCAAATCCGGCCGCAGTGATAGATAGTGCAAAAAGAATCCATACAGGCAATCCTGTCGGGAGGATTGTCGTCAACAGGAGTCCGGTGGAAAGTGAGGTCACGAGAGCGCCGACGAAATCGAAAAGAAGTAGATTCTTCGGTACCGTAATCCAGTGCAGTCGAGTTCGTAAAGCTAGCAAGCGAGTTCCATTCTGCAGGACGAACGACCACAATCACGCGGTTGCGGCCAGGTGACTTACCATCAGGATACGCGCGATCCGCAACTCGCGTGCATTGTTTTGCTCGTCGCTACGGATAGTGTATAGGAGGCTGATATGGATTACTCGTGTCTAGCGGAACCGAGGACGTAGGAAACGATATTGATTTCTCGAGTTCCGCCTTCGGCCGACGGAGTCTCGACCAGAGCCACCGCCCAATGGTTTCGACGATTCCGAGAACAATAAAGTTTATGGAAGTCCAAACAAATGTGATTGGTACGCCCGTAATTGGTGCAAGTGTCCGTCCGGTGTCATTGGTCACTCTGTTCATTGCGCGTTTCGCCTCTTCGGTCATTTCGCTTTCGCTGAATGATCGGTCGCCATCAAGATCATGTTTGTAAAGTTCCACGTCCAATGCGAGTTCCATCGCTTGTACGGCGGCAAGTAAGACGAAATAACCTGTGATGCCAGCAATCACAAATAGGAGCGCCCAATGAACTCGACGTTTCCCAAGGCAAGCGTTCAGGCCCCAGCATATGAGCGGAGTAGCCGCATAGACAACCTGTAATACGCGTGCGACGATCATTCAGGCTTTCGTTTCAGTTGGACTCATATTGCGACGAACACCGGCATCAGAGAGCCCGAGCAGTTGACTCCACGTGAGTCAGAACGGCTGAACGAGGGCTTCGTTGCATGCCATGGTTATCCGACGATTATACGATCTAATCGTTCACGAAGCCAGTTTGGCTCTTCGTCAACCAGACATAGGGTCGGATGTTTCCAGAAGCCCGAATGTGTTTTCGCAGCCGCAGTCTTTGCCAATTCAGCATTGGATTTCGCTCCCTCCATACCCAATGAGTCCAACAAACAGGATTTGAGCGAGTAGTACAAGTAGTCGTGCGCGGGAAACTGTGTACCGACATGACGCGTCTCATCCAGAACTGACAGCGCCTCGTGGAACAGTTCTTTGAGTTCATTTTGAACAACAAACTGAGCAAAGTCGAGCGGAACATTGGTTCGAACATTAGGGTAGTCCCGCTCCGTTTGGATTGACATACGGAAAGACTCAATTGCACGCGAAACATTTCCTAGCGCGGCATGGCATTTCGCACGAAGTAAAAAGCCCATGGAGAAATTGAATCGCTCGGGATAATCCGCAAACATTCGATCGATCAAGGAAAGCGATTCGCGAAGGTAGCCACCCTCAAACAAGTACCCAGCTTGTATCGTTAAGTACTGCGAACGACTAGCCTTTCGAGTCCTTGTAAATCGAGTCTCAAAATCTTCACGTTCGGACTCAGTCCACGATGTCTTTCGGTACCAGTCGTGTCGTCCTGTCATGTGCCCTGAAGTTTTCGGATAACGGCGGCCATCACCAAGTGGCCGCCAAAAAAGTCACCATGTCAAGCGCCGCCGAACGGCCACTTCGGTGCATGGTTTTGTTCAAGTAAGCCGCTAACGCGGCAGGGCATTCTCGGTAGCGATGGTGACAGTGTTCGTTGCCTTCTTTCGAGGTCCAACCACTCTGGGAATTGACGTTGATCCTCGCTTCTGACCGTCCCTATTCGAACGGTCCGGGATCAACCTTCCTAGAAAGGTTGTCGTCATGTCCAAAGACCTGAAACCCCAGTCTCCTATCGCTATTCGATTCCAACATGATCTCAAGATTAACGG
>CAIYZV010000378.1 GCA_903930765.1 uncultured Pirellula sp.
ATCCCGGTGGGAGCAGCAACTGGCAGCTACACGATTCGCTGCGCTCACCGCGTTCTTTCGCTTGGGGCAAAGCCCCAAGCGGAGAGTAGGGAGGGGGGCGCGATGGGTAGCTGCCAGTCGCGGCTCCACCGGCACAAGGCCGGCGGAGGCCAGGAGCAGGGCTTAGGCCTTAGACCTTAGGCAGAGCTGAATCCGAGAGACCGCGCATCGCTTTCCGCCGGGTTCATCCCGGTGGGAGCAGCAACTGGCAGCTACAAGCTCTGCTCCACCGCGCGCATGGCTTTCCATCGGGTTCATCCCGGTGGGAGCAGCAACTGGCAGCTACACGATTCGCTGCGCTCACCGCGTTCTTTCGCTTGGGGCAAAGCCCCAAGCGGAGAGTAGGGAGGGGGGCGCGATGGGTAGCTGCCAGTCGTGGCTCCACCGGCACAAGGCCGGCGGAGGCCTAACATTGCGACGAACGATACAGCTAGATAACCGAGACAGCCGCGCTAGAAGCCGTTGAGTACCGGTACCATTTCATTGAGTCCCAGTAGGATGCGAAGCCAAAAAGCGTGATCGAGTGTCTGCTTGGACTGAAATAACTCGATAAACAATCTGAAGTCGCATTTCCGATGTCGATCTTGCTACAATTTTGGGATGGATTCCAAAAGCCTTGCCAGTATGGTTCGTGAAAAAGGTCTCGATGTTTTCGAAAGGATGTTTCGCGCCGTGGAACTCGTTCAGGAACGATTGAATCGAGCGTGCAAGGCACTGCGCGAGGCGCAGGTTCCTTACGCGGTTGTCGATGGAAACGCCGTCGCAGCTTGGGTGGCAACGATCGATGATGGTGCCGTCCGCAATACCCGGGATGTCGACTTGCTCCTCGCCGAAGAGGACTTGCCACGAGCCACCGACGCACTGCAAGCCGCCGGATTCATCCGCGATGAAGTGATGGGTACCGTCGTATTCTTGGATGGCCCAGACGGGAAACCGAGCCAAGGATTGCATATTCTCCTTGCGGGACGAAAAGTTCGGCCCGAATATGTCAGCCCCACTCCCAACGTCGATCGAACGATCGAAATCAATCAGAAACGGATCGTCGAGCTCGAAGCCTTGGTGGAAATGAAACTCAATAGCTACCTAGATAAAGACCGAACCCACTTGCGAGACATGATCCAAATTGGACTGATCGATAAGCGCTGGCCATCCCGTTTTCCAACCCAGTTAGGCGAGCGACTACAGTTGCTGCTGGATGATCCCGACGGTTGATCGATCCTCGTAAGCCCTTCACTCTTTTGGTGGGCAGCAACGGTTGCCACGCATCATGCATGCCGAACGTCTCCCTTGAAGTCTGCTTTCCTATCCCTCTTCATCACGAATTTGGCGTATCCCATCATGTCGCTTCTACGGATCCTTCTGTGCTGGCTTTCGGTAACCACATGCCTAACTTCAGTACTCGCTCAATCGCCAACCCCTCCCGATGCACTCGTCGCGGATTTGGGCCAACAAACCAAAATCGAACTGGTTCCTGTCCCCTCTGGTGAGTTCATGATGGGAAGTTCACAGGCGGAGAAGGATTGGGCGACGGGGATCGAAGGTGGTGCACAACCAGGGACCGAACGAGAATCGTATGAGGGAGAGCTACCCCGCAAAATGAAGGTGCCACATCCATTCTGGATGGGGCGCACCGAAGTTACCGTCGGACAATTTCGCCGATTCGTCGAAGAAACGGGGTATGTGACCGACGCCGAAAAACCAGATGGGCATACCCAGTGCTTCAATCCCAACTGGACCAGCTACAACTTCCGTGGGGCGGTTGTGCATCCGTGGGAACCGATGCCCGGCAAAAGTTGGCGTGATCCGAACTTTCACTTTCCTACGCAAGACGATTTTCCGGTTGTCTGCGTGAGTTGGACCGATGCGAAAGCGTTCGCTATATGGCTCAATGAGCAGGCGAGCGTGAAACAGAAAATTCCCGCAGGGTACGAGTACCGCTTACCCACCGAAGCAGAATGGGAATACGCATGCCGAGGTGGACGGCAAGACAGTACCGCGTATTGGTGGGGAGATGATCTCGCCGAAGGAGAAGGCCGTTTCAATATCTCTGCCGTCGATTTCCTTCCGGATCGGAAACAGAAGTGGCCATTAGCAAGTGCTCCGTGGAGCGATGGCTACTCCTTCGTTGCTCCCGTCGATCATTTTGGCGAGCGAGGAAGGAACGGCTTTGGGATCGCCGATATGTGTGGGAATGTTTGGGAAGTTGTTCTCGATCATTTCGATCCAAAAGGGGGCCACGAAAAACTGCATACGACCACGGAGAACTACCGTCCGGTATGCAAAGGGGGCAACTACTTCGACGTACCCGGCAATGCCCGTTGTGCGGTACGTTTAGGTCTTGCAGGTCCGCATTACTCCGATTCGCGCGATGGCTTCCGAATCTGCCTCGGCCCTGTCGTAACCGCGGCACCGAAAAAATGAAAAAGCGATAGATCTAAGCTAATCGACAGTTTCGTATCTATCACGGCATTAAGGTAGGAGGAGACTCACGCGGAGACGCGGGGGGCGCGGAGAGTTTCCGATCCAAAACCAGGAGCGACTTTGGGTTATGCCTAAGATGTCGCTTACCTCGGTAGGCTTCACCCCATCCTCACCAATCTCCCACCCTCCGCGTCTCCGCGCCTCCGCGTGAACCAAAAACATGAATGGTTCGAAGCACTAAGTAGCGAGGCGTGTGGACGTCGATGCGTTGAGTTGGATCCGTGGTGATAGGTTAATTTTTTTGCTCGATGCCGCAGCGACCAGATCTTCAATTTCTTGATTGCTCATCCTGTCGATGGTTTGTCGCGTATCGTTAGGACTTCGACCGGGGAGCCTGCTTCCGATGTGTTTTTGACTCTGGCTTCATTCACGCAATCAATAGGAACCTGCTTTCCCCGACAGCATTGCTTGTCGAAGATCCTTGTCGACAGGGGTATCGGAGAGCCAAATCCCGAATAGGGCTTTTTTGAACGCCAAGCCCGGAATCACACCTTGGGATTTTCCGTTTTTGAAGACGCAAAGTCCCTTGTTGGGAAAATATACGAAGTCATAAACGTCGTTCTTTTTGACCTCGTCCTGAAGCAATTGCTGCAACTGCTGGGTCTCGCGCGCTAATGCATCGGGCTGTCCCTTGGTGGACTGGGCGAGTCCCTCCTTGAGCGATGCGACCAAGGATGATCGGCTGACAAAGCCCGAAGTGATTTTGACCCGAATGGCCATCAGTTCGTCCGCACCCAGAATTGCTTGCGAGTCGGTGGTCGGTTTCGATAGATACAGACCACTTTCATAGATCTGTACGAAGGATTTTGTTCGCACCCCTGCGCCATTGAGCTTAAGAATCTGATCACCGATCTTAATTTGCGGCCCAAGTTCCGCGCTGGCGTTCGAAATGCAAGCAATGCAGAAAGTTATTGCCAGAAGAAAGCTACGAATCAAGGACATTGCTACCTCGGCACCAATTGGGGACACCAAAACGCCAGGCCGTGGCGTGAACACACTGGCTTCCTACCCGATCTAGGAGCGCCATTCATTGGAGTCGAAGGTAGCCAATTAAACGCGGAAGGAAAATAGCAAAAGTCACGGTTCGTGATTCCAGAATGAATGCAACCCAGTCCGCGTATCGGAAGGAACGAAGGCTATTGGATTGAGTGCAAAATTCGCAGGCTCATGCGATGGTGTTGGTGATCACGGCTAGGTACGAATCGGCTGACTTATTCCGCGGAAAACGCGCTTACGATCGGTTTTAAAAATGTGTCGTTTTTGAACCGTCGACCATCGACACTCGCTTCCGCGAAACGGACGATTACCAAATCTTGATCGGGCAGGACGAACAGTCTCTGTTTGCCCAGTCCCGCTGCCATCCAGACTCGCACCTGCTTACCCTGCGATTCCATATCGACACTTGATTCTTCGTTGAGCGCACGGCTACGAATTCGATCGGATAGATTGGATGCGGAGGCACTTTTGGACAACCCTGTGTCCGCTTCGTCGCTGTTCCCATTGAGCCACCAGGTTAAGCCATAGGATGGATTCTTGGCCGACGCAATAAAGCACTGCGAGAGCAACTCGTTGTCGATCAACTCCTGCTTCGAGCCATCCTGCTTTGTGACGCATCCCTTATCAAGCATAAACTGACCGAACTTGGCCCACTCCCTCGCGGTCAAAAACATGCCACCGGGTATGTTCACATTTCCTGCTTGGTCTTTGGTCCAAACACCGATCTGTAGGCCCAAGGGTTCAAACAGCCGAGTTCGCGCGTACTGTTCGAAGGATTTTGCACTCGTGCCGTTACGGGAAGCCAGCTTGCGATTGAGAAGTTCGCCAAATGCATAAAAGTGGCTAGGCCCATATTCAAATGTGCTTCCCGCTTCATGCTTCGTTGGCACCTTGATTGAATCCTTGAACCAATTCCCGGTTGCCAATTCCTTCAAACGATCGTTGGAATCTTGACGTGCGATTCTCTCCTGGCGTTGCTGAAGCAACGGATTCGGATTGTTTCCGGTTTGGCGTCGATTGGGGAATGCCGCATCGGCGGGATGCAGTCCTGACGACAAGGTGAGAAGATGCCGAACGGTGATCTTGGACTTCCTCGGATCGTCTTTCCATTCCGTCAGTGTTTCGCAAGCCAATTCATCCAACGAAAGGAGCCCATCTTGAACGGCCATCATCGCGATGACTCCGGAAAAGCTCTTGGTGCCACTGGCGAGCATGTGCGGACGGGATGCAATCCAGTTATTGTCATAGCGCTCGTAAACCAATTCGCCGCGATGCATCACGAGCACCGCTCTTCCGCTAAGTTTCGCCGAGTAATCGGCAGATTGGTCCAAGAGCGACTTCTGTGATGGATCTAAGCGAGACAGGGTAGCTCGTTCGGCTCCCTCCTTCTGAGCCAAAGCACCGGCAGGCCACTGCGAGTGGATTCCAAAAGCGATCAGTATCAGCAAGATCGGGTAGGAAATCGCTGGCGAACGAAACGGGGGAGTGACCATCACGAATCAGCTCTTGGTGTATGGGAACGATCGATACCGAGGGGCTAATGAACCGAGGGGATAATTAGGTACCGCTTTTTCCACGGTGGAATCCACACGTGATTTTATTGGTAATAATCTTTCCTCGCTTCGAACGTGTATTCGTGCCGTGGTTCTATAAGCTGTTGTGCGATCTTTCCCGAATTTGAGCCAAGGTTTGGTCGACCAGCAATTCTCCGTTTCTGAATACGAACTGAAGTTGGTCCGGCCGAGGGTCTCCGCTTGGCACGGTCGCAAAAACAGTACCATGCTCGCCGTCTTGATGCACCAGCTTCAAGCGACCTGCTTTGGACCGTTTGCTGTTGTCGGTAACCGGCTGCTTGAAAACCTCGCGTTCCTTATCCCCAACTTTCACCCAAGAGCATTTAAAAGCAAAACGCTGCGTGTCGCGGTTGAGTTTTTGGAGCAATCCCCCGCCGGAACCGAATGCAATGTTGTCCGCGGACCATCCGGAGGATGTGATTGCCGAGAGAATCCCGTCAAGCGATTTGAAGTCGATTCCGTCACCTTGGATGACGCGGACCTTGGGGTGCAGTACTTTAAAGCCCTTTGCATTGGTGGTGAAACCGAATCGCTCTCCCAGGATGTTTAAGACTTTCACAACGACGGTCAACGGATCGCCAGAATCCGGTCGTACGACGAGAACGCCATCGCGAGCCAGAACCTCATTCTTGAGAGTACCACCCCAGATATTCTCGCAGCAATGAAAAACATCGTAACTGTCGCTCACGGTCGCGACCATGCCGTGCGGATACTGCAGCAGCATGTTCCGGCACGCATCGACTTCATGCTCTCTTCCCCAAGAAGTAATGGTGCTGTGTTCCGCGGCGGGTATCGAGTATCCAGCGCATGGTTCGCGATAAAACTCGCTTGCTAGGACCACCCCTGCCACCGTGTCGGTTCCCTTGAAATTGACAAGGTGAGCTGCGCCACCGAGTGCGGCTTGCTCTGGGCACGTTACACCGCGAAAGCCGAAATCATGCAACTTGAAATCGATGAGCGATGGATCGCCAGTACGGACCAGGTAGTGGAGGATTAATTCCTTCATGGCCCGACTTTGGGTTGCGACGGTCGATGGGTACCACGTTTGTACGAGCAGCGATTCCAGATAATTGGTAAGCCAGTACACGTTATCGTCCGTATTCTCTACGGTCATCAGCACGTTGGATTCGCCTACGATCGATCCTTCTGGAATCGCCTTGATTTCAACGGGAAGCCGCCCACCATATTTTTTGAGAATGGTTTCCCAACCAGACCGATTGAATACGCGGTCACCGAAGTGCGCGTTGTACAACCTTTCGGCTTGGTCGATTTTTTCTGCCGTTACGACTTGGCCGACGAGATACTGTTTCAGCCAATACTGAAGTCCGAAGAACATAGTTTGTGGATGGATGGCCCCAGCCCGCGATTCAAAGTACGAATAAACCCGTCGAGTTTGCGGTGGGTACTGCTTGTAATGACTGACTTTGTACGAGTCGGTCAGCCAGCAGATGTTGTTTAGCCAATCCATTCGTATCGTCCTTTCTCTTGGATCTGCGGTCGTACGATTCCTCGCGCGTAGTCCTTTTGGTTCTATATCATCTCTATCATACAGTGCAGTGGAAACATAACGAAGCGGAAGGCTTAAGCCATCCCGAAATGCGGAACACCTTCTGCGGCAAACTTTGATGACGGAAACCCTGATTGCGGCAAACTCTAGGGTGCTAAGCGGTTGCTGTTGAGAGATCTCGTACGGATTTGCGGATGACGAGTTCGCCGTGGACCTGGAGCGAAGAAAACTCTTCGCCTTGACGCAATTTCAAGATCGCATCGGGTGCTATTCCTGCTTGGCCGTAGACTCGATGTTGGTATATCGCCCAAGCCCCGCAGCCTGCAATTTGTAGCTTCGGCGTTTTGGGGGCATATCTTTGACCGCCCGATCACGGAACCTGCAGATCGTAACCCATCGCGGTAAGTTTTTGACGGATGGCGCTGACGGTTTGATCGACCAATGCGTCGATGCGAGGCAGCGTGGATTCTACCTCGGACTTGCAGATGTCGAATTGTTCGCGATGCGTCTTGGTCGGACCATGAGGCGACGACATCATTCCAAACAGCACGCTATTCAAACGCTCTGCGGGTGCCGGGATCGATTCGATATAGCGATCCTGAAGGACTGGATTTCCAAGTAACTGCTTCTCGATTTTTTTGGCGTCAAGCTTCGCTTGGCGAATCTCGGTCCCGATCGGCCCCAGTTCCGGCGTCCCCTCCTTGATGATGCCTTCGGCTTCGTTCAGTTTTTCGATTCCTTGGGCGAGTTTCGCAATCGATCTTTGAAGTCGATTTTGAAGTGCAACCACTTGGTTTTGGAACTCCAACGATTGGAGGCGATCGACGGGTGGCATCGACGGTTCGACCATTTGCTCGACATTAAAGACTACTGGGTCGGAAATCGTTTTCAGGTTTTGGCCATCCCAGGCCATTACCACGGCGTTGTATTTTCCAGGCAACGCCATCGGACGAATTGCGGATCCTCGCAGCGGGGACTTTTTAAGATCCCATGTCACGCGATGCAACCCTTTTGCGGTGGGCAGAGCGATGCGTGTCACAAATGCTCCCGCTTCGTCAGTGATCCGTAGAAACCGCATGGGTACCAATTCCTCAGCTTCTTTTTCCAATTGGGCAAGCGTTGGGATTTTGGCGTCCTTGTTCTCCTTTTTTGCATTCTCTTCTAGTTCGGATCGCGTGTCTTTCAGCGATTTGAACTCATCCTTCAGATGGACGGTGAACACGGTTCCATAGCTTGGATTGTCTGCGATGAAATAGCTTTCCCCTTGGAATCCTTCTTTGCTTCCCATGCCACCCAGTCGATCGACCGGCGCGTACCACCACGTGCGCCGAACGGGGAACAGATGCGATTCTTTGTCGAGTCGTTCCGTCGACAACTCGCGGAGCGCGGAGTAGTCATCGAGCACATAGAATCCTCGGCCAAAGGTTGCAGCTACCAAATCGTTTTCTCGCTTCTGGATTGCCAAGTCGCGGACGGGGATATTGGGAAGCCCGTTCGAGCACTTGAACCATTTCTTTCCTCCATCCACCGATGCAAATACGCCGAACTCGGTCCCGAGGAAAAGCAAATTGGGTTGCACGTGGTCTTGTTCGATGCGCCACACCAAATGGCGTTCGGGCAAACTGGCAGCGATGGACGACCAAGTCTTGCCGCGGTCAGTGCTCTTGATCACGTACGATTTATAGTCTCCGCTCTTATGGTGATCTAAACATGCATAGACGGTATCGGGATGATGCCTATCCGCTTTAACATCATTGACAAATGCGCCTTCGGGAATATCGAAGAAGCGATCGACCTTGCGCCATGACTTGCCTCCATCTTCGGTGATTTGGATGAGTCCATCATCGGTGCCAACATAGAGGAGTCCTTCGACTAATGGCGATTCACTTATCGAGGTGATGTTGCCGTAGGCGCTCATCGCGAGCAAATCGAAACCGGCATCGATTCCCCAGACACGTCCCATGACCGGCAATGTCCATCGGTCGATCCCTTTGGAGAGATCCGGGCTGATGGTTGCCCAGGAATCTCCGCGGTCTTCGCTGCGGTGTAGTTTGCGGCTACCGAAATAGATCCGTTTCGGATTGTGAGGGCTGATTAAAATGGGGGAATCCCAATTGAATCGGAAGCTTTCTTCGCCGGCAGCGGGTTGTGGTCGGATATCGACGGCTTGACCCGTTCGACGATCGTAGCGATGGATGAAACCTTGCTGCGACTCGCAGTAGATGATGTTCGGATCGGTTGGGTCGATCGCGTTGTCGTGGCCGTCGCCACCCAAGACAACTTGCCAATCCGAATTCGCGATACCTTGGACATAACGTGTCGCTGACGGACCGTACTGGGTAAAGTTGTCTTGGGTCCCACCAACCACATGGTAGAACGGCAGATCGTAATCGACATCGACTTTATAGAATTGAGTTACAGGCAAATTGGGAAAGAAACGATAGGACTTGCCAAAATCATTGGACTGATAGACCCCGCCGTCGCAGCCTACCAATAGATAATTGGGATCGGTGGGGTGAAAGACGACGGCGTGGTTATCGACATGTTTGGCCCGCCCTTCGATCGGCGTAAAGGTTCGGCCACCGTCGAGGCTGCGAACCAACGTGTCGTTGGCGTGATAGATAACATCGAATCGGTGAGGATCGAGATAGATTTCTTGGTAATAGTGTGGCCCGGTTCCGCCGGAGATAAAGTCGCTCCGTTTCTCGAAGGACTCACCGTGGTTTTCGCTCCTGTAGAAACCACCTTTGCGGTTTGGCAGTTCGATGCTCGCGTAGACGACGTTGTTCTGCTGAGGTGATACGCCCAGTGCGATCTTACCTTTGTCTCCGCCCGGTAGGCCTTGGCTCAGTTCTCGCCATGTCTCACCACCGTCGGTCGATTTGTGGACACCCGATTCGGAGCCGGTGTTCAGTAACGCCCATACGGTCCGGTGGCGTTGGTGCGTCGCCGCATACATCGTGTCCGGATCCTTCGGGTCGATGACGACATCGGTAACTCCGGTGTATGGCCCTTTGCTAAGAACGTTTTTCCATGTGGCACCCCCGTCGGTGGATTTGAACAATCCTCGTTCGCCACCGGAGGACCACAATGGGCCTTGGGAGGCGACGAATACGATCTTTGAGTTTCGAGGATCGACCAGGATTTTGCTGATATGCTCGGATTGCTTGAGCCCCAGGTGCTCAAACGAGCGACCGCCATCTTTGCTGCGGTAGACCCCATCGCCGAACCCAATGTGACGACCTCCCACATTTTCGCCAGTACCGACCCACACGGTATCGCTCTGCTGAGGATCGATCGTAACGCATCCGATCGAATAGGAAGACTTATCATCGAAGATGGGAGTAAACGTGGTACCAGCATTGGTCGTTTTCCACAGATTGCCCGATCCGACAGCGACGTACCAAGTGTTGGGTTGCTTGGGATCGAGAGCGATATCGGAGATTCGACCTGCCATAAAGGCCGGCCCGATGCTTCGGAATTTGATGGCGCTAACTAATCCCGAATCAACACGATCCGCGATGGATTTCGGTGTTTCGTTCGCGGACGGAGAAATCGGCTCCTGCGCTTGATTGTTGGAACCCACACCGTTGAGGATGATTCCGAGGAATAGCTGGCTAAGAATGAAACGAGACTTCATGGGGGATCTTGCTGAGTAAATCTAGAATACTTCGAAAACGCCATCTCAGTCTGCTCGGCGATTGCCGTGCCGTCAATTGTGCAGTGTCGCGTTAGCCCGTATTTTGGTGCGTTGAAAACGTGTAAACTACGCGGCGTCTAAATTACACGGCGTCGTAACTACATAGCGTCTAAATCTTTGCCTGCGTTGCTTTGCCTTTCCTACGGTACTCTCAAATAATGATCATGATGCGGAATGATATCGCCCAACCGTACTTTGTGCTCCTCGCGACGCTTTTATGTGGTTTTGGTGCTGGCCTTGCGTGTGCTCAACAGGATCCAGAGAAACGTTTTGAACAACTCGAACGCAATCGAAATGAAACAAACACTCCAGACGAAGTAAAACAGTCGTTTGTGGGGGCTTCCAAATCGCCGGTCCGACAAGGGCCCGTATTATTGGCTCCGGGTGAGCATGGTATCGGACGCTACGTGCGGGATTTTGAGTTTCGCGATCTCGAGGGGGGATTGAAATGGATTCACCAAGATCCGCCCAGCGACTTAACGGTGATCGCGTTCACCAGCACAAGTTGTCCCATCAGCAAAAAGTACCTACCCACGTTGGTCGAGCTCCAACGAGATTTTGCACCGCGCGGGGTGCGGTTTGTCCTGGTGAATTGTGTGGCTAGCGATAAACCGGAAGAGATGAAGATCGCTGCATCGCGTTTCGAGTTCCCTGTCGAATACGCATTGGATACAGATTCTCGATTGGCATCGCACCTTTCGGCGATGAGCACTACCGACGTGTTCGTTGTCGACCGTTCTTACACCTTGATCTATCGCGGCGCGATCGATGATCAATACGGGTTCGGTTACTCCATCGACACTCCCCGGCATACGTATCTTCGAGATGCCGTGCAAGCGGCACTTGATCATCGATCTGCTTTGGTTTCAGCAACCGCAGCTCCCGGTTGCGCGCTCGAAACTCGAACGACCTCCGCACCGGCTTCCGAGGTGACGTATCACAATCATGTCTCCAGATTGCTTCAACGCCACTGCGTCGAATGCCATCGTGAGGGTGGGGTTGGTCCATTTCGATTGGATACTTATCCCGATGCTGTTGCGCATGGGGCTATGATTCGACAAGTCGTCGAGTCTGGAATCATGCCACCTTGGTTTGCAGCCGCTGCCGAGAACAAATCGCAATCGTATGCATCCCCTTGGATCAACGACCGCTCGTTATCGGCAACCGAAAAGAAGTTGATGATCGCTTGGCTGGATAACAAAATGCCTGAAGGAGATCCGAACGAATCACCCTTGCCGATGGTTTTTACCGACGGATGGACGATTGGAAAGCCCGATGCGGTTTTTGAATTTGATCAACCGATGAAAGTTAAAGCCACCGGAACAATGCCATATCAAAACATCACCGTGGATACGCATCTGGAGCAAGATCAGTGGGTTCAAGCGATCGAGATACGTTCCGGTAATCTGAGCGTTGTTCATCATGTTCTGGTGTTCGTGCAGGGGAGCGATGAAGAGGATGGTGCTCGCGACGAGGCAGCGGATGAGCGAGGAGGATACTGGGGGATCTATGTTCCGGGGAATAGCAAGTTGGTGTATCCCGCTGGATACGCGCGAAGGATTCCCAAGGGTGCGAAATTGCGATTCCAAATGCATTACACTCCCAACGGAACCGCGACGGAGGATAGCACGCGTATCGGGTTGGTTTTTGCCAAGGAGGAGCCGAAGCATGAGGTGCATGTCGCCAGTGTGGTCAACATGAGGTTTCGGATTCCAGCTGGAGCCGACAATCATCCGGTCGTTGGAAGCATTAAGAGTGTTCCGGTCGATGTTCAGATACTCGCGTTTCTACCCCACATGCATTTGAGGGGCAAAGCGGCTCGTTATGAGTTGATTTCTAGCGGAAAGACACAGACGCTATTAGATGTTCCTCACTACGATTTCAATTGGCAGCTTCTCTATCGATACGCCGAACCGTTGAGTATCAAAGCGGGTGATGCCGTGCAATACACTGCATGGTACGACAACAGTAGCGGGAACCCAGCGAATCCTGATCCCAGCAAAGAGGTGCGTTGGGGGCCTCAAACGTTCGATGAGATGCATCTCGGTTATGTCGAGTACATCGTCCCGGGGGCCAAGCCAGGTGAGCCCAATCCATTGTCTCCTCGGAGTCGTATTCGAGGAGCAGTCCGCAATGCATTTGGACGCGGCGAGTCCAGCGGACCGAACCTCGGTGATGGCCTTTTCCAGCAGTTGGATGCGGATGGTGACGGCAATGTCACGCGCGATGAAGTCAAAGCCAAGTTCGCGAATAATCCTGCCGCATCGACGACGATCTTCGATCGGCTGGATGCCGACAAGAATGGCCAATTGAACCGGCAGGAGCTTCGTAAATTATCGGAGATCCTGGGACGTTAAAGAGATCGTTCCAGCACGATTGAGCCAAGGGCGATTCGGAATATAGGAGTGCCACCCCAGGGGAATGAGTCATGCGTCAAAACGTTGTTGTCCCAATGATTCTGCTTGCAATTTGCGCTGCTGGCATCGCCACTGTCGAGATCGCCACTGTCGAGATAGCAACAGCTCAGCCTCCAGTGCGTCCACCAGCGGCTGAGGTGGGTGCGGCGTGGGTAACAGTAGAGATTCCTGGCCCACGAGTGACGTACCAGACGTTTGAAAGCGCTCTGGTAAAGACCAAGGTTAGCTACCACATCTACAAACCGGCCGAGTATGACCGCGACACAGAGCGTCGCTTTCCGGTGGTCTATTGGCTGCATGGCTCGGGAGGTGGACTGCCTGGTATTCCGCGCGTGGCTACGTTATTCGATGCAGCCATCGAGGCAGGGAAAACACCCCCGTGTTTGGTCATCTTCGTGAACGGGCTTGCCGAAGGGATGTACGTCGATTGGAAGGATGGGTCGGCACCCATTGAAACGATGATCATCAAGGAGCTCGTGCCCCATATCGATACGACGCATCGTACCATCGCAACTCGGGACGGCCGGCTACTCGACGGCTATAGCATGGGTGGGTACGGTTCGGCCCGCTTGGGATTCAAATACAACGACCTGTTTAAAGGTATTTCGATCATGGGTGGTGGGCCATTGCAGCCGGAACTGGTACAAGCTCCGCGAGCGGGTAGGCAGCGGGCAGCCGAAGTTTTGCAAAAAGTCTACGGTGGTGACCAGGAGTATTTTCGAAGCGTCAGCCCTCGGCGTTTGGCGGAAGAGAATGCTGAAGCGATACGAGGCAATTCGATCATCCGAATGGTCTGCGGTGATCAGGATGAAACGTACAACAACAATTTGGCGTTTCACGAGCATTTGGACAAACTTCAAATCCCGCATACGTGGACGGTGCTTGAAGGGGGCGACCACAATCCGATGAAAACGATCGAGGGGCTCGGTGAGAGCAACTGGAGCTTTTATCGCAAGGTGTTCGATCCCCCAGCGAGCAAGTCCGCGACGAATCGCCGATCGGATTTCGAGATCGGGTTCAAAATCAACCAGCAGGATCGCCGTGCTGTGGTTGTCAATGCTCCGACGGATGGCACCAAGCGACCGGTCGTGATCGCCCTGCACGGAGGGCAAGGAAGTGCAGAGGTGATGCGGGCCAACTCGGGCTTCGATCCAGTCGCGAGATCGGAAGGGTTTATGGTTGTGTACCCAGAGGGGACTGAATTTGGAGGCCGGCGTCACGCTTGGAATACTGGGTTTCTGCTTCGGAGGCAGGTTCGCGATGCCGATGATATCGCGTACCTCGACGCGTTGATCGATCGGCTTATCGACGAGCACGGGGCGGATCCACGGCGAATCTATATGACCGGCGGGTCCAATGGCGGGATGATGACGTTCGTCTACGCTGTCGCGCGTGCGGAGCGTTTGGCTGCCATCGCTCCGGTGGTGGCGTCTATGTTCACGTTCGAGAAAATGCCCTCCGTCCCGCTACCGATCCTTGTCATCAATGGCGCAAAAGATGACGAGGTACCGCTTGAAGGAGGCATGAGCCGCAATCCTCTCGTTCGTGCCGCCCAAGATGCTCCTTACAAGCCCCTCAAGGACGTGGTTCGATTTTGGGTCGATGCCAACAAATCTCAGAACCAGCCGAAAGTCGCCAACGTTGGAACGGTGACCACGACAGTCTACGCGGCGACGAGCGAGGGTGCGGCGACCGAGTTCGTGGTGGATTCGGTGGGTGCTCACGGCTGGCCAGGAACGCGATCACGACGAGACGGCAACGCCCCAATCTCCTTCCCCGGCGCCAAACGCGTCTGGGAGTTTTTTGTTGATAAGCATCGGTAAAGTCGCCACGTGTAAGTCTTCCCCAACGCCCTCGTCGCGAATCGTGCTAAAGATCTTTTGTAGTGGATCTTGCTAAAGATCCCTCTCCGCCGTTAGTAGCAGATCTTGCTAAAGATCCCGCTCCGCCGTTCGTAGTGGATCTTGCTAAAGATCCCCGGTGCTCATTCCCAAGCAAACGTAGCCTTGGTTACCTGATCTCGATTTCCGAGAAGATGAATTATGCGGAGAAATCTTTGTTGGTCGCAATGGG
>CAIYZV010000379.1 GCA_903930765.1 uncultured Pirellula sp.
AACCTTTACGATCAGCATCCGACCCGTCAACGATGCACCTCAGTTCACCATCCCAGCATCGATCACTTCGGATGAAGACCAAGGTGTCGTTTCAATCAGCGGGTTTGCAACTTCGATCCGACCAGGGCCGGCAACGGCTGCCGACGAATCGACTCAAGAGCTCGCATTCGATGTTGTCGCGGTAGACCCAACCGCATTCGCAGTACAACCGAGCTTGCTCGTCGATGGAACCTTGATTTATCAAACGGCCAAAGACATCAACCGAAACTCCGGACTGGACACGCGCGTGGTGGTAACCTTGCGAGACAACGGTCTCGCTGTTCCACCGCCGAACACCAACGTCTCGGTCCTCAAGACCTTCGTTGTCAACATCAACCCAGTCAACGATCCTCCAATTCCAGATGCTTACTCGACCTCAGGCTTCGAAGACACGAAGACGACGATTCAGACAAGCGATGTTTTGGCAGGTGATCTACCAGGCCCTGCCGACGAAGTGGCTGAAGGGCAAAAAGTTCGCATCACGAATATCGAGCAACTTACAGCCGCCGGTGGTACCGTGGTTCCGATATTCAATGGAACGACTTTGGTCAGCTTTGAGTACATTCCACCTCTAAACTTTGTAGGACAAGACACCGTTCGCTACGTGGTCACCGACGATGCCACCTACAAACCAGGTGAGCAAAGCGCGACTGGTACTGTGACGATCAATGTTGGACCGATCAACGATCCTCCATCGTTCACTCCAGGAAGTGATGTATCCGTCCTCGAGGATTCGGCGCCTTACTCGGCACCATGGGCAACCAATATTGTTGCCGGTCCTCCAGCAGCCACGGATGAACTCGCCTCGCAAACGGTCAGCTTCAAGGTAACGACCGATAACGATGCGATGTTTGCGGTCCTGCCAACGATCGACTCGACCGGCAAGCTTAGCTTTACGTTGTCGAAAGACGCCAATGGCATCGTAAAACTGGTTGCCGTCGCTGTGGACAGTGGCCCAAACAGCCCAGTACCGAACAACAACAGCTCGGCTCCTGCAACATTCAACTTGAATGTTGGTGCAGTCAACGACCCACCAGACTTCAACGTCAGCCGCTCCATTGTGGTTGCCGAAGACTCCGGTGCGTTCACCGGTTTGGTTCTGGCCGATATCGTTCCTGCCGAAGGGATGAACTCGGTTCCACCAACCGCGCTCGACGAAGCATCGCAGACCGTAACGATTGCAGCGACGGCAGACAAGCAGAACTTGTTCTCCACGCAACCGACCATCGATGCCAATGGCGTACTACGCTTCACACCTGCACCTGATGCGTCCGGATCGGCAATCATCACGGTGGTCGCAACCGACAATGGTCCTAGCACCTCGCCGAACATCAACATCTCGAAGCTCAAATCGTTCACGATCACGATCACAGCTGAGAATGATGCTCCGGTAGCTAATAACGATAGGTACCGTGCAGATGAACGATTCATCCTGAACGTTCCGGCTCCAGGGGTTATCAGCAACGATACCGACGCAGACCTTCCAGGGGATTCGCTGAGCATAGCGAACTTCCAGGCTACGTCCGATCTCGGTGCCACGGTCACCCTCTCACCGAACGGGGCACTCACCTACGACCCCACCGGCGCAGCTCGCATTCGTGCACTCGTCGATGGTCAAACCATCAACGACACCTTTGTGTATCGGTTGAAGGACACAGCAGGCCGATTGAGCAACTACGCAACGGTCACGGTCACCGTCGATGGATTCAACGATGCTCCTGTGGCGGTCAATGATTCCTTCACAGTACCGTTTGGCGTGAGCCAGTTGCTCAATGTTTTGGCCAACGATACCGACCTCGATACACCACTCGATCAAGGATCCATCGAGATCGGTCGACTGGCTGTCAACGGTGTCGCCACCGCGACCTCCACCGGACGTGTTCGCTATGTACCAAACCCAGGATTCCGAGGCTCCGACTCGTTCACCTACCGCGTGAAGGATTCTCTCGGCAAGTGGTCGAACGAAGCGACGGTCAGCATCACGGTGAACACAGCTCCAATCGCTGCTAATGACGCAGTGGTTACCGAACGCAACAAATCGATCAGCATCAACGTCACCCTCAATGACTTCGATCCCGATGGTTTCATCGATCGCAACTCGGTAAACATTGTTACCTTGCCCGATTCCGGAACCGCAGTCGTTCAGCCTGGCGGAACCATCCTGTACACGCCGCTCACCAACTTTACCGGAGTAGCAACATTCCAGTATGTGGTTTCGGATAACGAGGGACTGTCGAGCAACGTCGCCGATGTAACCGTTCGAGTTGTGGCTTCACTGTTCCAGAACCCGAACAACAAGTACGACGTCAACGCCGACACGTTTGTCTCGCCGATCGACGTACTGGTTCTGGTGAACTTGCTCAACTCCCAAGGACCATCGATTCCGGTGAGCACGTTGCCTGGACCACCGGATTATGTCGACGTCAACGGTGATGGTTTTGCCTCGCCTCTCGATGTGGTGGAACTGATCAACTTTATCAATTCCCAAGGGGGTAGCGGGTCGGGTGAAGGCGAAGGTAACAGCGTGAGCTTGGTCGGTATCCAATCCGCACCGGCTCCCGAGTTAGTTCTCGCCGCTGAAGCTCGCAACGAAGCAATCCGTCAGTCGACGGCTTTGGGAGAAATCTTCGATGAAGAGATTACTACCTATGGGCCACTGATGGCTACCGACGATTCCGACGAGGCTTCGGCATCCAGTGCATTCCTTTCCCAAATTGGAAACGAAACCAAACGCAAGAAGTCGTCGGAGAGTTCGCTCGATGACGTCTTCCTCAACGACGACTGGTTCCTAAGCTAAGTCTCGCTGGCAAAACGCAGTGTGACCATCCCATCAACAGGCCTCGCATCCGCGAGGCCTGTTTTTTTGCGACTTGGGAGTGCCCAATTCCAGGTACTTCGTCTCGAAGGTGCGTGCAAGTCGGGTGACCTAGTCTGCTGGCAACGCGCTTTCCGACTTTGGTACCAACCAGTCGAAGATCGGAGATGCCATGAGGGTCGTGATCACCGCCATGATGACCAACGTCGCGAAGAGCTCCTTGGAAATGATCCCGCGCTGAAGGCCGATGTTGATGATGATCAATTCCATCAAGCCTCGGGCATTCATCAGCGAACCGATTCCTAGCGATTCCCGTTGAGACAATCCGGATGCTCGTGCTGCAAGCCAGCATGCAACTCCTTTTCCAAGAACAGCGACCAGCAACACGGCCAA
>CAIYZV010000380.1 GCA_903930765.1 uncultured Pirellula sp.
CCAACTGGGTTCTAGCCGACCCAGTTCGGCACAAACCAAAGATCTCAACTCCATCGCCTTGGCTGCCTATAACGGGGGCGGGCCAGCCACATCGGCAACTCCTGCCATCGCATCCCAACCAGGGAATCATCGTCAAAGCAACCGAGAAAGCTACGCGGTTCCTCGCGAAGCCCTGCCGGTCGCGCCGCAAATCGTGGATCCTACGGCTCCTGCTGTAGGTTCTCCTTATCGACAAGCGTCTCACGCACGCGTTCTCGGCGGTGGAACTCTGGGGAATCGTATGCCTCAGGCGCACGCCGATGGGTGCGCTTGCTGCTCGCGAGGCAAATCGTATCGGCCACTATTCCCTCAGATGACTGGCACCTGCGAGCCAGCATCGGCTGGCGATTCCGGAGTGAGTTGCAATGTCCCATGCGAAGTAGAATGCGCCCCTGCACAGAGGTGCGCCGATCCCCAAGAGTACATCTTTGATGGTGGCGATCGTGACCCCCAAGTTCGGCTGCGCGAGGATTTGACGCAGACTGGACTTGATCCAGAAGATACTGTCATTCAATACACAACCAAAACCGGTGTCACCGAAGTGCAGAGCGGCTGCCGTGTCGCCATTTATGCGCCTCGGTTCGGAAGCGTCCGCAAGCGAACTGGGATTTTGACGACCGATCTCGCATTGCGACCTCAAGCCGCCATTCTGCCGAACGGCCCAGGGATGCTGAAGGAACAACTTCCGCCAGTCAACGTCATGGTACCGCTCAAGCCTAACACGAAGGATGCTGTTCGAGTTGTCGAAGCGTTCCGCGATCGTCAACGCCCAATGCCTTCGGATCTTGTGTTGCCGATGGGTGTTCTGAGCGATGCGTTCAAGCCGTACGAAGATCTCGATATCATTCGCAATGGGGATTTGCGTGGTACGGATCCAGCCAAGTTGGCATTGGCCGCTGCTGCCGCTCGCGTCTGGACGAATCTGGAACAATTGCAAGTGATCATCGATGGCCAAGAGGCCGTGGCGATCACCGACCTCAAGCAAGCTCGCGAGTTCACTCTGTATGAGTACAAGGGAGCTCGAATTCGTTTGTGCAAGGTCGCATCGGAGCAAATAGCGAATCCTGGGGATATCATTTCCTTCACGATCCGTTACGACAACGTCGGGGAGCAACCCGTCAACAAGTTGGTGGTGACCGACTCGTTGGCTCCTCGGTTGGAATACGTCGACGCTACTCAGCAGTCGAGTCTTGAGGCGAGCTTCACGACCACCCCGAACGAAGCCGGATCCTCGGTGCTTCGCTGGGAAATCAACAAAGAGCTGAAGCCTGGCGAAGGTGGATTTGTGCGATTCGATGCCAAAGTTCGGTAACAACTCGCATGGAAGTTGCGAACCGAAAACCTTGATCGATTGCAAGGGTGAGCGGCTTCACGTTATCAGCCGCTGTTCGCCATCTCTAAATTTTTATGGGTTCTTTTCCATGATCGATTTGGCGCGAGCGATCAATTCCTCGGCGGAGGATTGATCGGGCGCTTCGGCGATCAATCGAACGATCGGTTCGGTGTTGCTGGCTCGAAGGAGCAGCCAAGCGTCGCTCCAATCAAGACGGATCCCATCTTCGGAACTGATCTGCTCCGCTTGCATTTGAGCTTTCAAGTGGTCGATCGAGGCGAGGAGCTTTTCCTTCGTCAACGTCATCTTGTCTTTAATCATCGCCATTCGCGGTAGTGTATCCACCAACTGACTCACTGTTTGTTGCGTGGCGGCCATCAAGTCCAGGACTTGGGCCATGCCCACAAAGCTGTCCCGTATCAAACCAACCCGCGGATCGATCGGGCCGCCACTTCCTTCACCCCCATAGAGCGCATGGTGCGCGAGCATGACATCGACGACGTTGGCTTCACCCACTTTGCTCCGATAAAAGGGGACGCCGTGTTTTGCGGCGAGGAACGACGTCATGTTGCTCGAAGCGCAATTGGTCACGAGAGGACCGCGATGCTGCATGAGCGCTCGCATCATGCACAGGACCGAAGTGTACTCTTCGCCGATGTAAGTTCCATGCTCATCGATGATTGCCAAACGATCGGCATCTGGGTCTTGGCAGAACCCAACATCGAACTTGCCTGCGGTAACATTTTCACCGACAGCCTTGAGGTTCTCCAAAATCGGTTCTGGCGGATGCGAAAATTTGCCATCAGGGGTGCCACCGAGGATGGTGACATCGCACCCCAACGTGGCGAGGATCCGCGATGCGAGGATCGAGCCGGCGCCATGGTTGCTGTCGACCAAGACTCGAAATCGCTCGGCGCGGATTGCCTCGACATCGACCGTTGCTAAAACCAATTCACCGTGATGACCATGGGGGTCCTGGATCGCTCGGCGAGTTCCAATCGATTCGAAGTACACCCATGGAGTATCGAGGTTTCGGTAGGCGTGCAAGACGCGGTTCCCAATCTCCCCAGGGATAACTCGTCCGTCTGGGCCGAAGAGCTTCATTCCGTTGTAGGGAGGCGGGTTGTGACTGGCAGACACCTGGATCGCACCGGCAGCACCAAGGTTTCGGACAGCGGTCCCGACGGTGGGGGTGGACGCAACGTCGAGGTCCAGGCAGTCCCGGCCGCAGGCGGTAATGGAGGCAGCAATCGCATCGGCGAGCATCGGCCCGCTGGTCCGTCCATCACGGGACAAAACCATGGGGCCGGGGGGGCTCTGCGAGCAGAAAGCGGCGGCAAATCGAATGGCGACTTCCGGCGTAAACTCGGAGCCGACGATTCCTCGAAGTCCGCTGATGCTGATGATTGGTTCCGGCATGGAAGGCTCCTTTTGGTTCAAAAAGCGGGAAATTCCAAATAATCCGCGAGAATCCTACGACCCGCACAGTCTCCACCACCAAGGTTGCTTGACACTCGAATTTACCCAACTTACCATCGGATTCGCTCGAAAATCTTAGGAAACGGGAAGATTCGCAACTATGCTAGGGGAAGGCATTTATCCTGGAAAGGGAAATGCGGTCGGTCCTTGGAATCCCCTTTAGAACATTCATCACGGCAGAACTCATGGACTTAATGGGTATTATCGTCTGGCTGGCGGTCTTGGTGTCGCTGGTCGTGTTCATCTTGATGGTCGTGAAATCCGTCAAGTCCTGGGGGGCATTGCATACGACCCTTCTGATTCTATTGTTCCTTCAGGTGTGGAGCTTTTTGTTCTTCACCGCTGGTGTTGCAAGCCGTCGCAACGGGTACATGAGAGCGTACGAGATTCTCAAGAAGAAAGTGCTCGCAAAAGAAATCGAAGCGGACGCGGCGCGTTGGGGGGACAAAGTCAATCCAAACACCGACGATTTGACTCGTTACGTCCCGGTTGCCAATGAGTTGAACCGGTTATTGATCGAGCGAGGACGCGTATGGCGAGGCGCAACGTTGGGGCAAATCAACGCTGGCGAAGCTACCTTGCAACTGGCGATGAATCGGGTTGGTGCAGCACCTGTTGCCGCTGGTGGTAACGGAGCCGATGCCGCTGCTCCCGCTCCTGCCGCTGGTGACTCTGGGCTCGCTCCACAAACCGTCGTCCATGCGTTTGGCGAATCGACGGATCCAAGAGGGCTTCTTCCAACCAGCTACTTTGGAGAGTTCTTGGTGACCGAGTCCAGCAATGGAGTTGTCAAGCTGAAGCCGACCAACTCCCTCACCAAAGAACAGCAAGATGCGATCGCATCTAGATCTTTCGCAAGTTGGGCTATCTACGAGTTGATGCCGCTCGACTCCCACTCGGTCTTTTCTGCAGAAGGTTCCAAGACCGACGAAAATGCAATCTTTGGTCGTATGGATAGCAACGAACTCGCGACTCTCCTCGGAATCGATCCAGGGTTGGCTACCGCAGTGCCGACGGGATTGAATGTCAAAGATGCGATCAAATCGCGGGTTCTCCAATCGTACCTCAACGATGGTGGCCGTCCCCCCGAAGGAACACCACCTGAACAAGTCTACGTGCGCGTTGAGTTTTTGAAGGACCACACCATCGAAGTGGATTCTCAAGACCAACGCATTGCGACCGACGGGGGTTACTACGATGTGAATGGGCGATCCGTCGATGCGCGGCTCAAGCGGGGTGAAGATGGAGCTAAGGTTTCATTCAAGACCGAGGATAAAATCGTCTTCGACTCAACCACCGCCGACGAATTGGTGAAGCAAGGAATCGTAAAGGTTCTTGCACCGGTCTTTGTCCGTCCGCTCAATGATTATGAGTATGCCTTCCGCGAATTGCGGCGGCAGATTACGCTCTCCACGCAAGATGCAAAGCTGATTGAACGCGAGCTGGCTGAAATGCAAAAGTCCCAAGGCTTGGCCGATAACCAAGTTCGCTTGGGACAAGATGAACAGTCCAAACTCGGCATGGACAAGGCCCAGTACGCAAAAGAGAACGAAGTTATCACCGCAGAAGCAGGCCGCTTGAATGATCTCTTGGTTTCGACTCGTTCTGAAGTCGCCGGCATGTTCCAGCAAATCCAGGCGATGCGCGATCGGATCGTCAGCAATCAGAAAGCACTTGCCGACGCTATCAACTCCGCAACAGCGACCAATCCGTAACCTTCTCGTCGTCCGTTTAGTGGTACTGCAAGCGAAGGTTCACGGAGGCACGACCAACCCTAGTGGTTGCTTTCCCTCTGGGGTTCAGTGCTCTAGGACTCACTCGCTCTAGGCTCTCCCGATTTCGGCCCACTCGCAGCATTGCGTAGCCATTCGATTGCTCTTTCGGCGACAACGCCTGCTGTCACGCCTACCGAGTAACATGCGAAGTCGGACCAGAGGAAGCCATGTCCCAAAACCAAACCACCCAACGTGGTTTGGCGAATCGTGTCGATCCATGGTGCGTGGTACAGTTGGCTCACCTCAACGAGGTACGCGGAAACAATCGCGATACATGCTCGGAATGCACAGGTTCGACCAGCCAACAAAATGCTTACCAATAAATAGACCATGAGGGCCCAAAGCGCATCTCCGGCATACTCGGCGATAAACTCCGGTAAGCGATCTCGATAACGGCGCGATGCGAGACCGGCGACTATAACGGCGAGCGCGCATGAAAAATAGAGGATCCGTTTCTTAGTCAATCGATCGAGAGCTACCACGTTGGTCTCCAGTAGATGCGAGTAGATGCGTGTCTTGAATGGAGGTGATTCCATCGAAAATTGTCATGCCTTGAATGTCGCTTCTGGTACAGGTGCGTCGGGGGATTGGCATAAAACGGGTGAAACACGGACGGGGATTCTAAAAGGACGGGTATTCAAAAACATAGCATCTGCGCAGGACGCTGGCGTATGCATCTCCGAAGGATTGCGTTGGTGTATAATGCGTGCTTGCCTCGGGGGCATCCGGGGCACTTGCCAATCATCCCCTCTCCCTTCCTGTCATTGGTCTACCTGTCATTGGTCTACCTGCCATTGGTCTACCCGCCATTGGTCTACCCGCCATTGGTCTACCCGCCATC
>CAIYZV010000381.1 GCA_903930765.1 uncultured Pirellula sp.
CGCAGCAGCGACCCTGTAGCGTTTTCCGAGAGCCCAGCTTTGTCTTGACCAAACGTTGCGAGAACAAAACTTAGCAACAACGAGAGGGTGCCGAGAGGCAGAGCGAGTGTCCGCATGGGAGTGTTGATTCAATAAACAAAGAGTTCGTGTCTGCGGCGATAGTGCACGCTACTTGATCGAAGGGTTCCGGTTTCGATAGCGTTGTTCGATGACCACCCACTCAAACTTGCCGTTTTTGCTCGGTCGGCATTCAAAGATGGTTTTAGCAATGTCGGCGACCCGGAAATCCTTACTCCGTTTATCGAGGTAGTGTGCCTTTTCGGCGATCGCGATCGCATCCTCAGTTTCTTTGGGGATGAACTTGAGGACGGTTCGCTCCTTGAGGTTGACGCCCGCGGCTTGAAGGAGGGCCTTGTCGTATTGGGCCAATGCGTTGTTGGTTAGGTAGGTGAAAAAAAGTCGCTTCTCTTGCTCTCGAGTGCCGGACCGTTTGGTGGGAGATTTGGAAAGACTGTTCGCGTAGTCAATGGTCGGGATACCACCACCGATCACAGCCAACTCAATACCGAAGGCATCCAACTGGGATGCGTAGGCTTTCTTATCTCTGGCCGTGAACTTAAGCTCCCAACGTTCACCGCGGTGGACGCCATCGACCCCTTCGCCTTCGGGTCCAGGTGGGCGACTGTCCCCTTTGCCCGATCCATCGCCACTCAGCGACGTAGCGGAAGCGATGGTGTCCATCGAGGCGGCGATGGCGCTGATGGCATCGGTCACCATTTGGATCGTCTGTTCGACGGCGGGTTCATTGAGCTGCTCGACCTCGTCCGCACCAGGAGGATCAAAATCCCGCTCGAAACCAGCGGCGTTATCACCTCGTCCAGCGATCTGTTCCACCTCGAGAATCATTTCTTGGGGGCGTTTCCAATTCATTTGAAGGAGGAACAGCAGGAACAGCATTGCGACAGCCATGCCGAGCATCACTGCGGTGCTGACGAGGATGCTCGATACTTGTTCCACCCGGTTGGTCTTCATCGACGTTTCGTCGATGTGCAGAAAACCATCCTTCGAGTTTTCCTGCGATCCTTTTGCAGAAGTGCTCTTCGAAGTGCTCATGGGTTCTCCTTGCAGAAACGTTGGGAGTTACGATTGAAACTTTGCATGATGTAGACCGAGCGAATCGGCTGAAACTCGATCCATCGACGCGTAGACCAATCGACGCGTAGATCAATCGACAAATATGTAGTCGGGACGAAACTCAAGGAACCAAGTTTTCCATTCCCGCTGGGCTTTAATTTTATCTTGCTTCGAGATGCTACCTTCTTTGGGTAGATGGTATTTGTTCAGGTTGCGAGATATCAGGCGAAGGGAGGTTTCGGCGTTTCGGCACACGACTTGATCGGGGTCGCTAATTGCGAAGATCAATTCCGGTACCATTTCCAGGTCATCGCTCCGTCCGAGAACCTTGGCCGCGACGCGTCGAGCTTTCCAGTCTTTGGACCTGAGCAGCCTAGCGAAGCGATTGAGCTCATCCTTCCTGCGGGCGGGGTCCGAGGAGAACATGATTTTTTCGGCGACGAGCTTGTCGTCACCTTGGGAGGCTTTATCGTCCTCGAGCATTTTGAGTGCATCATCGATGCTGGTAGCTTCCGTCTTCGACATGGGTTTGCCATTGACCAAGGTGACGGTCATCAGATCTTTAGGCAGTTCCGCCCAACCACGGACAACCCCTTCCTTCATCTCACCGATCGCTTTTTGGGTGCTTCGGATAAGGAATAGAACGGCAAAGCACGTTGAGGTTTGGGGGCCGAGAACGATGTCGGTGTCTCCCGAGTCACCTCCACCCCACGACCCGTCCTTGGCCTGTGCGGCGATGAGCCGTTCCACCTCGGCGTTGTACCAAGGTGGACTTTTGCTTTGCTTTCGGTTAGCGATTTCGAGGAAGGATTCGAAACGCTCCAAGCTATACAAGTAGTAGTAATGCCAAGTCGTACGGGAGTAAGGGTTCTTTTGGTTGTACATCAACCCCAGTTTGACCGATGCATCCAATCGATTCCGATCGATGTTGACACCCCTTGCTTTTTTCTCGCTCTCGGGCATCACCCGTTTGAACGCGGGTGGGATCAAGCCGTCCTCTTCGTCGGCTTCGGCGAGTCGATTTCGGAAGACACCTAAAGTATCGCCGGCGATCAAGACGCTGGACAAACCAGCAGCAGTCAGTGAGCTAGTCGTGCCGAAATTGGTGCTCGGGCCTGGATCGTACTGATAAGGCCAACCTCCGATGGCGGCGGACTGCGGGTCTTTGATCTGCGAATCGTAGAGGTACTGAAGAACACGAGCGACTCGGTCGTCGGGAACTTCAATGCCTAGCTGGCTCATCGTCCAAAAAGCCAACAGCACGTATTGCGTCTGCGAGATATCGCTGCTGGTTGGTTTATGCGAACCATCGATGTAGCCGAAGCCCCCGGTGGATTGTTGGATTCGCAAGAAGAAATCGCGAGCTTTTACCAGCTGTGGGCCGTACTCATCAACACTGACCGATGCCAGCAGCATGCAGCAAACAGCGGCATGGTATACGGCTTTGTCTTCGAAGCCACCGCTCGCAGCGGTTACCGCGTCGAGATAATTTTTGGCAAGTCCCAATGCTTTGGCGACAACGGGGTGAGCGGGATCCCCTTCGACTTTGTAGATTGTGTAGGCGCCGAGGACCTCGGTACCGATCCCCGCGTGGGTCGAGGTCCCCTTGAGCTCGGCCTTGGACAAATACTGAACGGCCCGTTCAACCATTCCCTGCACGACAGGGTGATCAGGGTAATAATTCTCCGCATAACCCTTACCAACGGTAGCGAAGGACCAGCACGCGATCGCCAACCCACAAACGACAGTCTTGGCATTGACGAGTCGAATTATCCGTGAGAGCAGCATAGAAATCGTTTGAAAAGTGGGGACTGAAAAGGCACTTCCCCTTAGTCTACCCTTTCGGCTGGATGAGAACCACTGCGGACACGCCAGGAATATGGGCTAGGACTTGCTTCTGAGGTCAATTGACAAAAGTGGAGAACGATTCTAAATTTCCTTCCGCGTCGGCCGAGATGGCACCGATTTGGGTGTAGAATGGCTAGTCGTGTTGGTCAGGTAGCTCAGTAGGTAGAGCAATGGATTGAAAATCCATGTGTCGCCGGTTCGATCCCGGCCCTGACCACTCAGGATTCTCAAGCGATTCGTTGGGAAAACGGGCCCTGGCTAATTTGCTGGCGTTTTGTTTTCGGGGTGTGCATTTTCCGTAATGAAGGACAATGCTCCGTAGTGACCGCAACGAACATGGTAAGGTACCCAGGTTACGTTCTCAAAGGGCTTCCGGTCCAAGCTGTAACCTACATCAAGGGTAAGGATTCCTATCTAGGCTGATACGGTTCCCCAGTGCCGAGGGTAAAGTGCCGCCGACTCGTCCCCGAAAGCATTGGTTTCCACGACTTTCAGCGTCCAAAATATTCGGCTTGCCGTCGCCATTGAAGCCAGGGCGTTTCCAAGTCCAATCGTTAAGTCCCGATTCGCCGAACAGGACGCCAACGGGGACGAAGTACTGGTCGACATCAAGGCGCCGTAATGAAGTTCGAGCATGCGATGTCTCACGCGGAGACGCGAAGGTCGCCGAGAGAATAACACCGTCCGAGAATGACACCGTCCGGACCCCTCATGTGTCCGAACGTTACGGATATCTCTCCTAGCATTGCATTTTGTACTTTGGCAACCCAAACTTTCGGTTGCCAATACAATCCCTCTAAATCCATTTCTTCGTTCACTCATTGAGAGCGATCGTTACTATGCGTGTCCATCGTTCCTCGATCCCAACCCTCGTTGCTTCGTGTCTGCTTCTTTTTTGGTTGGGAACCCACTCCGTCGCGGAAGAGGATCCGCACAATCCGCAACGAAATTCAGGAATTGAA
>CAIYZV010000382.1 GCA_903930765.1 uncultured Pirellula sp.
CCAGATTGCAAAACGTGTTGCTAACTTGTGTCGTTTGGCCGGGTTTGAGATGCCCACGATATGCACGCCAGAAGAGCTTTTCGAGGAACCGAGTGATGAAGAATGATCCGATCGTCCAGCAAGTTCGAGACACGAAGGACCAACTGGCAGCTGCGTTTGACTACGACGTCGCTCGAATCTTTGCGGATTTGCGTTCGCGAGAGAAACTCGTTGGCGACCGCCTGAAAGATCGCAGGAAAAGTCCGAACAAACCGATGCACCCAAGCGGCGGACCGGCCGCCTCTGGGGTGGACCCTACTTCCTCCGCCGCTGGGTGATCGGCAACGTTATGTTTAAATGACTGATACAAACAAGATGGAATCTTGCTCACACGATGCGCATGCAGTTGCCGAGCGCGCGGCGGAGATCATGCGGCGAGAGCCACGAACCGCAAAGACTCCGGCGATCCTGGCGTCGTTTGCGCATCCCCTTAATTACCGGCATCCACTCGACACAATCCCGCATGATCGCATCGCAGCGGCGCATGGCACGAACTTCGCGACCGTCGTGCAGGCGCTGCGCAATGCGAACGGACAGCTTGTGCCTCAACCCCGACTGCCTGAATTGGGCATTGAGCTCCGTACGGGTGAAACTGCGATGTCCAACGGTGCGACCGTGCAAGGCCCACCCTTCGTATCGGCAGGGCGACTCCAGGCTGGACTGCACATGGCCAAACACTATGCCTTGATAGAAACGGGCCACGGTTCCCACTTCTGGGGAGTGCCCAAGCGCAATGTGCTCTCGGAAGCGAGCAACATACCGGTCATCGTCATCGGTGAGATTGTAGATCCTGAGGGGAGAGGAAAAGCGAATCACGAAGAGTATTATGTCAGGAACCCCATTTGGGTCGACAACCTTCCTGAGGACCACCCTTGGTACGGATGGACCTATGAGCAAGTTGGCTCGATTATGGACGCGATGCAGATACAAGCCGAGCGGCTAAACATTCGCGTGTTGCTGGTATGGGACCCGGAATCAAAGAGCCGGGACGAGGCGTACCGCGACGTCATGAAGGAAGTGATTGCGATGCTCTCCGCTGAACAAGAGATTGACTACGCGGATGTGCCTGTGCGTATGGTGAAGGAGTTGACAGAGACACAGATGAATTGCTTGACGGCCCACGATGTAAGAGGGTTGCTTGCAATCGACCAGGCGCAAACTCCGAATCGGCATAACAAATAAAAGATTAGATGTTGCGTCACTAGGATAGAGACGTACGGTCGGGGAGTCTCATTTGGTGGTGTCAGTACGGTTGGTAGTGGAGAGACTAGCCAACATCTAAGCCCCTGTTCAAGAAGCCCAGCGGCGGGGCATGCGAACGGTAAGTTCGTGTTTGATCGGACGTTGACGGTGGATGGTTTCCAGAGTTGGTTTTCAGAGATATGAAGGAAGTAACGACGGAGGTCTTCTTCACAGGCCGCGTCGGGTTCGTCCCCGAGGAATTCGGTAAACTTTCGCAGCATGCGTACGTAGGTCTGTTGAGTGCGTATCCCATTCCCGTTAATCTTGAGATCATGTTGGAATCGAATAGCGATAGGAGACTGGGGTTTCAGGTCTTTGGACATGACGACAACCTTTCTGGGAAGGTTGATCCCGGACCGTTCGAATAGAGACGGTCAGAAGCGAGGATCAACGTCACTTCCCGAAGTGGTTGGACCTCGAAAGAAGGCAACGAACACTGTCACCATCGCTACCGAGAATGCCCTGCCGCGTTAGCGGCTTACTTGAACAAAGTCGTGCACCAAAGTTCGCGATCAGGTGCAATTTCAAAGCCCACGTCACATTCGCGAACTTGGTGACGACCAGCGTTCTCGGATACATGTTTCGACAGAGTGCTTAATGAAAATCCCCTGGCAAATCATTATAGGCATGGTGATCGCAACGTTCACCCTATTGTCGTGCCGCCCGAACGTGACGAGTTCGAATGCTACAAATCAAATCCGCGATTCGCGTTTATATACGCCATGTTCGTTAGCCACAGCAGAGACATTGCTTGAAATCACTGTTAACCATCCGTCAATCGGTAAACAAATTGACGGTTTACCTCTACGATCGACGAATATCCTACCTGAATGGCCAGACTGGAATCCATCAATTGGAACCGCAAATGGAACGACTGTGTTGGGCCAACCATATGCGAGTGGTCTGTCGATTGGATATGAATCGTCTCAACCTGGAGCGGTCATCGTCTCAGTATCACAATACATCCTTTTATTTGACCCAGACGACGCAAAACACGAACAGGAGTCGAAACAAGAATTCATCCTCGAGCGTCAAAACTATACAGTTTCGGCAGACTCATCGTCAATTTTGCTGCTGGACCAAGGCAGAGAAGGTTTCCAAATCTATGCTCGATTCTGCGATCCGATAACAAAGCGTTGAACACGATGCCCAGGTAGGTGGACGATTCGCTTTAACGACAGCATGATCAACCTACATTTCGCTTCTTGTTGTGTCTCTCATTCCTTCGTCGATTGCGACGATCATTCGAGACTATTACAATCAGTCCGAGAACAAATAAAGGATTGGATGTTGCGTCACTAGGATAGGGACGTACGGTCGGGGAGTCTCATTTGGTGGTGTCAGTACGGTTGGCAGTGGAGAGACTAGCCAACATCTAAGCCCCTGTTCAAGAAGCCCAGCGGCGGGGCATGCGAACGGTAAGTTCGTGATTGATCGGACGTTGACGGTGGATGGTTTCCAGAGTTGGTTTTCAGAGATATGAAGGAAGTAACGACGG
>CAIYZV010000383.1 GCA_903930765.1 uncultured Pirellula sp.
ATTTAGCCAGCCAAGCCGCATCATCTTGTGCTATCGGACTTCCAAGTATTTTGGAGCTAAGAATGCTTTCGATCCTTCGGCGTATCGTATCGGACTCTTTGTCTGATACCTTGCCAAGGTACACCGTCCGGCGGGTTTTGGTCTCATCATAAAACAAAGCGCGTTTGGTGCCCGACTGGGATTTGGTGATCGATGCCATCGTTTCCTCTTTCTGCTTTAGAAATCGTTACTCTTGTTCCGCATGCTCGAGATGCTCACTAAACTCCGCTTCGCCAATTTGCCGCTTCTTGAGTTCCAGAAACCGTTTAAGGTCTTCGACCACAAACCGTGTCAAGCGTCCGATCTTGATGTGGGGGATTTCTCCACGGTGGCGGAGCTCCCAAAACATCCGCTCGGAAACACCAAGCATCCGAGCTGCGGTTTTGCTGTTTACTGACAACGGTGTGAAAAATTCCTGGGTATCCATGGGCAACCTGTCTTTCTCTTGAATCCTCGTATGTTGTCTTGCTTTGGGGGTAGTGAGATCCAGATGCACGTTACACACATGAGGCCCACTTACCGTGTAAAGTCCAGCTATGTTTTGGGTTCTTTTGAACCTTTTCCGAGTTTGTTAGGGTGGCTCGTCCTTTATGCTTTTTCATCAAGGCCGACCTCGATGAATCGCTCGCGAATCGCATCGATGTGCTTGCGCACCGTGTGCCAGGACATGTTCAAACTCTGAGCGATCTCGTTGATCGATTGCCCCTGGGCTAGCGCATCGCAGATCCGCTGCGAGACCTCGCACAGCGTCGATCGTGCGGTGGTCACATCAGTTGACCTGCTGATCTGCGACTCGATATCGCTACCGCTTGTGTTGCCTGCTAGATCATTGGGGATGTTCTCACTACCAGTGACGTGCTCGGCATAGCGTGTCTTGGTTCGCTTGAAGTTTCGAAGCTGCCTGTCGATGATCGCCGTGATGGCTGTCTGGCTCGATGCTCCGTTGGATCGCTCGGGTTCGAACCGGAAATCCATGAGCACCATGAGGATCTGTTGCTGCACGTCCTCGATGTCCTGCTTACGCAGTCCCATGCGGCGCGCACGCGAATCGATCCACTTGCAGATGGTCTTGTTGGTCGGTCGTTTGAATGCTGAGTCAGACATGATGCGGTCCAATGGCCTACGTGCTTGTGTTTAACGCGTGGCTATTGTTCGCAAATTACAGGGTCATGTCTGTAGAGTCAGACATTGAGTCTCAGACTCATATTGCTCGGCTGGATCAAACTCAGATTCAATCCATTGCACTGAGATTCTATACATCGCACTGAGATTCAATCCATTGAGCAATGACCCTGCAAATTACAGGGTCATCGGCAAATGTCATTTATTGCCCAGGCGCGCGAAGTTGAGGGTCGAGCGGCAAATAATTATATGGAGGCCTTTCGCTTCCAAACTCGAAAACGCAGCGTTTTGCGAATTCGAGTTTCTTGGCCGACGGCAGTAAGCAGGTGGGATGGCGTATCGGAGAAAACTTATTTCGATCGGACTCCCTGTGCCCATCTGCTTACTGACTTCTTTCACCCCTGGTTTTGTTCTTGTAAGGAAAACGCGTATGAGTTTATTACAGCAAGTGCAGCGTGGCAGATCCCACCTGCCACCTCGAATGCTAGTCTACGGCACCGAAGGGGTCGGCAAGAGCAGCCTGGCTGCCGCAACCCCCAAACCGATCTTCATCCAGACCGAAGATGGTCTAGGTGAGATCGATTGCGACAAGTTTCCGCTGGCCAAATCACTCGAGGACGTGGTCGCGGCACTCATGGAGCTTGAGACCCAAGCTCACGATTACCAAACCGTGGCGATCGACTCGCTCGATTGGCTCGAACGACTGATCTGGGACGCCGTCTGCAAACGTGAGACGGTCAATTCAATCGAGAAAGTCGGCGGCGGATATGGCAAGGGCTATACGCTAGCCTTGGACTACTGGCGACGGTTGATCGACAAGCTGGGCGTTCTCCATCGCGATCGCGGCATGATGATCTTTTTGATCGCTCATGCCAAGGTCGAGAAGTTCGAGGACCCGGAAGCACCGGCCTACGATCGTTACTCACCTCGTCTGCACAAACACGCAAGCGCCATCGTCACCGAATGGTGCGACGCGGTTCTGTTTGCCACCAAGCGTTTCATCACCCGTACCGAGGAAAGCAGTTTCGGTCGCCAAAGAGCGATCGCTGCCCCGGTTGGTGCTGCCGGCGGTGAACGCATCTTGAAAACCGTCGGAGGCCCATCGTGTGTGGCCAAGAACCGTTACCGGCTAGCACCGGAGATTCCATTGGCTTGGGATGCGATCGTTGGCGGCATCCTCGGCTCTGCAAACGAAACTGCCAACACCGTTTCTGTACCAGAAGGAGCCACTCACCTTGGCTAATCTCAACAACTTCAACGCAAATCAGGTGGAACCCACCTCGGATTTTGAACCGATCCCATCGGGTAAATACCTGGCGGTGATCACAGAGTCGGAGCTTAAGCCGACGAAAGCTGGTTCGGGCAGCTATTTGCAGCTGACCTTCCAGATCATCGATGGGGAATACAAAGGTCGACTCCTTTGGTCCCGACTGAACCTCTACAACTCGAACGCCACTGCGGTCAAGATCGCCCAATCGGAGCTATCGGCGATCTGCCGTGCCGTTGGGGTTCTTACACCAAAGGACTCCGTCGAGCTGCATAACTTGCCTCTTGAGATCAACGTCAAGTGCCGCAAGCGAGACGATTCGGACGAGATCACCAATGAGATCAAGTCCTACAAGAAGCAGGCGACGGCGACCGCTCAGCCGCAGCCGGCCAGTCAGATGACGGCTCCTTGGAGACGAGGATCGTGATCGAACTTGAGCTGCCGTACCCGCCGTCAGTGAACCATTACTGGCGGCGGGTGGGAGCAAGGACGCTCATCAGTCGCGAGGGTCGAATCTTCCGTCACAAGGTTGTTTCGATCCTTGCGGACCGCGGCGTTCGCCCACTCGATGGCGACTTGGAAGTCCTCGTCGAACTCTATCCCCCGGACCGTCGTCGCCGGGACGTGGACAACTCGCTGAAAGCTTTGCTCGATGCGCTCGGGCAAGGAAACGCATACCACGACGACAGCCAAATCATCCACCTAGACACCTGGAAACGCGAACCGATCCCCGGAGGCATGGTTTTTGTACGCATCTCGATATGTAGGAAAGTGTAACGATGGCTAAGAATCTCAAACGACGAATTTGTAGTGATTGTGGAGCAAGTGTTTCGAATACTCAGCATGAGTGCCCCGAGTGCGGTGGTCTGATGCCGGTCCGCAGACGCCGGGTTAGTTTACCGAGCGTTGATCCTGAATGCGATGGCGTCAGGGAGACGCGACGCAGCCTCGACTCTCGTCTGGGTGAAGGCTTTGGCATGATGATCGATGGCTTCGAGTGGATCGATCAGGTGTTCAACGAAGACGACCGGCTCGTGAGTCGCGATTCGGGCGACGAGGAGTAGCACCATGCAGCTTCGCCCCTATCAACAAGCGGCCGTCGATGCGGTCTACGACCATCTGCGCCAGCGCGATGACAATCCTTGCGTGGTCATTCCAACAGCGGGGGGGAAAACCCCATGTATGGCCACGATTTGCAGGGATGCCGTCAAGCTCTGGCAAGGCCGCGTCCTGGTCTTGGCCCACGTCAAAGAACTGCTTCAGCAAACCGCCGACAAATTGACTGCAGTCTGCCCCGAGGTGGATTTCGGTATCTACTCGGCAGGCCTCAAGCGTCGCGACACCAACAATGCCGTCATCATCGCCGGCATCCAATCGGTGTATAAGCGTGCTTGCGAGCTCGATCGGTTCGATCTGATCATTATCGATGAGGCGCATTTAATCCCAGTCGATGGCGAGGGAATGTACCAACAGTTCCTTGCCGATGCCAAGAAGGTCAATCCGCACTTGCGCATCATTGGGTTCACGGCGACACCGTTTCGGCTCAAGGACGGCGAGATCTGTGCCCCTGAAAACATCCTCAACACGATCTGTTACGAGGTTGGAATCAAAGAACTGATCCGCGATGGGTTTTTGTGTCCATTGATCTCCAAGTCTGGCAAAGAGCAAATCGACTTTGGCTCGCTTCATGTTCGCGC
>CAIYZV010000384.1 GCA_903930765.1 uncultured Pirellula sp.
CGGAAGCGAAACCGTCGAAGGCTTGATGGCTGCCCGAAGCAACGAAGACGATGAGATCGAACTGCTTGAGAAATTCGAAGCCGATGGAAGCGAGCTGAGCGAACAAGCCCAAGAAGCGTCCGTGGTCCGATTGGTCAACGAGATCCTCGTGGAAGCCATCGACGCGCGTGCCAGCGACGTTCACATCGAATCGCAAGCCGCAGGGATCGTCATTCGCTACCGTATCGACGGCATCCTTCAAAACCAGCCCGTTCCACCGGAGATCAATCGCTTCCAAGCCGCCATCATCTCGCGTTTGAAGATCATGGCCAAACTCAACATCGCCGAAAAGCGACTGCCTCAGGACGGTCGGATCAAACTGCGCGTCCACGGCCGCGAGATCGATATTCGGGTCAGCGTTATCCCTATGATCCACGGCGAAAGTTTGGTCATGCGGATCCTCGATAAAGGGGCCATGAAATTCGACCTGAGAAGCTTGGGGATGGGTGAAGAAACCTATCGAGTCTTCAGTGAACTCATCCGAATCCCACACGGAATTATCTTGGTCACCGGCCCCACCGGTTCCGGAAAAACCACGACTCTGTACAGCTCGCTGTTGGAGATCCGATCCCCCGAGAACAAGATCATCACGACCGAAGACCCCGTCGAGTACCAACTCGATGGCATCAATCAAATCCAAGTCCATCCGAAGATCGGTCTGACGTTTGCCGCCTCCCTGCGAAGCATCCTCCGCCATGACCCCGACATTGTCCTCGTCGGTGAAATCCGCGATGCGGAAACCGCAGAGAATGCCATCCAAGCCTCCCTCACCGGTCACACGGTGTTCAGCACCCTCCACACGAATGATGCCGCTGGTGCCTTCACTCGGATTGTCGACATGGGAGTCGAACCATTCCTCGTCGCGAGCACCGTCGAAGGGATTATGGCACAACGCTTGGTCCGGAGACTGTGCCCCGAGTGCAAAGAGTCTTACCATCCCACCAAAGACGAACTTCCACGCGATTTCCCTTTGGAGAAACTCGACGGCAAGCCATTGTTTCGCCCCCAAGGTTGCAGAATGTGCCGAGGGCTCGGTTACAACGGCCGGTTCGGTATCTATGAGCTTCTTATCACCAATGAAGAGATCCGACAATTGGCCCACGACCGCGCGAGCAGTTTTGAAATCAAACAACTCGGACTCAAGCATGGCATGTTGACTCTGCGTATGGATGCCTTCCGGAAGGTGCTCGAGGGAACCACCAGCATGGACGAAGTCTTGCGAGCGACAAAAGGTGATACCATAGGATGATGCGCCGACGTCCATTGCAACAATCCTCTCTGAGAAATATCGCCGAACGCGAGACGAGGGGCCAAAACGACCCTCGCTTCAGTCGCCGCTCGCAGGAGGGTTCGCATGCCTGATTTTGCATACGTCGCTCGAGACCTCAGTGGGAAATCGATCGTAGGGACAATCAGCGCCGCCAGCGTACGGGATGCGGCAACGCAACTCGGATCGAAGGCCCTATTCCCAATCTCTATCCAAGTCGACAAGACCAAACAGGTGCGCCGAACCGGTCGGGTCAGCGGCGCGCAGATGGCATCGTTCTACGGCCAAATGGCATCGCTCCTGCGCAGCGGTGTCCCAATGCTCAAGTCCTTGACGGTCCTATCCCAACAATCCGGGTCCAGCAAAACCCTGCGAAATGTAATCTCCGAAGTCAAAGCTCGCGTCGAAGAAGGGGAATCGCTGCCTGACGCCATGGCCCGATACCCTCGAATATTCAACGACATGGCCGTCAACATGGTGCGTGCAGGGACCGAAGGTGGTTTCCTCGAAGACGCCCTCGAACGCGTCTCGGGCTTCGTCGAACAACAAGAAGAACTCAAAGGCAAAACTCTCGGAGCACTCGCTTACCCACTCTTCGTCATGGGTGTTGGCTTGGTCGTGGTCACGGTTCTGCTGATCTTCTTCGTTCCCAAGTTCGAAGGGATCTTCCAAAACCTTCGCAAACGCGGTGGTTTGCCCATGGCCACCGAACTGCTCTTGTCGATCAGCCAACTCGTCCAGAACTACTGGTGGCTCGTACTCGGCGCAGTCGCCGTCATCATATTGGTCTTGAAGAATTACCTGGAAACCGAACAAGGCAAAAACAATGCGGACCTTGTCAAGATCAAGACTCCGCTCCTCGGGGGCGTGTTCCTGAACTTGGCCGTGGCAAGATTTTGCCGGGTCCTCGGAACATTGCTCAAGAACGGGGTTCCTATCCTTAAGTCCCTCGACATCAGCCGAAACGCGGCTGGCAATATGGTCCTTTCCAAAGCGATCGAAAATGCCAGCACCGAAATCCAGGCGGGCGAACGACTTGCCAAACAACTCGAGAAATCGGGACACTTCCCCCCAACGGTCGTTGAGATGATTGCCGTTGCCGAAGAGTCCAATACCCTAGACACTGTTTTGGTAACGATCTCAGATAACCTCGAACGGACTACCTTCCGGCGGTTGGAGACAGTGATTCGACTCGTCGAACCGATGATGCTCCTCATCCTGGCAGGCCTGGTCATGTTCGTTGTACTCGCGTTGATGCTACCCGTCCTCAACAGTGCCAACACCCTATAATTCAACCACAACCCTAAGTCCAAATTCGGAGTGATTTATGAAGACCAACCGTTCCTCCCGCCACCCGCTCTCTTTAAACTCACGAAACCAACGCCGGAAAGCCACCCGAGCTCGACGCGGCTTCACCCTTTTAGAAGTTTTGTTGGTTCTCATCATTTTGGTCGTCATCGCTGGATTCGCAATTCAGAATTTCGCCGGCATCCAAGACACTGCGAACAAGAAAGCCGCGACCACCCAAATCACACAACTCTCGACCGCTATCAAGACCTATCAGCTTCTCATGAACGCGTTGCCACCCAATCTTGAAGCATTGGTCAACCCTCCCGCAGATCTCGCCAAGCCGGGCGACTGGACCAAACAACTCGAACGCGTTCCGAATGACCCTTGGGGTCGTCCCTACGAATACAAAGTCAACGGCTCGACTTTTGAACTGCGATGCGTAGGACCGGATGGTCAGTCTGGAACTTCCGATGATGTCCTCCCATAAACAACTAAAGCGATTTCACCAACCCGATAGTACTTCAACGGATCGGTTCCTTCGATCTCGCCAAGGCTTCACGCTTATCGAGTTGATGTTGGTTCTCGCGATTCTTGCTGTCATGGCGGGCCTCGCGATCCCGACCCTCGATTCGATGATCACCAGCAGGCGATTGATTCAATCGATCGAGCGACTCCAAAACGAGTTGCTCGAAGCCCGAGTTACGGCGATGAAGACGGGCCAAGCTCAAGTTTTTCGCGCGACAATCCAAGGGAGCGGCTATTCGATCACTCCCTGGCTCAGCGGTAACGAATCTCAAGACGCCTCTGCCGGGGCGACGGTGATGACCCAAGGCGGCGTGATCCAAACCGAACGGACAAACAGCGGGCAAGTTGCGACGTCTGGCGTCGACACCAGCGGTTCGGGAAAGAACCTGGATACCGATGTGTTGTTTATGGGGGTCGAAACCCTTGTCGATGCGAGGAACGCTCTCGAGTTGCAAAAGGCCGGTGAGGTGGTCCCGACAGGTGGCGCCACAACGACTGCCGGGTCGATCTCAACCCCACTGCTACTCTACCCCGATGGCAGCACCACCACAGCACAAATCATCTTAGCGGACACTCGCGGTCGTCGTATGGCAATCCAGTTGCGAGGCGTCACCGGACGATCGACCTCCCTTCGATTATCACCCGTCGACGCATCCACAGTTTCCCCAGTTGCTCAATGACAAACTGAGAATTGCAGATTCATTTTTTACCGTTCAACTATTGACCATCACTACTGAGCATCCCGTAGCCATGCACCCCCGACACCAGCAACGATTTCGATGGAACGAAACCCGCGGACAACGCGTCCGGTCGGCGCGAGGTCCTGCGCAGGTAAAGGGGATTTCATTGCTCGAAGTCGTATTGGCCCTTGCGATTCTCGCCATGTCCGGTGCGATCTTGGCTCAGGTCGCAAGCAACGCGACCGATAACGGGTTGATGGCACACCGACTGGCCACAGCTCAGATTTTGGCGGAATCGAAAATGGCCGAAGTCGTCACCGGTGCGATCACGATCCAAGGCTCCAGCGGATGGCTTCCCATCACCGACCCCGTTCCAAATGGCACGTGGTACTACAGCATTCAGACGGTCAACGCGGTTCGCCCGAACATGATTGGGATCCGACTTTCCATCACCGACGCAGACGGCCAAACAGACAACAAAGAACTCTTCTACATCGTGCGTTGGATGATCGATCCCAACCTCGGACTCGATACCCTTCCTAGCTCAACAGATTCCTCGGGCTCTGCTTCCACGGGCTCGACCGGTTCATCGGCAGGGACCGGATCCGCATCGAGTGGAGGCATCCAATGAAGACGCCACGTCGCGACGGCTTTACCCTTCTCGAATTGCTCCTAGCTTTATCTCTCTCCGCCGTTGTCGCGTTGCTCATCGGTGGTTTGATCCAGTTGTATTTGCTCAATGAAAACCGGGGCCGTGAGAATGTCCGCCAAGCCCAAGTCGCCCGCGCGGTCTTGAGCATGATCGCCGAAGACATCCGTACGACGGTGCGTTACCAACCCTTTGATACCAGTGGTCTCCAGCAAATGCTGAGCGGATCGGCTGCGAGCATGATGGGCATTCCGAGCGGGATGGCGGGTGGAGGTACCAGTGGGGCTGGCGGCGGGGGGAGTAGCGTCGGGGGCGGTGGCGTTTCAACCGGTACAGGAGCACCCTCGGCAGGAAACCAAAATACGGGTAGTCCCAGTCCATCAACAGGTGGAACGGGTTCACTTCCAACCGGCACTTCTGGCGGCGCGGGTATTGCATCGGGAGGCGGACGAACGTCTGCGGCAGGGGGTGGCACCTCGATCAATTTTCCAAGTAGCTCGGGATCCGGACCTGCAGGGAGTTCCAGCGGAGGAGCCTCCGCCAGTTCCGCGACCTCCGACCAAATCAGTGTGCCACCAGGTGTTTACGGTTCGGAAGCCTCCATCGAAATCGATGTCAACCGGATGCCCCGTCCCGATGAGTACACCATGCGCCCAGGTGACATGTCGATAGGTACTCTCGGCGATATGCCGAGCGATATCAAAACGGTCAGCTACTACGTGCAATCTCCCCGCAGCGATGGAATCCTCGATCCATTGTCGCGACTAACATCGGAAACATCGACGTCGACCTCGGGCGCAAGCGTATCGACCAACGGTGGACTCGTTCGACGCTCTCTGGATCGAGCTGTAACGCAGTACGCGTATCAAGTCGGGAATACCACCCAATTGCTCCGAACGGGAGAATTGATTGCGCCTGAAGTGCTAGGTATCGAATTTTCGTACTTTAGCGCTGCAAACGGTTGGCAAACCCAGTGGGACTCGAGCACGCTCGGCCTTCCCAGCGTGGTCAAGGTTACCATCGCCATGCAAAGCGAGTCGATGGCTAGAAGCAATCCGATAACCCCCGGTCTTAGTTTGTCATCGATCACCTCAGCGATGGCTCAGGAGTATGGGATTCAGTTTTACTCGACCAATGTCATCATCCCAGGAGCAGGCTTGCTCACGGCACCTCAATCCCAATCTGAGACCGGATCCACATCCAATGGAATGAGTTCGTTAGGATTATGAAATCTCACAACGCCGTAAAACAACGAAAAAACGAGAAGATCCTTGCTCGGCGCAATCGAGCTAGGAAGCAGCGCCGTGCATTCTTGCTCTTGGCAGTTCTATTGGTCGTATCTGCGGTCACCCTAGCCTCGCTCGCGTTCATGCAGTCGATGCTGCTCGGACATCAGGAATCTCGGATTACAGGGGAGAGCATCCAAGCTCGTTCTGCTGCCGATTCGGGAATCGATGCAGCGCGACTCTTCATCGCGTCGAGCCGTGCACAACGCTTGGAAGCCGGAGGCAGTTTCGACAACCCGAATACATTCCAAGCCATCCCCGTTCTCGAATCCAATGACCCGGCAAACCCATGCAATTACACCTTGATCGCTCCAGGGCTTGATGAATCCGGAGAGTATGCAAGCGTCCGTTTCGGATTGCAAAATGAGTCGGCTCGACTGAACCTGAACGTGTTGCCGTTGATCGACTCGACATTGAGTCCGATGACTTCGTTGATGTCCGCCGCGTCGAGCTCGATCATGCCTACTACCGGTTCTTCGAGCCCATTGGGGGCTTTGTCGTCAGCCGCTGGTGCCAGCACAGGAAGTAGCTCCGGATCGACGAGTTCTAGCTTGGGTCGCGATCTGCTCATGGCACTGCCTGCAATGACCGAAGACGTAGCCGATGCTATTCTCGATTTCATCGATACGGATGATGAACCGCGAGAGTACGGCGCGGAACGCGATTACTACACACAGCTTCCAAACCCATACGCGCCTATCAATGGTCCACTCGATTCCATCGAACAATTGCTTTTGGTTCGAGGCGTCACGCCCTACCTGCTGTTCGGCTTGGATCAAAACAGAAACGGAGTTCTCGAATCCTCAGAATCCAGCGCCGCCACCGGTGCCGCTGCGATCCCTGGAAGCCCGATGGCTATGGGTGGCGTTTCTGGATCGACAACCAATGCAACACCACCACCCAACTTGGGATGGGCTATGTACTTGACGCTGTACTCAAAAGAAAAGAACGTCACCTCGGACGGACAAACACGCATCAATCTGAACGGCCAAGACCTCAATCAGCTGCGCACCGATCTCGCCAGCACTGTGGGCGATGATTTGGGAACGTTCATCATCGCCTACCGTGTGCTCGGTGGTGCGAATGGAGGCGGAGGTGGTAGCGGCGGTCAAGGAGGTGGTGCAACCGGAGCAGGTGCCGGCGGCGTTCCAGCGGGCGGAGGTGGATTCCCAGGCGGAGGAGGTGGCGGTCCAGGTGGGGGCGGTGGCCCCGGCGGCGGTGGCCGTGGTGGAAATGGTCGTGGAAACAATGGTCCCGGTGGCGGTGGTCCCGGTGGCGGTGGTCCCGGTGGCGGTGGTCCCGGCGGCGGTGGTCCCGGTGGCGGTGGCGGCCGAGGGGGTCCCGGGGGGCCTGGCGGCGGCTTTGGACCGGGCGGAGGCGGACCTGGTGGACCAGGTGCTGGCTTTGGACCGGGTGGCCAAGGGCAAGGGCAAGGGGGCCGCGGCGGCGGCGGTGCTCCCGGTGGAGGCGGCGGCGGTGTGCCTCGAGGTGGTCGAAGCGATTTTACGTGGATGCAACTCGCCTCTCCCGTATTCTCGTTGGTATCGATGCCTCAACCCCCCGCAGGCGGACGCGGCGCCGGTCAAGGGCAGCGCGGCGGTCAAGGGCAGGGCGGCGGTCAAGGGCAGGGCGGCGGACCAGGCGCTGGCGGTGGCCGAGGCGGTGGTCCCGGTCAAGGCGGTGGTCCCGGTCAAGGCGGTGGCGGCTTTGGCGGAGGAGGACGCGGAAACAATGGACCCGGCCCTGGAATGGGAGGTGGTCCCGGCAACGGTGGCGGACGAGGCAACGGCCCTGGGCGTGGCAACAACGGCCCCGGCGGCAACAACGGCCCCGGTGGCGGTAACGGGGGTGGCGGTGGTAACGATCCCGGCGGTGGTAACGGTCCCGGCGGTGGTAACGGCGGCCGAGGCAATGGCGGTCGTGGAGGGGGAGGATTTGGTGGCGGCGGAGGTGGCGGCGGATTCGGTGGCGGCACCCCCGGCGGCGGAAACCCCGGTGGGGGCGGTACTGGCGGCGGAGGTCAGCCCCAAGTGGTTCCTTGGACGGCGGCCGCATTCGATGGCTTGAACATCGATATGTCCCAACAGCCTTCCGGACGCGTCAACCAAGTTCTAGAACTGGTGGATGCCCAGTTCTCCGCATCCGTCAATGGACAAGACATCACTTACATGTCCCCTTTGACATCTTCGCCGATCCAGATGGCGATCTACATGCCCACCCTTATGGACAAAGTTACCAGTGTGGAAGCGCCGATGCTCCCAGGCCGAATTAATATTAATGAGGCTCCTCGCGAAATCCTCGCTGGGCTGCCAGGCATCACCTCAGACATCCTCGACAAATTGATTGAATCCCGATCCCAAAGCGCGGATACGGAAAACCGCAAGCATGAGACGTGGCCCATGGTGGAAGGCATCCTGACCCTACAACAGATGAAATCGATCGCTCCACTGATTACAGCCGGCGGAGACGTTATGCGCGTTCAAAGCGTCGGGTACTTCGAACAATCGTCCGGCTTTTCCCGCGCCGAAGCGGTCATCGATGGCTCGGGGAGCGTCCCGGTCATTTTGATGTACAGGAAACTAGACCACCTCGGACGAGGTTTCAGCCAATCCACCCTAGGGCAACGTGCAATGGGGATGATGGCCGTGAGCACTCCATAGCACATTCGACGAAACCATCCCCTTAATAGCACGTACCATCCAACACCACGGTTTACTTACTTACTTACTTACTTGCTTGCTGAGACAACCACGATTCCGCAGAATTGATCCACAGATCCAATCAACATGCCACGACTAATCACCATTGAATGCGATGCCAACGAAGTTCGAGTCGCCGTCGGAACCTCCGGCTTGACCGGCGTTGCCGTCGAACGCGTACTTAGTTCCCCAATCTCCATCGAAGAGAACGCAGAGCCTTGGGGATCCTCGGTTGCGAGTCAAGCTCTCAAAGAACTCCTGAGCCAATCAGGAATCAAGTCTGGTGATGCGATCGCTTGCATCAGCCGTAACGACATCGAATTGCGAGCGATCACGCTCCCCTTGGTCGATGCGAACGAACTGCCCGATATGGTTCGCTTCGCCGCTCCCCGGTACTTTGCCAACGTAAGCGAAGCATGGCCTCTCGACTTCATTACGATGCCATCCCACATGGAAGGAAGCATCGATTGCATCGTCGGTGCCATCAATCCATCGCTTATCCAAAAGATCGCGAGCACGGTGGAGGGAGCAGGGTTGACGTTGACCCACATGGTGCTGCGTCCGATGGCCGCTGCAGCAGGTGCCATCGCCAAGCATCCTGAGTGGAACAACGAAACGGTCATGTTCATCGACTTGCTGAACGATGAGACCGATGTGGTTGTGGTTGAAAAGGGGAACGCCGTATTTATGCGGAATTTCCAAGCCCCCTTCGATGCCGCAGATCCTCAAACGGCCATCTCGCTCGCAGGCGAAATCAAGCGAACAATCTTTTCTGCGATCTCCCAGCGCCCTGGGCTATCGGTCAGCCAGATTGTGATCTGGACCAAGGACTCATTGGCACCTTTCGCCACGGAACTCAGCAAAGCGGTCAATTTGCCCGTCAAAATGCTCGACCCGTTCTCGATGGCTGAAAAGGCCAAAATCGAAATCGCGGCAACCACGCAAACCGTCGGCAGATTTGCCCCGGTTCTCGGAGCCCTTCACTTCCCACAAGAATCGCGGCGGCTCATCGACTTTGCTAACCCTCGCAAGAGAGTTGAAAAGAAACGACCGATCGCGACGTACATCGCCGCCGGTGCTGCGGGTGTCGCCGCCATCGCCGGCGGGCTTTGGTGGTACACATCGTCCCACTCAGCACTAGATGATGATATTCGATTGCTCAACGAATCCATCAAGAATCAAACCGAAGCCCTCAAAGCCGCTAACAAAAACATCAGTGACTGGAGCAAGGTCGAAAAGTTTATCGAAGGCGATGTGCTTTGGATCGAGGAACTCGCCCAACTCTCTGCCAAGGCCCAAAGCCCCGATGAAACGTATTTTGGTACTACAACGTTTCTCTTAGAACCCAAGAGTGCCAAAGCTTCAATCTCGGCAAAGTACTACGCCAAAGACCAAGACACCGTGCCGGAGGTACAGGCAGGATATCGCGATCCTCGTCATACCGTCAAAGGACAAGCCGTCACGATCAGCCCTGACAAGACCTATCCGGCCGCGTCGGATTTGATGATTACTATTGCTTCGACCAAAGTCACAGATCCGCGTGATCTGAAACGTCCGGAGAAACCGCACTGGACACCCACGATCCAAAACGGGGACGCAAGCGTTGAGAACAACGACTCGAACAAACCGAGTGATGCGGCATCGGAAACGCCCAAGGAGTCATCGGATAGCGTCGGATCACCTTCGAAAGAACCTTCCAGCAGCGAACCAAAACCGTCGCCGGACACGCCTGCGTCACCAAGTCCCACAGCGCCCGCAACGACGCCAGCAGACCCAGAAACCCCAAAACCTCCAGCGACGCCACCATCCGATCCCCCTAGCTCCGAACCAACTCCCTCCACCGAAACTCCCGTTGTTGGAGGTGCATCATGAACTTGTCACAACGTGAAAAAATCCTCGCCGCTGGCGTCGGCTTGGTCGTCCTTCTCTTCGTAGGCCGATACTTCTCAACCACGATCCTCAAAGGCTTCGATGCAAAGAGTGAGAAGAGAGGCAGCTTGGAAAAAACCCAAGAAGAACAAAACCTCAAGATGATTGAAGGGACGATTGCCAAAGTAAAACTCAACCGAGTCGCAGCGCAATCCCTACCCAGCAATGAGGAAAAAGCTCGCGCGGAATACATGCGTTGGCTGATCGATCTGGCCGACGAAGCTGGATTGCAAGACCCACAACCTCGGGCTTTGGCAGAAGCTCCCGAACCTGGCGTTTACAACGCATTTCGATTTCAGCTCACCGGGGTGGGTACGGTCGAAAATGCCACGCGGTTGCTCTACCTGTTCCATGCCAAAGACTACTTGCACCGGATCCTGCGTTTTGACATCCGCCCCATCACCAACAGCAATCCACCGAACCGTTTGACAATTTCCATGGATTGCGAAGCGCTCTCGCTCGACAAGGCGAGTCCGAATCAGTCCAACCCAGGATACACAGCCCCTCGGATCACCAAACCGCTCGAGGAGTACCAAAACACGATCGCTGGACGAAACATCTTTGCACCGACCAATCATCCTCCGATGATGGAATCACGCCGTCGCGTTTCCGCCACACAAGGTTTGCGGTTGGACGTTGGACTCGACGCCAAAGAGACCGATCCTGGTCAATTCGTGACCTATCAATTCGACGGTGAACCGCTCCGCGGAATGCAACTCGATCCGAACACAGGCAAGTTGACGTGGACGTCGAGCGATGTCGGAAGCTACGAAGTCACCGTGCGTGCCACCGACTCGGGTATCCCGGCAAAATCAACCCTTCAGCGCATCGCAATCAACGTTTCTGAACCTCCTCCACCGACCAAAAAACCACCCGAGTTCAATGTGGCATCCCAAGCGTTTATCAGCGCATTGCTTTCCGATGGCAAAATTCCACAGGCTTGGATCCGTTCGAAAACTGAGGGAAAAACCATCTACCTGAGGAAAGGGGATGAATTGAAACTCGGCGATGTCAAAGGCAAAGTCATCGATGTCGGGAGGAACTTTATCGAACTGGAAACCGAAGGCAAACGCTGGACCGTCGGCATGGACGAAAGCTTGGCCGATGCTTTTAGTCGCGCCATGGCAGACTGATCCGTCGCTCGGTTCGCAATAGACGATCCACATCCCTCCATCGGCCCCTCGATCATGCGTGACTGGCTGTTTTCCAAATTCGAGACTGGCCTGTTGCCCGGATTGATTCGCAACTTGGTCTGGATAGCGTCGATCCTATCGCTCGCCGGAACCGCATCGGCGCAGGATGGCGAGTTCCCCTGGATCGATCTTGATTCGGAATCCCAACGCCAAGTCATCGTGGATCGCGAAACTGGGCAATACCTGGGGCATCCCACTACCCTCCTTCTCGAGGATGGAAAAACTATCCTTTGCGTTTATCCAAAAGGCCATGGAAAAGGTCCTATCGTTTTCAAACGCAGCACCGATGGCGGTGTTACTTGGTCGGATCGGTTACCGACACCAGAAAACTGGGCTACCTCCCAAGAAACTCCCACGCTGCACCGGGTCGTCGATGCCGCTGGGAAAAAACGAATCGTCCTCTTTAGCGGACTTCACCCTGTCCGGCTCGCCGTCAGCGATGACGATGGCATGTCTTGGTCCGAACTGAAAGCAGTCGGAAACTGGGGTGGCATCGTCACCATGGCCTCGGTCGTCGCGGTTCCATCTACCCCAGGGAAATACATCGCACTCTTCCATGATGATGGTCGATTCTTTGGACCCAAACCGAGCGATGAAAAAGGAAAGTTCACGCTTTACCAGGCAGTAAGTACCGATGGGGGCCTAACCTGGAGCCAACCGACCACCATCTTCGCCTCCCGCGAGCTCCATTTGTGCGAACCAGGCGCTATCACCTCGCCGGATGGAAAGCAATTCGCCGTCCTTCTGCGAGAAAACAGCCGAAGAAGCAATTCCCATATCATTTTTAGCAACGACGAAGGCGTTTCGTGGACCTCGCCCGTTCCGACGCCGGATTCCTTGAACGGCGATCGCCACACGGCCAAGTACCTACCAGATGGCCGTTTGTTTATTTCCTTCCGGGATGTTCCTAGAAACGGCCAAACAAGTCCGACCAAAGGTGACTGGGTGGCCTGGGTCGGTACCTACTCCGACCTCCAACAAGGCAAACCTGGGGACTACCGCATCCGACTGAAACGCAATTTCAAGGGTGCCGACTGCGCCTACCCTGGGGTTGAGGTTCTAGCCGACGGTACCGTGGTCACGACCACCTACGGACATTGGACCCCCAATGAACCCCCTTACATCCTCTCCGTCCGGCTGAAACTCTCAGAGTGCGACCAACGCTTAACGCACCGATAAGCCCCTGGATAACCCCCCACAAAGGGTGGAATCGCACCCTTCTTCAACACGTTTTCCACCCCACGATCCCAACAATTCCCTCTCCTTTGCGTCAGCCTCTGCAAAAAGCCACACGTTGTTTATTCGGCATGGGAATTAAAAGCCGTAATTTTTCCGCAAGTGGAACTTCTTTAGCAAATCCAACTCTAATCTCCTGAATAATTGGAAATCGCGTCATCTTCGGTATAGTCGCGCGTCATCCTGGGAGGTCCTGGTAAATTGGGAGGACTGCGCAGGAAGTGGATTGAATTCAGGACGCGATCCAACTAATTTCACAGTACGGAGTTTTCAGCGAGGGCGTGATCTAGACACGTTTTCGCCGCCAGGATCCCCCTTTTCACTCTTCATTAGTGGAAGCATTCGATGACCGTCTCGCCAAACCGCAGGCTACGCAACCAAACCGACCGGAACACCTCCAAGAAGCGAAACGCGCTGAGTAGGATCCTCCGAATGGAATCCTTGGAGCGACGCGAATTGATGGCGTCGGACATGGCTGCATTCCACAATTATCTGGCTCCATCGGACGTCGACGGCGACTTCCAAATCTCGCCACTCGATGCTCTGATCGTCATCAACAATTTGAACTCGATCGGGTCCGGTTCGCTGGAAGGAAAGGCGCCGCCACAGACTCGGAATTCGTTGTTTGATGCCGACGGCGACAACACCCTTTCGCCCCTTGACGCATTGACCGTTATCAACACCCTGAACCGCGGTGAAGGTGTTGGAGAACTAGCACAAGTCAAATACGAGTTCTTTGCACTGAACGCCGACGGCACAGTGGGCGCGAATCTCGATCCAAACCCAGCCGACTTTGTGAGCGAAGCTGTCGTCAGCACGGGTCAGAAGTTTGTTGTCCGAACCTCGATGGCTGACCTTCGAGCCAAGCCGGCTGGCGTTTTTAGTGCCTATCATGATTTGAACTACACGAACGCCGACGGTACGAATGTCGAGCGACTGCAATTGCAGTGGTCGGAATACAATGCCCTCAAATTGACCCAGAGCGATCCAGATGCTGTGGTCAGTGGCAATTTCAAGTTGCAGTATGGCTCAGAGACGACGGCCACTATTGCTATCGGCACCAGAACAACTCCCGGTGGAGTGGTTGTTCCTAGCCAAGAAAACACTGCTATCAATATCAAGAACGCTCTCGAAGCACTGCCCAGTATCGGTATCGGAAACGTTGTAGTCAACGTAAACTCAATCGATCCAGATCCCGGGTTTAACTTTGACATCTTCTTCAAAAACCAACGCGCTCGTCAGGATTTACCCAACGCTGCGATTGTTGCAAACAACCTCGCGGTCTCGGTCGGAACGATCACACCAACCGTTAGTTCGCAAACCAATCCGTCGCCAACACAAGCCGTCGTCGCTCGTGCGGCACTCGACTTCACCCCGATTGAGTCGCAGTTCCCACTCTATGTGAATGGTCCTAACGGTGTCTTGGATGAAACCAGTGTCGCGACCGGAAAACGAGTCTTGAAAACAGTCGGTGGATTCTCGAACTCCAGCTCGCCAATCACCGGTGCAGCAGCTTCGAATTTCTTCGCTATCGTCGACACGGCTTTCGTTGCTGGTTCCGCTGGGGTCGTTAACCTCGCAGGCACTGTCTCGGCATTGCCGGGTCAAGGTAGCAACGCCGACAACTTGGGCATCGCGATGTACAACGCTACCGGCGTTTACTTGAATGCCAGCCAAGTGATCATGCCATCGGCAACCATCACGATTGAAGATCTGCTCACTGCCCGAAACGATGCCTACACGATCAACGAAGATGCCGGCATCACCTCGTTCGTAGTTACCTCCAACGATACCGATAAACTTAACAAGGACTTCGGTATCGTCTCGGTGACCCAACCAGCAACCGGTGGAACGGTAACCTTCGACGCGGGTGGAACTGCAAAGAGCCTACGCTTCACCCCTGCGGCTAATTTTAACGGCCAAGCCGTTTTCACGTACAAGATCCGCAATACCTCGAACATCGAAGCAACCGCGAGCGTCGTGGTAACGGTGAACGCAGTCAACGATGCCCCAATAATCGTTAACACATCCTTTAGCACCGCCGAAGACACCGCGGTCACGATCACCCCATCACAGATCTTCTCACCTGGCCCATCCGATGAGTCGGGCCAAATCGTCACGCTGGGTATCGTCACCGGGCCAACCGCCGCCCAAGGAACCGCGGTGATTAACGCTGCAGGTGCTTTGGTATTTACCCCTGCTGCTAATTTCTTCGGCAATGTAAATATCACCGTCCTCGGAACCGATAATGGATCCGCTGCCGGGAACTCCACCCAAGCTGTCCTCACCATCGCTGTGACAGCCGTTAATGATGCACCCGTGATTGTCGGAACCAGCTTCAGCATCGCCGAAGACGCCGCCTCTCCGCTGGTCATCACTCCTGCTCAATTGTTCACCCCTGGCCCAGCCAACGAATCCTCGCAAACGGTAACCCTATCGCTGGTTTCAACACCGGGGGCCAACCAAGGCACCGCGACAGTTCTTGCGAATGGATCGTTGCAGTTTATCCCTGCCCTAAACTTCTTTGGAATCGTCAATTTCCAAGTCCAAGGCACCGACAACGGTACTCCACCACTGTCAACAATTTCGACATTGACCATCACCGTAACCTCGGTCAACGATGGGCCCGATGCCGTCGATGACACCGGGACCGTCGCTCGGTTCAATGCAATCGGATTAACTGGAACTCCGAGCTCGCTCGACGTGATGCGAAACGACAGTGCGGGCCCGAACGAGTCATCCGTTGATTCGATCAGGATCAAGACGTTCACAACCACGACCACCAAACTAGGTGGTACCGTCGGTGTCAATGCGGATCGTACTCGCGTGATCTATACTCCTCCTGCAAACGCAGTGAATGTCGTGGACTCGTTTGAGTACACCATCGAAGACACCTTTGGATTGACCGATAAAGCCACCACCGAAGTCTTTGTCTTCCCACCCGTTCTTCCATACGCGATCGATGACTCATTCACTTTTGCTGAAAAATCAAGCAACACTGGGGTCAATTTCAATGTCCTCGCGAACGATCTTCTCAATGACGGTGCAACCGCACGTCTGGTAGCTATCACCAAACAACCAGACGCTGGCAAGGGAACCGCCTCGATCGCTGGCACGGACGTCCTCTACAGTGTCCCAGCTCACTTCTACGGCAACGCAACCATCGAATACGAGATGGCGGACAACAAACCGGATAGCCTTTCTTCAAAGGCGACCGTTTTCGTACGCGTGACGGAAGTTAACGATCCACCAGAAGCCGCCGACCGAACGGTTGCCGGCAAAGAAGATACCCCGCAAACCGTTCTCGGGCTTACGATCACCAACGGCCTCAGCAAAGGCCCTTTTGAAGACGACCAAGTCCTCACGGTCACGGGTGCAACCTTGTTGACTGCTGGTGCCGGTGTCGTCTCCTTGAGCAACGGCAACATCAACTTTGCTCCAGCCCTCAACTACAACGGCGATGTGCTCATCGAGTACACGGTAACCGATAACGGAACCACCAACGGCGTTCTCGATCCGAAATCGGCCAAGGCGACCCTGACCCTGGCGTTGGAAGCGGTCAACGACGCTCCGATCACCACGCCCAAGACCTTCCCAGCACCCGGACAACCTGCGTTCCTCGAAGACAGTTCGCTCACCATTCCTGTGGCGAGCGTCATTGCAGGTGACCAACCAGGTCCAGCTAACGAATCATCGCAAACCGTTTCGTTTGTTCCGCTGACCACTCCGATCACTTCTGCCAAGGGCGGAACGGTTACTCAAGTCGGCTCGAATCTGATCTATACGCCAGCGACGAATTTCAACGGTATCGACACGTTCAGCTACAACATCTCGGACAACGGCGTGCCATCGCTGTCCGCCGTTGGAATCGTCACTGTTGTGGTTGCGGAAAAGAACGATGCGCCGGTGGCCGATAACCTCTCGCGTAATGTTTTTGCCGGTGTCACCACCGTCCTCGATTTGACCGAAGCACTCGCACAAATGGACAAGGGTGCACCGAACGAGTCGAACCAAACACTCAAGATCACCCGTTTGATCCTACCGAATCCATTTGTTGGCAACATCTCGCTGAACGCGGCTGGAACTGCAATCACCTACTTCGCTCCGCTCGGAACCAATCAAACGGTGAATTTCCAATACGAAATCATCGACAATGGAACCACCGCCGGACAGCCCGATCCGCTTACCGCCATCGGGAACTTTGCGATCAAGGTCCTGCCGTTCATTCCAAGCTCGATCAAGGGCACGGTATTCGTCGACGACAATGCCAATAACAAGCTCGATCAAAACTCCGGCGGACAACAATTGGAATTGCCAGTTGGCGGCGTAGAAATCACCCTGAGCTACCCGGACCCGGAGAATCCATCGAAGAAAATCTCCATTACGGAAATGACCGAAGCGGATGGTTCCTATGACTTCGAATTGCTCCCACCGGGCACCTACACCGTTAGCTACGTGAACCCCGCCTCGATGACCGAGTCGAACACAGCCGTTCGCTCGTACACCTCCACCATCGCAGCTCCTGGCGATAAGAACCTGGTCTATAACTTCCCGGTTCTCGGTATCAATCCGTCCTACGGTTCGTCGATCGAATACTTGGCCTCAAGCTTCTATCTAAAGGATGCGTCTCTCCGATCCAAGGGTATGTATGCTGTGGTCAATTCCACAGGTTACACCGAATGGACCTCGAAGAAGGATGGCTTCGCTGGAGACTTGTTCCATGAAGTTGTCCTCAGCAATGATGGCACTCGAGCTTACCTGACCGCCGTCCGCGGACAGAACCAAGTCTTCACAGCAACATTGATCGAGAAGAAACAGTTCATTCGAACTCCCGCTGGGAATGGCAACCAACTGATTCGCGTCTTGGCAGCATCTTCGGATCTCGTATGGACCCCTGTCAACATGGCAGCTCCACCGGTCACAGCCAAGGGATACTTGGAAAGTGTCGATCAGTTCTTCGAACAAGAGAACTGGTAGTAAGGCGACTGTCAACAGACATCTCTGAGATAGGCATCCTTGAGATTGAGGCCACGCAATGCGTGGCCTCTTTTACGTTCAAATCAACCCGCGACCGGTGATTTGCTCGAGCGCCGCAACGTAGCGAGCTCGCGTGTGCATCACGATGTCTTCCGGAAGGAAGGGGGGGGAACTGTTCTTGTCCCAAGCGGTCCGGTCCAGAAACTCTCGGACGAATTGCTTGTCGAAGGACGCTTGGGCCCGGCCGGGAACCCAATCATCCGCCGGCCAAAACCGAGAACTATCAGGCGTAAGGACTTCATCGATCAAAATCAAACGCCCCTCGAACCAGCCCCACTCTAACTTGGTATCAGCGACGAGGATCCCTTTCGCTTGAGCGATCTCGCTGCCGCGACGGTATACCTCGATGGAACGTTCCTTCAACTCGTCCGCGACAGTCGTACCAAGCTGTTCTCGCATCACTTCGAAAGAAACATTCTCATCGTGCCCTGTTTCCGCTTTGGTGGCAGGCGTAAATAACGGTTCGGGAAGACGGTCGCATTGCTTCAAACCTGCAGGGAGTGAAATCCCACAAATCGATCCATTGCGCTGGTAATCGCGCCAACCGCTCCCTTCGATGTACCCCCGAATAACGCATTCAAACGGAACGACTTGGGCCTTGCGGGCCACGATCGAGCGGCCCGCTAACTGGCCGAGAGGATCGAGGACCTTTACTGAATCGGGCAATTCGTCGCTGATCACGTGATGCTCGATTCCGAGCGAACGAAACCAAAACAAACTCAACTGATTCAGGATTCGACCTTTGTCCGGAATCCCATTGGGCATCACCCAATCAAAGGCGCTAATACGATCCGTACTGATGATCAGCAGCGAGTCTCCCAGATCGTAAACATCACGCACCTTCCCTTGCCGTTTGGGGAATGGAAGATTTGTTTGCAGAAGCGCGTCGGTCATGGTTGCAAAAGGGTATTCGGAAATGCGTTCGTTGCTACCGGAGCCATGTTCAGCTACCGGAGGAATAGGACGCCTATCGTACCTCTTCTGCCGTCATCTTGTAGATGGCGTAATGACCGCCGTCAGGATAACGAAAGGAATCAGGATCGATTTCGAGCTTGCCTTTGACCGAGACCACCCGGGTCGAAAAATTGGCGGTCTTTCCCGGTGCCATTTCAACAATCACGCAATCGTACAGCGCTGCACCGGGCCCGAAACAGCATTCCTGATTATCGCGCACGAGAACAAACTGCTTGATGCCGCTTTGCTGGAAAACCGAGGTAGGAAGAATGAAGCCCCGCAGCTTAAGTGTTCTCTTGTTCAACTCTTCGATGGACGGCGTGATCATTTCTTTCTGAAACTCGCCCCCTTTCTCAATATCGAACTTCAGATCGTCGAACGTGATCTCACCCCGTTTGCGGGCTGCTTCTCGCGCTTTGCGATCCTCCGCCAACTGCCGCTCAGATTTGGGCGGAGCACTCGGCTTTTCCCCCTTCGGACCTTCCGCACTTGCAGGCTTCGCAGGCTCAGGTTTCGCGGGTTCCTGAGCGGTCCCCACGGAAATTCCGGAAACGCACACCGCGACAAGGATTGCGGAATGCAGGCCGAGCGAGGGTTGGAAAATGGATCGGCTGATGGACTGACGCATAGTCGGCTCTTCCGAGGGGGCAGAAACTTTCAAGAACAATGGGGCATCCCTGCAATCGTAGCCAATAGGAGGACTGGAAG
>CAIYZV010000385.1 GCA_903930765.1 uncultured Pirellula sp.
CCATCCTGCTCGACGCCCACTGAAACCCTAATTGCACCCACGGATCGAATGCATCGGGGATCGGCTTGATGAAATACAACAACACCAAAACAGGAATCGCGCCCGCATAGCCGTACTTGCCATACAACAGATAGGCCAGAAGCCCCAGGAACATGAGGAACGAGAACCAACCCAAGTGGGTAGAACCAAGCACATTGCTCAGCAGCGCGAATCCAGCGCAGAGTAGTCCAAAGACACCGGCGATTCCCACCGTTCCTCGAACCCTCTGGTACCGGACGCTATCCTCGACATCATCGATTTTGCGAGCGAAAAAATCCTTCCGACGAAGCCAAATCAATACCGCGGCCACGAGAATCGCAACGGGTACGAACAGACCATCATTCGATCCCCATCGCTCTCTGAAGAACTGGAGCAGAAGCCACCCGTGGGCGAAAACCGCAGAAAACACTAGTATCAAAAATCCAGCCATGATCACACAATAGGTCTCAGGAAATCTTCAATTCATGAAGCTCGTACAGCAACCGCGATCCCAACCTGGATGGAGGTGATTGCGCACTTCATTAGAGTACTCGCCCACCCCTTGGTCGAACCCGCCAACATGCAGCCCACACGCAAAATTCACAAAGTACCTTCCGCCGCTCGGCCCCCCATGCCCCTACGATCGATACAACCCTTCCCCCGAAAGTATGGCGGGGCCGGAATACTCGATTCGCCGAGTCTCCGCAACTCCCGACTAAAGCGCGAACCTCAACTGTGAAATTGCCAACCTACCAACGAAAAACGCGACCTTAAGGTCGCGCTCTTTCAAGTCGGTTCATCAGGGGGGGAGCATGCAAAAGCCATCCTCTCAGGACTGGTAACCCCACTCCCCTGCTCCATCTCGTGCTCCATCTCGTGCTCGTGCTCGTGCTCGTGCTCCTACTCCTACTCCTACTCGTGCTCGTGCTCCCGTTCGTGCTCCTACTCCTAATAATCGCTAATCATCAAAATCCAATAGCGATAAAATTCAAAACCATCTCCGAACCCGAAAGTACGCTATAGCATCCGAGCACGAGCACGAGCACGAGCACGAGCACGATAACGATAACGATAACGAGCACGATAACGAGCACCGCCTTTGGCGGAGGACGGATCTCGAGTAACTGGTTTCAGGCATTCTTTTTCCGAAAGAACCAAAGCGCTTTACCAGCGAACAGACAGCCTAAACCCGTTTCGCTGGCTTCTCAGTCCGCGGCCGGTCCGAGTAATCCGAGTACTGGCGATCGTAGTAGCGGCCATAGTTGTAGCCGCTGTAATACGCGCCGCGGTAGTAGGTGCCGTATTCGTTGTAGTAGATGTTTTCGTCCATCCCGTTGACGACAACCCCCATTAGGTTTGCTTGCACCATGTCGAGCCGTTCTTTGGCTTTCCTGGCTGACAGGATCACACCACGGCGAATGCGCAGCACGAGGACGATTCCATCAACGACCGCGGAGAGGCTGGTTGCATCAGCGACGGGAATCACGGGAGGCGAGTCGATAAGCACAATGTCGAACCGCGATCGCAGTTCGGTAACCATGTCGGCAAAACCGTTGGAGGCTACCAACTCGCCGGGATTCTTCGGGCGACCACCGGTGGTTAGCAACGTGAGGTTGTTTTGGAACTCGCACGGCCGAAGCGCTTCGTCCAGACTCGATTCGCCCAGCAGGTACTGCATGCCACCTGGTTCGAACTGCACGCCAAAATTCTGTTGCACTCGAGGCCGGCGATAATCCGCGTCGACGAGACAGACCCGTTTGTTGGTTTGGGCAAGGGATATCGCCAAGTTCGCGATGGTGGTCGATTTTCCGTCCCCAGGCGATGGGCTCGTGAACATGAATACCTTGCTACCCGACTGCGCCGCAGAAAACAGCAACGACGTCCTTGCAGCGCGGAAAGTTTCCGAAACCGACGAGTTCGAGTTGTATGCGGTGATCAACATCGGAGAGCCGACAAAATCCTTGCTGACACGCCCCTTGCGAATGCGAGGCACCTTGCAAATCACCGGGACGTTTAGACTCTCCTGAATATCGATCGGTGTACGGAATGCCAAATCGGAATGGTCGATCAAGACCGCCAAACACGCACCGAGCAACCCTCCAACGAACAGCCCAACAGCGAGAAATTTCCACAGCTTCGGATACACTTGCTCGGGCGAGGACGCCTCGTCGATGATCTTCACCTTGGTCGTTGAGTAATTCCCTGACACAACGCGCATTGCAGATAGCTTCTCAAGGATTTGAGTGACGCTTTCACGACGCTCGTCGATCTGATCGCGGAGCATGTTGAGTTCGGTGATATCTCCTGCAATTTGATTCGATTTCTCGCTTAGGTCGGTGATATCCTCCGAGAGCTTGTCCAAGGTGTATTTGGCTCGCTCTCGTTGATTGAGCAAGGCGGCGGTATACAGCTGCAGTGTCTCTTGATCTCGAGTCCGCACATCTTGAAGCAATGCCTCGCTCTTCCGGGACATCTCTTCGTTATCGCCGAGCATCGATTTCATCGACTCATATTCCTCGCTGAGCCGATTCTTGGTGGCCAGTACCGACTTGTACCGAGTCTCTGCGTCTTCAACGCGTGGGTGTCTCGCACCGTATCGCTTGGCAGTTTCTTCTTTTTCCGCCTCCAATGTAACCATCTCGGTCGTAACTGCCTCCAGCCTCTGCTCGTAACGAACCAATCGCTGGCGATCCTCAATCGTCAAAGGATCCAAATCCGAAGCATCCTTACCGTTCACATTGAAGTACTTCTTCGCCTCGACGATGGCCAGTTTGAGCAACTCCTCTCGCTTGTTGTCCGGATCGACCGCGATACGAACCTCTTCGAGCAGCTGATCCGACCTGCGGAACTCCTGGATAGATTCGTCCCTCTGCAATCGCAGTTTATCGATCTCTGCAACGTAGGGATTGACCCAACGCCCTTTATCGTTCTCGGCAGACAAGTTCAACTCTTTGAGAATCTTGTAGTACCGAGACTGAGCTTCCTGCTGATCCTCCACCAGCGATTGCTGCAGCCGTTCAATCAGTTCCACCGATTCCTGCCCTGACGCTTCGGAATCTTTCCCGATGGTCGAGACGTAGGAATTGACGACTTGGTTTAGGATCCCGGCCAAGTCTTCTTTGTTGCCACCCTCGCAACGTACCTCCAACGAGTCCGAGGATAAATCCTTACCGACGGGTGCAACCTTGAGCATCCCACGCAGTTGACCAAGCGGGCCGTCCGAGCCGGCAAAAGTTGGAAGCTTGTCCAATTGCCCATTCTGAATCGCAGACGTAAGAACCGGTTGGCTCGTTAGTAGATATCTCTGCTTCTCCAAAGCGACTTGCTGGGGAATCACTTCCCCGTTGATCACACTCGGCGGTGCTTGCATAAAGAGCATCAATCTCAGTACGGATGCATACGTCGGTGTCGCTTGGGAAAAAAGCAGTGCTGCAATTCCAGCACCAACAATGGCCAAGAGCACAACCACCGATTTCCGACGCCATAAGGCCCCGTAGACATCGAGCGAAGGCAACGCGTTATCGTCGTTGCCCCCCTGGGGACTCATGGCTTTGTAGCCCCCGCCCAAGTCGTCGAAGCCTGCCTGAGGATTTGGTTTATCCATGGTACTTATATTCATTATTCTCTTTGAAGTTACCTCTATGTTCCCAGGTGACAACTCGCATCGTCAAGGGTCAAAGCCCTCGATTTTGCAGCATTTAACGATTCGACGCCCGATTCTGATGCGTCGATTAAGAAACGACGAAGATCCTCCGATGGCGAAATCTCGAATTCGCCCATGAACAGACAATTGTTTTCAATGAAGGAATCCAAAGTCAGCGTACGTCGCGAAATCGTCATTCGCCGGAGCAATCAAGCCCCCTATCGGAGTAGCCCTAAACGCGGGTCGATGGGACGCTAACGCTATTCCGTGCCAAAAATTCCTCGAATACAAAAACCGCCCAAACGTGATACCACTTCGTGGAACCGTCGGGCAAACCGCGCCGGATCTCCTCAAAATCACTTTTCCAAGACTCGCCAATCCACTGGGCAAAGGGAAAAGAAAAACCGCGCTTTGGCTGA
>CAIYZV010000386.1 GCA_903930765.1 uncultured Pirellula sp.
AATCTGGAGACGCACTCTCCGTCGCAAATCCTGGAGCAAATCCAATCGCACGTGGCTCGCCCGATCGAAACTCCCGATGGCGAGGACGCATTCTCTTTTAGCATTTCCATTGAAAACGCAAGCGGCCAAGACTTCGTCGGCGCAGGGATTCGTTCCGTCGGCAAGGTCCGCATCCAAGGGACGATTGGCGCTTTTTGCATGTGCTCCTTTGGTGATGGCGAATGCAACATCGAAGGAAACGTCGGTGACTTCTTCGGCCACTCGATCCAGTCTGGCATCTTAGTCGTTCGCGGGCATGCAAAGCACTGTGTTGGCGCGTTGGGCGCCGGTGGGTTGGTAACTGTCTACGGGAATGCGGGCGAGCGCGTTGGCCTAGGGATGCAAGGTGCCGATATTGTGATTCGAGGTTCCACAGAGGCCTACGCTGGACTCGGAATGCAAAGTGGAACCTTGATCATCGGTGGAAACGCGGGACCAAACCTTGGTCAGCAAATGCGAGGTGGTACGATCTATCTTCGGGGCGAAGCCGAATCGATTAGCCCTGACATCGAGGAGCACCGCCTACGCGAACCTGACCGGCTCAAAATCGGATTGCTTATGCTCAAGTCCGGGATCAAATCGACGGGCAAAGAATTTCGAGCCTTTCGTCCAGTTCAAGGGGAGAACTAGCATGACGAACAAATTACCGGTCGAAGGCCTAACCGGAAAACATGACGCTCGATACAAAACCATTCATGCGTTGCCGCTCGTTTCGAGGCTCGATCCTCTGGTGCAGCCCCAAAACGATTCGGCCCAAAACAATTGGTCCGTTTCGATTGGCGGCGTAGCAAATGCATGCTTCGATGTTCCACTGTTTACTCGCGTGACTTCCGATAGCGCCATGGCTCCGAGTCTTCAAGAAAGATTCGTTGCTGAGATCCATCCCTTTGGCATTGGGTGGTTGAGTGGCCGCAAGACCGACGAACGCCAGGTTGGTCAGATCGTTAATTCTAGCCCGGGGGCTGCATCTCGCAGAATATTACCGCTAAGTATCGATGAACCTATCGATGTGGAAAGCATGCAGCATGCTTGCGCCGTCGAATTTCAGTTATACGGAGTGCCTTTTCAGGCGCTACCATCGTCGCGCCGTGCTCGATGGACCCCCTGTCTCCCAATTGACATTTCTGATCATGAGCAACTGGCTAGGAAAGTAGAATGCGTTCGAGTCTTGACCGCGGGGCGATCCGCAGTGGGAGCTACGATCTGCTCGGGTGCGGTTTACGATGACGTGCGATTTTTGGCGGATAGCGGTTTCGACTACCTGTGCTTGCTGACAGATGTCCGATTTGAGTTTTCTCAATCGGGTAATCGGCATTTGGCTCCATTTGAGCAATCGCTCGAGCAAGCGACCAAAGCTATTGCTGATGCAGGAACAAAGACAAAGCTGTTAGTTTCGGCAAATCTACATACCGCGGAAGATATGTTCCGGTGTTTGCAACACGGTGTGACGGCGATATCGGTGGATGCTTATCTTGCTCAATGCAAACCGCACGAGGCTCCTGCACCGAAAGACACGTACGGCTCGGTGCTGAGTTAC
>CAIYZV010000387.1 GCA_903930765.1 uncultured Pirellula sp.
ACCACGGCTCGAACCTGATCAAGGTTTTCCGTTTCAAAGAACTTCAGTTCCATGTGATCGATCAGCGGCACGTGTACTTTCGGCACCATACGAAGCCGAGTCAGATGTACTTCAGAGATCGGTTCTTCAGGGGTGGTCACGAAGGAGAAGTCCGGTTCGAGTATTTGATCGAGTTGGTACAGACGCTTGAGAGGATCTTCATCAGGGACATCGATATCCAGCATCGACTTGCAAAATGCGCGTCGAAGATCCATTTGAACACGAAGCCCACCCTTGGCCATCAGCTCGATGATCCCAAGACTCGGCTCGAACACAAAAGCATTGCTGAACGCATAAGTGTCTTCCTTGGGTGCAAGCTCTTCATGCTCATCAAAGTAGAGCCGTTTATCTGGCCAGTCCGGTAGATATGCAAAGAAGTACTGGGAACCGCACTGCCGTTGGTAATGATGGATTTTGCAGACCTTGCCACGCATCTGCTTGTTCCAATAGTACTGCCGGATCCTGTCCTCGAGCATTTTGACTTTGCTCTTGGTGATTTCGATCGGTTGTTTCGGCAGGCTGTTCCACGCGTTTGATTGTTTGCTGTTTCGCAAGGCTTCGGCGCGAGCGAACATCGCTGCAGTCTCGAAAACATCGGGTGCGTGCAAATAAGCCCAAAGGGACTTATCCGCGTGACTGGTTAGTTTCCAAAACTTTTCGATCATCGGAATCGGCTGCGCTTCGAGTTCCTCGACGAGGATTTTCTGTCCTTTGACGTTCGATAGTAGATCCACGTCCTGGAGAACCACTTGGTAGTGACGTTTTCGGTCTTCTTGCAAGTTTTCCCAAGCTTCGGCAATCGGTTCGATGTCGTTCTTTGGCGTTAAATACCAATCGACCATGCGCATCGCACGCTCCTTAGAAAACAACTGCCGAAGAAGCGAACGTTCATGAACTTTCAACTGTTTTTTCAGATCAAAACCGACCACGATCCCACCTCAAAACGCACAAGCACCAATGATTAGTAAGCAGTAAATTCCTAGATAAAAAAGACTAAAACTATCGAACTGAACTCGATTAGACAATCAGCTCTAGTTCCTCAAGACGAATCCGCATCGCTTCTCGCGAAACGGCAAATTGCTCGGCCAACGGGCCCGAGAAATCCTCTTTGATGGCCAAATCCCGTTCTTGCTGGGATTCCGGTATCCGACCGCGAAACAGAGGTTCGCGTCCTTGGTACAGATCTCTGAGTGTTGCGATCTGAATTTCGTCATCGCTTCCGAGTCGGAAATCAGCCCATGCCTTTCGAATCATCTTTCGTGGCATCAGAAGATTCGCTGCGAATTCATCCGCTTGGCGTTCGATCGGACGACGACGCGTTGTTGACCGGCAAACCACGTCCGGAACCCGGCTTTGGATTGGCAGAAGCACCAGTTGCTCTGGGGCGTCCTGGAGAAGAAATAAATGCCGATGCAAGCACCAATGCCCAACTTCATGGGCCAGCGTGAATCGGTATCTGCCCAGCATTAATGGGTAGACTTCCGGATCCAGGCGTTCGTCGATCGCAATCAAGCCTTCTTCGAACCAAATGGCACCGTGAACGTCCGCCATCGGAAACATGGCCTTCATGTCTTTGAATTCGAGCACCAATTGAAGGTGGATCTCGGCGATGCGCTCTACCTGAACGGGAGTCGTGATCGCTTGAGAAAATTTCTTGGAGTACTCACGAAGCAATTCGTTCGCAGCGGCTTCGATTGCCTGGGATTCGAGATGGGGAACCTCCACCTCAGCGTTCATGTTCTGGCTGTTCACGCTTTGGTTCCCTTCATTTTCCTCACTTGCTCGGTAATCTTCTTGAGCTGTTCAGGCGTAAGACCCTCGGCTTCACGAAGGAGTTCTGGAAACCCAAGTGGCTGCTTGTGAATGATTCGTTCCAGGTCATCTGGGACACGACCCGCAAGCGCAATCCAAGCGTCGGAGTTCTCACCCAAGAGCTCGGCGATCTTCGAAGCCCGCTCTGCGGTCGGTGGATCGATGTTTTCCTGTTCGAGCTGAGATATGTAGGTCGAGCTTACGCCAACCATCGTTGCAAACTCGCGCAATCCAAACCCCCGTTCAAGGCGTTTTTCGCGGAGTGTTTTGCCAAACGATTTGTTTTTCGGGGGCATTTTGAATCCTCGACTAATGCGAACTTGGGAAGTGGCGAGTTTACCGCTTGCTAAGCATTGCCAGGGGCAGCCTGGCGGTCAAGTATCGATCATGCCGAAAAGGTAAAATTTGCTAGCAAAGGATCTTAGCCAGGATCCGAGACT
>CAIYZV010000388.1 GCA_903930765.1 uncultured Pirellula sp.
ACGTTTCGCAGCAACGGCATCGACCGCCGCCTGACCGACGTGCATGGTCACGTGTTGACGGACATTTTGACATAATCGATAAGAACTTAAACCTGAAAGTCTTCTGTAATATCCGCTTTCTCGTCCCGGCCGGGGCCGTTGTTGGTTCTTGGCGTAGATGAGCGATTAACGATTTTGGAGAGCCTCAAAATCTAAAGACGATGCGCCACAAACATCCCCACCGAGGGGGGGTAATTCGGATCGATGTTGAAGACGTGCGTTTGGCTCAGAAGATTGGCCAGAAGCAAATTGTCCTTGCGGCTGTGCCATTCGCCACGGATCCAGCCGATCCCGTCCATCAGTCCTAAGGCAGAGAGCTCCGAAACGATCAGGTACTCAGCTCCCTCGCAATCGAGCTTGATCAAGTCGACTTCGTCGATCCCGAAGTCCGTTACCTGCGTCCAGAATTGCTCGACGGTCAGTGATGGGACCTCGATGCCGAAATCTCGGTACCGCGGCTCGAGCGATTCCCAAACGTCTGGAACATAGTCGGCGACCCGACTGTTCGAGACCGGGAACGATAGCAAGCACTTTCCAGGCTTTGACGAAATCGCCTGCGTTGATCCGGCGCAACTGCGAGTCGGGAATGTGACTGGTGTTCTTGGTCATCAGCTCGACGCTCTGCGGATGAGGCTCGACCGCGACGATCTTGGCATTGGGCCAATAGTGGTGGGCCATGACGGTAAAACTCCCCACGTGCGAGCCGACATCAACAATAGTACGGACGTTATGGGAACGCAGGTCGTTGATGCGATAACCTTGCGGTGGCACGAGCAATTGAGTCGCGATTCAAGAATTGGACATCCGCGTTGGTGCTGGCGGGGCTTCGCAAGAAAGAGGAACTGAATCAAGCCGCGGGCAATCCAGCGGAGCCTAACTCTCGGGAAACTGTTGAGGGGTAGATGCGTATTGCCCGCAACTCATCCAACTTGGCGACGATTGCTGAGGTAATTCGATCGGTTGAGTATTCCTGAACCGCATATTCACGAACCTGATGGCGACTTATTTCCATCGCTTGGCCGATTTGGTCGACGTAGGCCGCGAGGAGAACTGCATCCTGCTGGGAGGAAATCGCTCTTCCACCCGGCGGTAGTTTCTCGACCCAAAACCCGGTGACTCCATCTCGAACGAAACTGGCCCCCGTTCGCACTCCGACCGTGGGGCAACCCGCGAGAAGAATCTCCTGTAACGCCAGTGGGCCGTGGTCATCGTCAGCGAGATAGGCACATGCCCGCGAGCGGCGAGCGGCCTCGAACAGCTGCTCCCGTTTGTACTGGCCATAGTGGATCTGGATGTGCCGTGGGTACAGTTCCGCCAAATGTTCGAGTAATTGGGGCCGATGGCCATTTTTGGCGTAGATCAGCAAATCGTATTGGTCAGGAAGTGGCTCGCCCGGCCAGGGGTCGATCGGGTAAGGCCAAAGGACGATGGGCGACTGGTTAGCTGACCCGCGATGCTGGGCGATCAGGTCGCGATACCACTCGCTGTGGCAGAACATCGCCCGGCAGTTGGCGGCATCGAGTAGAGCACACTCTTCACGATCGATTCGGGGCGAGCCAGAGTTAGTGAACAGCAAGTTCGGACCTTGGACGAATGGTTGGCCTTCCGCGTCCCACCACATTGCGTAACGGCGGTCGTCCCAGTGCCAGAACCACGGTAGCGCACCCTTGCTGGCCGGAAGGGATTTGATTGTTAGCCAGTCGAGGCCACTGGCGATGCGTTTCCGCAGCTCTTTCTGTAGCGCGTACATCCCATTGGATGGTCCGTTGCCGCCGGGCGCATCGACTGGGCCGATGAGTTCCACCGGCATCTTGTCATCGCGTGGATTGACGTGGGGTGCGAACGAAAACCGGCGCAGCACGGGCAGTTTGTCCCACTGACGTTTCCAGCCGACAGAGATTGAAGTACGACTGGGGAAACTACCCTGCCCCAAACTTCGGTACCCGGAATCATCCATATAGCTCAGATGGTAGCTCTCATTCTCATATCGATAGAGGTAGAAAGGTTCCGCAAGGCTCGATGGATCGCAGATGGTTGTTCCTGAGGCTCGCAACCGATCGGCCAGCTCCTGATCTTCACCGTTATTGTGCGGACCGTAGCCCCGCACTCTCTGGAACGCCGCTTTACGAAAGGCCCAGCCGCCATGGTACAGGCCTCCAGTCTCAGCTTCCCGCAAGCCTTCCTGATGCTCTAGCAGAACGAGGCTCGGATGGGACCAGTCGGCTTTCTGAAGTGCCTCGGCCTGAGTTCGAAACCAATGCGGCAAGTAGATGTCGTCATCATCAGCGATCAGGTATCCTTCGGTATCCGGCGATGCGAGGGCTGCGCAGGCGTTTCGTTTCTCGCCAAGGGAATTGAAGCGATGTGGAATCGACACCAGTCGCCAGCCGTCGCCCAAAGAACCTTGGGGCCATCCATGTGTTACGGACTGCCACAAGCTATTTCTGCAAAAGAACTTACGCTGAAAGAATTGCGACTTTTCATGGTTGGAGGATGCAGGATTTGCCGGGGCGTCCTGGTCATCAAGGTTTGACGA
>CAIYZV010000389.1 GCA_903930765.1 uncultured Pirellula sp.
AATGCGAAACTGGGAATCATCGTCCCCGCACACAATCGACTTTACGGGTGCATGGACAAAGAGGCGGGTCACTATCGACGCTATTCCCGATCGTCACTTCGCGATGTGCTGCGCCGCAGCGGTTGGCAGGTCAGCACATGCCGGTACATCAACGCCCTTGGAGCCGCAGGCTGGTGGTACCACAATCGCTGGCGGCGCTCGGCTGGGCTTAGGGACGAGCAGGTCAACCAGCAGATGCTGGCCGCGGATCGCTGGTTACCTAAAATGGCAGCTTGGACCGATCCCTGCTTCGGCCGATGGTTCGGCCTGTCCGTAGTCGCTATCGCGACGGCCCGTGCTGTCACCAACACGCAACAGACACAGCCGCTCGGCGAGCCGAGTTTCATTGCCACTTAACCAGGAAGTTCGTCGAGCATGTGCGGTATCGCCGGAGCCCTGGTCTTCGAAAAAGCACTCCTGACCAAGGATCGCAACGCCGCGACGGAGGAATCATCGCTTCGCATGGTCGATGCGCTCATCCATCGAGGCCCCGACGATGGCGGATTGCTCGCCGCGCCTCCAATCTGGCTAGGGCACCGCCGCTTGTCTATCCTCGACACTTCCATCAACGGCCATCAACCCATGGGAGATGCGAATGGCCGCTTCTGGATTTCCTACAACGGTGAGATCTACAACTACAAGGCATTGAGATCGGAACTCCAATCGCTTGGGGCCCCATTCCGAACCGCAACCGACACCGAAGTCCTCCTGCACGGATACCAGCGCTGGGGAAAAGAACTCCTTCCTAAACTCGATGGCATGTTCGCATTTGCCATTTGGGACCGTAACGAGCAATCGCTTTATTTGGCTCGAGACGGGGTTGGGATCAAACCTCTTTTCTTCGCGCAGACTCCTGATGCGTTTCTGTTTGCCTCGGAGATCAAGTCCTTGCTCGCCTGGGGCATGCCCGCTCGACCCGATCGAGACGCTTTGCAGATGTTCCTGACCTTCGGCTACTCCATCGCGCCGAACACAGGCTTTGAAGGTATTCGGCAACTAAAGCCTGGGCACCAAATTACCATCACTGTTGACAACCCCAAACCAGCCATCGCTCGTTGGTACCGACTACCGTACCCCGAATCGCCGACCCATTGGTCCCGTTCCGAATCCGCCGATCGATTGCGCAGCAGCCTGGATCGATCGGTCAAATCGCAGCTTCAAAGCGATGTCCCATTAGGCGCATTCCTCAGCGGCGGACTCGATTCGTCAGCGATTGTGGCTTGCATGAAGGCCCATCAAACGCAGCCGATCCATACCTTTACGTGCTCGTTTTCCGAGGCCTCTTTTGACGAATCTAAGCCTGCATCCGCAGTCGCAAAATGCTTTGGGACCGATCACCACTCCCCAAGGTTAGCCGCCGATCATCTCGATGGTCTGCTTCGCGTCATCGATCATGCCGAGGATCCGATCGCGGACAATTCCCTCCTCTCGGTATGGGCTTTGTGCCAATCCACCGCACCGCATGTTACGGTTGCCCTGAGCGGTGATGGAGCCGATGAACTCCTGGCAGGATACTCCACCTACCGCGCTACTTCGCTCAGCAATTTTTTCTCGCGAATCCCCAGACCCATTCGGCAACGCATCCTAAAACCACTTCTCCGATCCATTCCTGCGACCGAGACAAAGTACTCAGCGTCCATGCTCGCCGAACGTTTCCTCATCGGCGCCGATCGCACATGGCCTATCAATCACTGCAGCTGGCGCACGATGATCGATGCCGAGGTTTCGGTTCGAGTTCGCGGTAGTCGCTCGGAAGAATGGATCCAGCGAGGACTCGACGCCTACGCCGGGACCCTCCACGATGCGCCGCACTGGCTATCCCCTCTCGAACAGATGCTGCATATGGACCTGTCGTTCCATCTACCCAATGACATGCTGGTAAAAGTGGACCGAATGAGCATGGCGCATTCGCTCGAAGTGCGAGTCCCCTTCCTGAGCAATGCTGTGCTTGAGACCGCCCTAGCGATCCCCGCTCAGTGGAAGCTCCACGGTCGAAGCGGAAAACTCGTTCTTCGCGATGCGATGCGCCATATGCTCCCCTCGGACATTCTGTCGAGAAAAAAAGCTGGGTTTGTGATTCCGATTGAATCCTGGTTACGCGGGGCATGGCGCGATCTGCTACGCCGTGTCTTGAACGAAGATTTTTGCGAGGAAACCCAAATTCTTTCTTGGCCGGGCGTTCGATCGCTCCTCGACCAACATAGCTCGGGACAACGCAATCATGCGTACGCATTATTCACACTGCTCGTTTTCGCGCTGTGGTGGCGACGTTGGATCCAACCAAACCACCTTACCCTCCAATTCCCTCGCCAGACGTTCTCTAGGCCCACCTTCCCGACACGTGTCCATCGTCTTCCCATTCTTCACGAGGGAAACGATGGAAAATAACCCGAGCAGCGTTACTGGTCACGCTGCGGCACCCAAGTCACAGTCGACCTCCATTTGGTCCAGCCACAAGCTTCCTCTCGCAGCGATGCTCATTGCCATCGCATTTTCCGGCACTCTTTTGGCCGCGACCGGTCGCTGGATTGCCGTTACCGAACCCGATAGCGCTAGCTACATCGATTTCGATTGGAGTAGCCTTGAACGTATATTCTCCGGCATACGAACGCCTCTCTACCCTGCTTTTGTCCAACTCGCAGAATCGACCCTCGGACTCTCAGCCATCCCATTCCTCCACTTCGTGATGATGATGCTCGCTGTTCTGTCGTTCTACGTTGGACTCACTGCGATCGGGTTTCGACCATGGGCAGCGGCCGCCTCAGCAGCGCCGCTCTGCTTTAGCCGTGGCCTGTGGGATTTCGGAGCGCGGATCGGTTCCGATGCGCTGGGCATCGCCATGGGTATTGGCTGTGTTAGCTTCTTCCTCATGGCTATCTCAACATACTCTCCGCGGCATGCTCCTACAAAATCGCCTACGCAATCATTGCTCAAGGCCAGTTTCTCGACACGCACTAGCATCGCCATCGTTGGATGGGTCGGACTAGGCTGCTGGACCCTAGCCTCCATCTTGGTCCGCCCGGCTTACCTCTTCCTAATACCACTTTGGCCTTGCCTGGCAATCACCACCTTGCCGTTTCTCTGGAAGCGAACTTGGAAGGAAGCAGTTCATACAGCACTCAAGCTCTCGCTGGTATCGGTACTACCCTTGCTCGCGTACTGCACGATCCGATGGACGGTGGTCCATGAGTTCGGCCTCGTCTCCTTTGCAGGATACAATTTGATCGGGATCACGGGCCAATACGTCGAGCCAAGCGACGTCGACCATCTACCCCAAAAATCGCGGGAACTCGCACAAAGGTTGATCGAGGTCCGCGAGAGGGCCGGGTTCAGTCCCTCGGCCTACGATTACCGAAGCATGGTCGACCTGTATAACAAAACAGCTTGGGAAACAGCGGCCCCCGCATCCGAATCGATTTACGGGTCCGATACGAAGCAAGCCAACCAAGCTCTACAGAGTCTCGCGATTTCCAGTTTGTGCCTTCACCCAATGGAATACATTTTTTGGTTGCGATCCAACGGTTGGCGCATGCTCCAACAACTGGTTCGGGGGGCAGTCATGGATGTAGGTTCTCGAATATCACTTTGCCTATTGGCCATATGGGGGGGCATCCTCGCGATACAACGCGTATCCAAGCCCAAACCAAGCGGCGGCATCGAACACCAACCGCCTAATGCTAACTCCTTTCGCATTGTGTCGTTTGAGCTCGGAACGCTTGTCTGGATCAGTCTCTTGTTCGCGGCGGCTAAAGGCCTGCTGGTGGTATTGGTCGAACCAGCCCTCGGGAGGTACGTCGTTGCGGTAGGCTGCTTTTTTCCAGCTTGCATCGGGCTATTCGCCGGCCTTCTCGCAAAGCGAATTTCATCCGAGCCCTAAGCGTGAGCGCCGGGTGGTGGGACGTAGCGAATGGGTAGCGGCGATGATTCGATCATGACTTGTATGGTGTGAATACAAAACCGGATTTCACGCGAAGACGCGAAGACGCGAAGGGGGAGTTGGGTACGAAGATTGAGTTTTTTAAGGTTAGTCGTTGATGCAGTCGGAACCCGCAGGGTGAGCGAAATCCTCGGAGCCCTAAGCGTGAGCGCCGGGTGGTGGGACGGAGCGAATGGGTAGCGGCGATGATTAGATCATGACTTGCATCGTGTGAACGCAAAACCCTATTTCACGCGAAGACGCAAATACGCGAAGGGGAGGTTGGGTACGAAATTGAGTTTTTAGGCTTAGTCGTTGATGCAGTCGGAACCCGCAGCGTGAGCGCCGGGTGGTGGGACGTAGCGAATGGGTGGCGGCGATGATTCGATCATGACTTGCATCGTGTGAATACAAGACCGGTTTTCACGCGAAGACGCAAAGACGCGAAGGGGGAGCTGGGTACGAAGATAGAATTTTTTAGGGTTAGTCGTTGATGCCCTCGGAACCCGCAGGGTGAGCGAAATCCTCGGAGCCCTAAGCGTGAGCGCCGGGTGGTGGGACGGAGCGAATGGGTAGCGGCGATGATTCGATCATGACTTGCATCGTGTGAATACAAAACCGGTTTTCACGCGAAGACGCGAAGGGGAAGCTGGGTACGAAGATAGAATTTTTTGGGCTTAGTCGTTGATGCAGTCGGAACCCGCAGCGTGAGCGAAATCATCGGAGCCCTTAGCGTGAGCGCCGGGTGGTGGGACGTAGCGAATGGGGAGCGGCGATGATTCGATCAGGACTTGCATCGTGTGAATACAAAACCGGATTTCACGCGAAGACGCAAAGACGCGAAGGGGGAGCTGGGTACGAAGATAGAATTTTTGGGGTTAGTCCAAGGATTGGATTTCCTGAATTGGTTGCGAACTCGGCACTCCCAGGCTAGCCGACTCGAGCATCGGCAGCCTCAGAGCGTTACAATGCGAGGATGGAAACCCAGCATCAAAACATCACCGATCGCAACTCCTTCGTTCCTGCTCCACTGCAGAACATCTGTTCGGCATTTGAAAAACGGATTCAACCATGCAAGACCTTCTCGTTGTCCGTCGGCCGATCCATCGCGCAACTTCTCCTGATGATCGGGACGCTCTTCGGCGTCGCAGCGTGTTGCCCAGCCAACGAACTTGATGATGCTCGAGGCATGCTGCGCGCAGGCAAGTACTCAGAACTGATTGAACTTGCGAAATCACAGGTCGAAAAGCGGGTTTGGAACGAAGCGTGGCCGCGTTTGCTTATCGAGGGCTATTTGATCACTGGACGTATCGAAGAAGCCAAACAAGTTTACGAGTCGTCTCTCGAGCGATTCGGTGATAGCCTTCGTTTACGATTATTGGGTGCCAAAGTACTTCTCTGGTCCAACGAGACCAAAAAGAGTGACGACCAACTCAACGAGATCGAATCCATCATTCAGAGAACACCGTGGAGGTTCAGCAACAGATCCGATCTCGTACCTCTCGGTGAGTTTTTTTTGATGCGGGGCGAGGACCCGAAACAAGTGCTCAAAATCTGTTTCGATCAAGCCATCAAAGCCGATCCCAAAAATGTAGAGCCTTATGTCGCCACGGCTCGGATGGCTCTCGATAAAAACGATGCGCAGGTCGCCTCTCAATCGCTCAAGAAAGCGATGGAGTTGGATCCGAACGATCCAGAAGTCTTTTTTCTAGCGGCTCGCGCATGGAGCAGCGACGAGGAAAAGGCAACGGAATACCTAAAGCGTTCCATCGAGTTGAATTCAAAATACATACCCAGCATCCTGCTCGCAGCCGAATCTCGAATGAATGCCGAGGACTACACGACGGCCTTGGTTCTGCTCGATCAGATCGAACAAGTCAACGCTTCGCAGCCCAAGATGTGGGCGATGCGCGCCGCAATCGCACACCTTCGCGGAGAATTTGAACTCGAAGGAAATGCGCGCCGCAAGGGATTGGAATCTTGGAAACTCAATCCGGAAGTGGATTACACCATCGGCAAACACCTCTCCTTGCACTATCGCTTTACCGAAGGCGTCGAGTACCAGCGCCGCGCGCTGACCATGGACAGCAAATACGCTCCCGCTCGTACACAACTCGCTCAAGACCTTTTGCGCAGCGGCGAGGATACCGCTGGCTGGGAAATGGTCGAGGGAATTCGACAAACGGATCCTTACGATGTCTCGATTTTCAATCTAAAGCAACTTCAGTCGAAACTATCGCAATTCACAACCATCGAAGCAGAGGGTTTTGTGATTCGTATGGAGAAATCCGAAGCTGAGGTGTACGGGCGCGATGTGGTGGAATTGCTCCAAAACGCCCGACACGTCCTGGTCCCCAAGTACGGTGCTACTTTGCAAGAACCGATCTTTGTCGAGATTTTCCCACGCCAACAGGAATTTGCGATACGAACCTTTGGCATGCCGGGAGGCCAAGGGTTCCTGGGCGTTTGCTTCGGTCGGCTGATCACCGCAAACTCCCCTTCGGCGTTGCAAGTCGACTCGAATTGGAAGTCGGTTCTGTGGCATGAATACTGCCACGTGGTGACACTGCAGAAAACGAAAAACAAAATGCCGAGATGGCTCTCGGAAGGCATCTCGGTCTATGAAGAGCGATGCCGGGATTCGACATGGGGTGAACGACTCGACCCTATCTATCGGGAGATGTTGATCAGCGACGATCTTGTGCCGATCTCCCAACTGAGTTCCACATTCCAACAACCCAAATCGCCTCTTCATTTGCAGTTCGCATACTACGCATCGTCGCTCGCGGTTGAGTTTTGGATCGAGCGGTGGGGCGTTGATGGGCTCCGTCGATTGCTGGAGGATCTTTCGATCGGCATGAAAGCCGATGAAGCTCTCGCGCGGCAACCTGGGTCCCTCGCCTACCTCGACGCCGAGTTTCTCGTGTTCGCCCGCGAACGGGCCAAATCCTTTGCACCTAATGCCGACTTCACAAAGCCAACCAAAGAGGAATTTCGAGATCTCGATGCGTGGATGACTTCCCATCCGAACTCGTATTGGGGACTCAAACGCCGCGTGGATAAAGCCATCGAGGAGAAAGCATGGAACGCTGCTGCACGTGATGCCGAGTCGTTGGCATCCCTCTGGCCGGAGGACCATTCGGAAACTGGGGTTTATTCGCAACTCGCGGCAGCGTATCGGGGCATGGAGGATGCCGCAAAGGAATACGAGGCCCTTCGTAATCTCGAGAAATTCTCGCCGGCGCCTCGATCCGGATTACTACGTTTGATCGAGATCGATTCGACGCGGAATGAATGGGAATCCGTCGCGAAGTGGGTCGATCGGATGCAAGGCATCCAGCCGATGCGAAGCGATACGCAAACCCCGCGAGCACTCGCCGCGGAAAAGACCCTCGACAACGACGTAGCGATCCGGGCCCTCGAAGCACTCGCCACCATGGATCCTGTCGACCCAGCCAACATCTACTATCGACTGGCTAACGCGCTCTATCGTTCTGGGGACCTTCTACGGGCCAAACGGTATTGCTTGATGGCCCTCGAAGAAGCCCCACGGTACAGCGAGGCTTTGAAGTTGCTGCTACAACTGCAGGATGACCGAAACCAGCCACCTGCGGTTGACTTGACTCTACCTACAACACCCTAGCCCAAAAGGCCTTGAGATACCCTGTCTCGGGACAATGCATCGCCACAGGGTGATCGGGTGCCGCACTTCGCGACTCAAACACCTGCACTGTTCGCCCAGGTATCCGCTTGCCGTTCTCATCGAATCCACCCGATCTCGCGGCCGATTGAACAATTTGCTGGAACGCATCCGCACTGAGCAGTCCAGCGCAGGAACAGGTCAACAGCAACCCACCTCTCTTCACCAACTGCAGTGCGAGTCGATTCAGGTCAAAGTGCTTGTGACTCCCCTCCTCCAATTCGGCTCGGGAGCGAATGAGTTTTGGCGGATCGAGAACCACAATGTCAAACTGCTTGCGATTGCGAAGCATATCCCGCATGTAAGCAAACGCATCGGCGTGCACAAACCGAACCTTGGCATGATTGATCGCGGCATTCTTTTTCGCGGTCGCCAAGGCTTCTTCATCGAGATCCACACCCGTCACTTCGGTCGCTTCGCCAGCCGTCGCCGCAGCAACCGAAAAACCTCCCGTGTAACAGCAGAGGTCCAGTACGCTCTTTCCTCGGGAATGCTGCGCCAGCATCACTCGGTTATCCCGCTGATCGCAAAAGAAACCTGTTTTGTGTCCCGTTCCGAAATGGATCCGATACTTCACATTGTTTTCGGAAATGGTGGCGTATTCCGGCAAATTGGACGAGGAAACGGCGTCAACGATCGCACCTTCCTGACTCAGGAATTGAGGCGATGGCTGGATGCGGCGATGCCGAGTACCTAGCTTGCTCTCCATACGCGCTAATACCTGATTGGCGCGTTGGTACATGCCCATGCTGAACGCTTCTGCGCTCAAGCAGTCTCCGTAACGATCGACCACGAGACCCGGAAACCCATCCGCTTCTCCATGGATGACACGGTAGGCATTGGTGGTGTCTGGCAACTGCAAGGTATCGTGCCGAAACGAGATGGCACTATCGATCAAACCATCCCAAAACGCATCGTCGGGTAACTGCGATTGCCACGAATACAATCGCACCGCCACTTCAGCCTTGGGATTGTAAATCCCATAGCCAAAAATCGTCGGAGCTTCCGATGACATATTGGAAGCCGACCTGTCCTCCCGTCTCGGAGGACGACCGTCGCCAGGGCGTCCCGCAGTCTGTCGCTCTGCACTCTGTTGCCGCTCTGCACTCTGTTGCCGATCCATGTTTCGGGTCGGCTCTGGCTCAACTCGGTAAACGGCCACCCAATCCCCTGGACCGGGATTTCCATCGATCGATAGTAGCCGCTTGCGGAATACATTCGGGTGCAACGTCGCTCGCTGCATCGTTACGCTCGCCATCGGTCCGCTCGAACTCGGAGTCAATGATCGATTGCACGCTGCCAACGCTTCGTCCACAGTTGATGGATTGTCCGATTGGGGGCTAAAAGCCATGAAAGCTCCTGCAAAAGTAGACGTGGTGCCGCTTCAAATTCCGCCGCATCAACGAATGGGTGTCAGCAAGGCTTCATCGACGGTCCATAGTAATTCAGCGAGACGATCCCTACTATGGACATCCGTCTGCATCCAAGCATTAAGAAGTGAATTCATCGCATCGACGATTGAAGGCGCTCTGGCCGAGATTTCGTTTTGCTGCCAACGATCGTCCGGCATGGCATACAGTTCGATCGCAGCCTCGAGCAGTCCATTGGGTTCCAAGGCGGAAAAACGAGCCGACCAACTCGGCAACATCAGCGCCGCCTCGTACTCCCCCCATGCAAAGGCACAGCGTTGGAACGGCAACCATTTCAAACGGTCCACTCCCGACCCGTGAATCATTCTCGAGAGTGTCCATCCATCACACGCAACATCACTACTTCCCAACACCTTGGAAGGCCGCAGGTTGGACAGCCGATCATCACCACCTACCTCACCGGCAGCCTCTCCATCGATCCAGGCACTTCCTTCGATCCAATCCTCAAGCAAACCCGCGAGATGGTGAGGTTGCACAAATTGCGAAAAGCGAATGCTGAGCGGAAGCTGATCTCCAGGGCGAATGATCAAAGGACAGTGCAGACGCTCCGCGTACATAGCTCCATTGGGCATCGCTCCATCGGGTGAGTTTGCCTCTGATCCCTGGAGCCCTCCTCCACCCCCAGGCATCCCCACCGTTCCATGCTCACCGAGCGGGTAACCTTGAACCCCAGCCAAAATCACCATCGCGCTCGCCTCGAATCCTAACTCTTGGATCGCGTCGGTCAGTAAACCCCAAACCTCATCCATCGCGATGGCTTGTCCCCCGGCTCCGCATGCCCAGCCGAATATCTCGTCCGGATCGGTACTGCTATCAACGATTCGCAGCGGTGGTTCGACATCGCTGGGAGGTTGCGGATCTCCTTCGTCACACATCGCCAGTCGCAACTCATACGGCGCATCCCATGGCCCTCCGAGCCCGCGTGAATGGATCCACAACCACGGGTATTTTTCCAACTTGGGAATCCATTGATTCAACGCATCCGAAACCAACGAGGAAAACCGCGTTTCAACCGTATACGCGATTTCTACAAGCTGCACTTCACCGTCGACGTAATCGAGTGCCGCTTCATAGACGCGTGGATCATCGGTCACGAATAGTCCGGGGATGGCGAACTTCTCTTTCGAGGCATTCTCTCCACCCTGCAATCCCATTCGTTCGCGGCGATGCAATCCACTCCACATCGACTTCAAGACCTCGACAGGATCGAGCCCATCCATCCAGAACTGGTCGGCCACCAGCGATTGAGATGCAAAACGATCGAACGATGGCGTGGGTGTTAGTGCATTGCCATAACAACCGACAAGATTGGTTCCCAAGCCTTCGACCGTAACCACAATGGCATTCGCGAAGCGGCCAATCGAATCAACTTCCTCGAGTTCATCGTCCTGATCGTTATTGCTGGCCACTCAACGCTCGCACACATTCCATGAGAACTAAACAAAAAAACGTCGACGATGACTGAAGCGTTACCGACTGTTGCTTTACCGACTGTTGCTTTACCGACGGTTGCTTTACCGACTATGGCTTCTCAATTCGAAACCACAGTTCCAGTTTAGAGCCTTGGAACTTGAAAACCGCCTGGGAATGCGGGTCCACAATAACCGGTTCGTCGTTTACCAAAAAAAGACCTACAGGGTTTTGTAGCGGTTCACCCGAAGCCGCGATCTGCGGCTTCTCATTCGGCTTGATGAGCCACAACGCCTTTTTGTAACCGTCGGTAACCCACGCTTGCCCTTTGGAATCGACCACAACTTGATGGGGAAATTCGAAAAGGCGTTCCCCAACAATCACTTCCTGTTTTCCTTGAGCATCCATCCGCAGCAATTGCTTTTCGTCTTGAGAAACAACCCACAGACGATCTTCGCTATCCACAAACAACCCACGAGGATTCACGTTTGCGAAAACCTCGGGTTTTTCAGACGCAGACGACTGCTTCCAAACGACACGGCGTTCGACATCGGCGATGTACAGCGTTCCGTTGCTTGCGTAAGCGAGATCCATCGGAATCCCGATCAACCCGGATACGGTCGGTACCATCGTCCCATTCGCGTCTCGGCGATAGATTTCTCGTGTTGCAGGATCGCCAACGGTCAGTTCACCCGTCGGAGACATGGCAATGCAGCGCGCCGCGTTGAGAGGCTTGCGAAACTTTTTGTCTCCAGGAATAGCGAGTTCCAGTTTCGAGTCAGCGTATTTCCAAACACCGGGCGCATTGCGATCGACAACCCATACCGACCCCATGGAATCAACAACACCATCCAGCGGGTACACGGCACTCGCCGGACGGGTCCCAGGTCCTGCGGCGCTTGCCTTGGACGCCGCATCGTCCTGCGCGTTGAGAGGGACAGCGTGTAGGGAGATGAACAATCCGCATGCCAGCAACGAAACTGCAGGAGCGGAAAGAAAGGACGAAAAACCACGGCAGAGGATTTTCATAGAAGTTTACTGATGGATTGCGTTGAGCTCTCGCTTTGCAAACCGAGAGCGGGGAGGCTATCGCTGAATTTTCGGATCCGACTTCTTGGATACAAAGAGAGAACGGATTCAATCTTGACTATCGTACCAAGATCTGAGGTAAACGCATACGCGCGAGTCCTATCAAGTCGTGAACAGTGTCGCCCATCGCAGCAAACTGGCACTCGGGCGGCAGTGCTCGTCAAAAAAGTGTTTCCCCCGAGTTCGACGCTTGGAAACAAACCGAGCAACCTTCGCGGCTCCAAAAACACGATGGAAAAGCAAGGCTTAGAAATAAACAGAGGTGGCGATTGCTCGCCACCTCTTGGAGATTTTTTTTGATTAACAAGGCCGAACTACGGAGCTATCGCCGAGACGGTTTCGTTGTTGTCATTGTTGCTTGCGGCAGCAATGCCCACACCGATCAAACCACCAAGAGCAGCGAGCCCGAACAGACCATTTCCACCGGCACCGATCCCGCCACCACCACCGCCGCCACCGCCACCACTGCCGCAACCGCAACCCATCATTGGAGCACAAGCGACTTCTTCGACGCATTCTTCGGCAGCGACGATTTCCGCAGGAGCGTAGCAGTTAGGATCTGCCAACTCCACGTTCAGCCGGCGGCAGGCATGACGCGAGCGAATGCCGACGAGCATGGAGCCCTTCGAGCTATTCAAGCCACCAACTGCTTTTTCGTCCTTGCTTTCAATCGCACAGAAACCGAGGGCTGCGATGCCTTGAGGACCGGAAGCTACCAGCCCATACGATCCGGATTCAACACTTTCGAAACGATAGGAACCGTTGCTAGCTGCACGGGTCCGCATCACTTCACGGCCATCCACAGTGAGGTAGACGAGGGTTTGACTGAGATCGACGTTGGCGTTTGGGCGAGAGAGCGTTCCACCGACGCCGCCTTGCTGGTCGATTACGACCTCACAAGAATCTTGGAACGAACGCTTGTCGCCTAGAGGATCATTAGCGATTTTAGTCCCTTCGAGGTTTGTTGGGACCGTGTTGCTTCGAATCAATTCAGCGATGCGTGGCGACGCAGGAGCGATGGTGCGAACTTCAACGCGTTCTGGCAGATGCGATCCAGTCTCCGCATCGAGAATCGTCAATGAGTACACAGCCAACTGGCTTTGGCCTTGAACCACGAGCGCATAAACGCCGGGCTTCCCCTTCTCGATCATGAAGTCGCCGTCGACGTCGGTTTCGTCCGTCGCAACCACTTGGCCTTCGCTTACCAACATCACTGTCATCTTGGGTTGCTTGACATGCTCATCGCCTGCGATAGCAATGACCGAACCCCGAATCGAACCCGAGGCCGTGATACGAACCCACTGATTCTGACTGAGTTCGTTGCCTTGCGGTGATAATGCCGATTGTGCTGCAACCAATTCCAACCCAACGCGCGTCGGTAACGGAATGTCTACCAAGGTATCTTGGGCCCAAGCCAATCCGGTGGAGAGGCTGACCATCAATGCAGTGAGGATTCGTGTTCGCATAGTTCAGGTGACTCTAATGCAGGTAACTCTAGTGCGTATAACTCGGTGCAAGCTGTTCATGATGCGTGTGGCCAACTTACGGCCGTGCACGTCGTGATTATAATCGGCCTCGGTGTAAATACAAGCGTTTTAGGGGGGCTGGAGGGATTATCCGGCAATTGGGGTAAAAATCCTCACCGCCGTTAAGAGGGCGCAGATTGACGGCCGTTTTAAGAGACTTTCTAATCGTCCTAATCGTCGCTCAAGTACCAGCCTCTGAAAGTCCCACATTTCCGGATTTGGCCGTTCTTCTGGGTTGCCCCACTGCAACCGGGTTACCCTAAACCCCGGCGGCCACGCTGGGAACCCTGGCAAGGCACGAATAGCCACGCATCCGGGAGGATTCGCCTAGCAATCCGGCAACGCCGGCCCGCGATTGGCGCTGCTGCAAGTGCACCAAACGGCGCTGCTGCGAGTGCACCAAGAGATTCGCATCCCTTCTCTGTCCAATGGCCTTGGATCGGACCTCTGACATTCACCAGAAACGAACAAAACCATGAAAAAGCCTCAGATTAGTGCCTTTCCCAAGTGCTACCTGGAGACCATCTCCTTCGAGCGAAGCATGTCGGTTTTCGATTGGATCGAAATGGCAAAAAGCCTGTCCGCGGACGGGTTGGAAATGTACGAAGGCTTCCTGATCAACACTCAGGACGTGTATTTAGACAGCGTTCGTCGGGCAATCGAAGCGGCCGGATTCGTGATGCCTATGCTCTGCTGTTCCCCAGACTTTACCCACCCCGATCCGGCCAAACGCCGCAGCGCCATCGACTACCAAAAGTCGATGATCGCGGTCGCTGCTCGGCTGGGTGGTCCTGGTACCGTTTGCAGGGTACTGAGCGGCCAGAGATGGCCCGAGGTGAATCGCGATGACGGGCTGAATTACGCGTCGTCAGCCATCATCGAATGCATCGAAACCGCTATCAAACATGACGTGATCCTGGGGCTTGAGAACCATTACAAGGACGGTTTTTGGCTGTACGCCGAGTTTGCCCAGAAACAAGACGTCTTCCTCGAACTGCTCGATCGCATTCCGCGCACCCCTCATTTCGGGGTTCAGTATGACCCGAGCAATGCCGTGGTTGCCGGCGACGATCCTGTAAAACTCTTGGAAAAAGTGATCGATCGGGTCGTGAGCATGCACGCGAGCGATCGCTACTTGGTCCCAGGCGCAACCCTCGACGAACTCCAAAACGCCGAAGGAAGCGCGGGCTACTCCAAAATTCTTATGCACGGAGTCACCGGAAAAGGCCTCAACGACTATGACGCGATCTTCCAACTCCTCCGGGGTGTCGGTTATGCCGGATGGATCAGCATCGAAGACGGGATGAACGGCATGGAGGAAATGGAGGAATCCCTTCAGTTTCTGCATCGCAAAGTTCAACAGTATTACGAATAGCACCAGCCCAAACCGAGCCGCCCCATTAGCCCGTAGGCCCGATACCTCCCTATACCAATCCGCCCTATCCCGATCTGCTCGCCCTCGGATCGACGATGCGATTGTTATTCCTCTCCCCCCCTAGCAGGGCTGGATTTCGCGACTGGGTGGATTTCGCGACTGGACGGGCGCATGAAAGAAACAGTCACGGCCCGCGGGTTCCGACAAGGCAGCCTGCCAGCCGTCCAAGAGTCGGGTAATTCATAATTTCAGTATTCCGACTCGCTCGCTTTTGATGCAAAGCCAACGAATTCCTGGAAAAATCCATTGCGACAGAAGCCGATAGCACCCGATTGCAGCCCCGTCCAATCCTCCGAACAAAATTTTTTTAATTTCTTCACGTTAATTGCCGCGAAGCTTCTCATTTTGCTTGCTGTAGGTACCTGGGTTGTTAAATTGGGTAACTGATAGGGAGTGCAAGCGATTCGGATGTCGCTGATTTCGCGCACATTACATCTAGATTGGCAGCCATGGTTTCGAGCAGGTTCCACGTACTCTTCTTAGCGAGCATCTGCGTTTTTGCGGTGCTGGGCTCGAGTTCCGGGGCTGCCGTGATTTCTTCGACCGTTAACCAAGACGGTTACAAGACGTTCGCTGGAACAGGTGCGGCATCGAAAGTCGGAACGTTTCAAATGGGTCCGGCGGCCCCGTCCTACACCCAAGCTCGTTTGCGTACATGGATTGAACTTCCGTCCAATGCATTCGGCGCCGCCGCACCGAAATTGGTTTTGGCTGCCTATAACGCATCGTTCCCCGAGTTCTCACTTATCTTTGGACCTACAGTGAGCACCTCGCTCAACTTTGAATCCGAGGTTCCACCATCCTTCGGCGTGGACGAACGTCAGTCGGGCTGGGTAAGCTTGACTCCATCTGAGGGAACAACGCTTGCCAGCATCATTGCGAGCGACTCTCAAGGCCGCATCGATGCATGGTTGGTAAGCCCAACCATCCAAGATTTCGCAAATCCGGACTTGGCTGAGTATTGGTATTTTGATTCCAACTACAACATCATATTCGAGACGATTGTTTACACGGCCACTTTAGAATTGGAAGCAGTTCCAGAGCCAACTTCTGCAATCGCTGTGAGCGGTCTAACTTTCGGATTCCTTGCATTACGGCGAGCAAGATCCCGACGCCTTCTGCGGAGACAAATCCATGCTTAGATTGACTGCTTGTTTCCTGTTCTCCCTTGTATCTCTCGTTAGTGTTACGCGTGCAGACTACTACTTTGGAACCGGTGCAGCCCAACAGACAAATTTTTCTGAAACCAATACCGTACGGGCCGTTTACTTGGGGCGACTTTCGGCATTCGCTGGAACTGGTTCAAACCCAAACGTTGCTGAAGCGGCAAAGTTCACGTCGTTATACGCCGGAGTAGCCATTCGAGGTGCTACGAACGTTGCACTCTACGGAGGTCGCGGAGACGTAAACTTTGAAAACTCGCTCGCGAATGGAAAGATGTATGACACGGGATTGCGGTTTAGCAATACCAATCAGACTTCCGTTCAGTCCATCTTCCTCCCGGGTCTCCCTCCCCCTTCGGGATCAACGGCCCCGTTTGCACTGAGCAATTCAGCAGGAATTGGAATGCGCGATATCCTCGCAAACCAAGGCGGATTAGACTTTTGGCTCGTTGGAGATGCGGCCAGCTCCTTCACCGCTCCTTCGCAGATCACAAGCACACAGGCTGCTAACTTCTTGGTTTATTTCAATGCCTCGGCTGTGCCAGAGCCTTCATCGATTCTTTTGGGGCTCGCTGCGGCATCCTTCGGAGCACTAAAACTCCGTCGACCCAAGATAGCTTTGAAGGCAAACGCCTAGCCCCATTGCCTCTGGTCTCTGTTTCCGTAATTGCCTTCTCGATTTGTTCTCTCGCCCGCGAATGCGCATTGGAACCAATGCACACTCGCAATCTACGGCTCGCAGACAGGCCACCTAAACTCAATAAAAGTGGGATCCAAACTACTTTAAATACGATAACGTGAGTAGCGCGTATCCGGTGACCAAGTTCGGGTCCCCTTCCATCCATCGCGCTTCAGGATTCGTCCACGACCCGTCTTCTTTCTGCGTGGATTGCAATTGAACTAGGATGTCCTGCTTCCAAGCCTTCTTGCCTTGCTCGGTGTCAAAGACCGGCTCTCCGATCATGTCGAGGGCTTTCGCCATCGTGTGCAGGTAATAATACAACCCCGCCGCGCCCATCCCCGGATTCATCGAGACAGAGTAGTTGCGAGATAGAAACTTCTGCGCCGCCTTGACGCGATAATCCTCTTTGGAAACCCCAGCGTAGACCATGCTCTTGAGTCCCGCATAGGTCATCGATGCGTACGAGCGCAATCCTCCCGTCGCCTCGTCCTTGCCCGCCATCGAGTCCCCACCCGCCGCCGGCGTGTAATAAAAGCCGCCGTCATTGAGCAGTGGAGCAAATGGCGTGTTGTTGGCAGGTGACTCCAAGTTCTGGCATCGATTCACAAATGCGAGCGCTCGAGCAATCGCCGGATCATCCTCCGGCACCCCCGTCGAACGAAGGGCGTCGATGAAGAAAGAAGTGTTCGATAAGTCGGGACGCGATTTGCTACCGTATCCAGCACCTCCAAATGCCGGGTCCTCAGGCTTGAGCCCCTCCCCTTCATCCCACTGTGCCGATTTCACAAACCGCTGCGCTCCA
>CAIYZV010000390.1 GCA_903930765.1 uncultured Pirellula sp.
GTCTTGCCTGCTAGTTCATTGGTTGTGGCAAATCGGTGAGGCGAGATTCGCTCGCAGTGCCAGACCAACTTCATAAATCTCTTCCAACCGCTGCACTCGTCTCAACGCGTCAAGCGACTCCGTGCATGAGCGCAGCGGCAGAATCCTAGAGGATCAATGGCCCGGTTCCCAATAGGTACGAACCACGCAACCGCCGTTGCTGCCATCCCCAACTTCAACCATTCCACCATGTTGCTCGAGAATGCGGTGGACCAAAGCCAACCCTAGTCCGACGCCGGCTCCACGAAAACGATCCTTCGCTTCATCGCTCTCGGTCTTCAGCCTCACAAAAGGTTCGAAGACGCGTTTTCGATCCTCGAGCGGAATTCCTGGGCCATCATCCTCCACCTCCACCAGAACGGAATGACTCCCTTCTTTTTTCCCGTTTCGATCCGCATTGAGCCCAACCCGCACAACGACTCGCTGACGGGCATAGCGACCTGCGTTGCTCAATAGATTTCCGATCGCGCGTTGGAATGCGTTCCGGTCCGCATGGATCGTCAGATCCTCCTCTACCGTTGCTCTTTCAACACAAAACGCAATCCCCGGTGAAATCTCTTTGGCGCGTCCAATCGCACTCTGGATCGCTTCGAGTGCATCGATCGATTCTTTGTTCGGAGTTAGCTCTAAACTTTCGGTCCGAACATAGCCGACCAACTCCTCGACCAACTTGTTTAAATCCTCGACCGCATCATCCATCGATTGCAGTCGCTCCTCGCGCTGAGACTCTGTTCCTGCGGATTCCACCAATCCCATCGCAAATCGAAGCCGCGCTAAAGGTGTCTTCAGTTCATGCGATACCGCTTGTAGCAATTCCCGCTGTGTTCGCAGCATCGTCTCTGTCCTCGCGGCCATATGGTTGAATGCGGCCGCCAACGGCTGTGCCGAACCGAGTTGTTTCTCGTCCACACGTGCGCCGAGATCTCCTCCCGCGATGGCTTGAGCCGCCGTCTCCAACTGGCGCAGTTGCTTTGCCACCGGCCTCAGGAGCATCGCAATCGCGAGGGCGGCTGGTAGCAGAACGAGGGCCAACGTAGTGGTTGCCGCAGGTTGCTCCACTTTGACAAACGCGGGAAAGGGCCCGAACTGCAAGTACTCCCCGGAGTTGGCTAGTTGGGTCGATGCATACCATCGATTCTCTTCAAGCGGATAAAAGACCACCTCTCGCCCCGCCCGAAAGCGATCGCTCGCAAACTTAGGGAGCTTGGCGGCCTCCTGACGAGCGACGGCGTACGGGAACTCCTTCGCAATCGCTGAGATCGCTTGTGCAGGATCCGTTGCGGTGTTCACCCGCTGCGAAGCCAAACGCACCCAGCCTTGGACCGAATCCTCCACCGCGTTAAGCCCATAATCACTGAAAGGCCCCATCCGCAAATAGGTTGCTTCATCAAATCCAATCCCGACTCCCTCCCCACTATCCCCCAACTTCAAATAAATACTCGTTCGGAGATCGGTTATGGCTCTGCGTTCCGAAGGGCTCAACTCCGATTTCGGTCGCAATTCGACCGGACAACGAAAACTTTTTTGCAGGATTCGGATCGCCTCCAACCTATCCTCAGGAGAAGACTCCTGCAACCTCTCCACCATCAACTTCATCCCACCATGATGAGCTTGGGTCACCACGCGAGCACGATCCGCTCGGGCTCGCGCGTCGATCACGTAGCCATAGATGAACCACGCCAGAAAAAGGACCGCCAGAACACCGAGATAGAAGCGAATAAAGAGTTGGGTCATGGTTCCACCGAAAGAAGGTAGCCCGTGCCTCGCACCGATTTGATCCTGGTAGGCTGCGCTGGATCGTCCCCCAATTTTTTTCGGAGTCGCGAGATGCGCAAATCGATGGAACGGTCGAGCCCATCGTACCTCATCCCATGGATGGCTTGATAGATCTCCCCTCGACTCAACGTCGTCCCCGCATTTTCTGCCAGCAGTTTCAACACATCAAACTCCGCACTGGTCACGTCGAGGACCTTGCCGCGAAGCTCGACCCTACGTCGCGATGCGTCCACGATCAAACCTCCGACCACCAGCAGTGGCGCGGTCGGTTGCTCCAAAGGTGAATGCCGGCGCAGATGCGCCTTGAGCCGCGTTAAGAGGGCTCGCGGACGAACAGGCTTGAGCAAGTAATCATCCGCGCCACACTCGAGCCCCAGCACTTCATCCACCTCGCCAGAACGCGCGGTAAGCATCAAGATCGTCCCAGGATACCTATCTCGAACTTGGCGGCAAACCGAGAAACCATCCATCCCCGGTAAATTGACATCCAAGATCACCGCCTCAGGCAACTCGCTCACGATCCGGTTAACCGCAGTGTCACCTCGTGAATCGACCGACACCCGATACCCGTTCTCGGTCAAGTACTCGGCAACCATGCGCGCCAACTCCGGATCATCCTCGACCAATAATATCGTTGGGCCACCCGTTTCTTCACTCATGAGTTTCACGCATGTTTACCACCCTGCACTTTGTTACCCCTAAAGGATAGCCACAATCCAACAGTACCATCAACCGACCACAAGCAATCGGACAAACATCCTCACCCTGATACATATCGTTACAAAGAAACCTTGTCCTCAAAATTGGCTTGCCAAAGTAGAATACTCCAACGGCTGGGCCTCTATCCGACTGAAAACGGGGTTTCGTACACTTCTCAGTAACAACAATGACTCACGAATCCCGCTCTGACTCGAGCGTTCCCAAGCTGATTCCGTCCCCTGACTCCGGTATTGAAGTGGTCAGTCAGGGTTCACCCAACGCCACCTCAACAGGGATTGATCGCCGACACGACATGGATGCGTTGCGAGCAGCTGCAATGTTGCTGGGGATCGTCTATCACGCTGCGCTGTCGCTAGCGCTCGGCTTCGGATGGTTCACGCAGGACCCGGCTGCGGACAAAGGCATGTACGTCTTTCAATCGTGGGTGCATGGATTCCGAATGCATCTGTTCTTCATTGTGAGCGGATTCTTTACCGCAATGCTTTGGCAAAAACGAGGTGCACTCGCTCTCGTTTGGCACCGATTCCGACGAGTTTTGCTCCCGTGCCTGGTGGGGCTCGTAACTGTTGTCCCGATCAGCAATATTGCGATCGGTTATGTCATGTTCAAGAATGGAGAACGGGCCACTCAAAACCGCACGGACGAACCCGCAACCGCAAGTATTTGGGCAGCGATTCGCAAGTTCGATTCGGCGGCGCTTGCGGACCATCTCAAGAACGGAGTCGATCCCAACGGTTGGCATCCGGATTTCAAAATCACCCCCCTTACCTGGGCCGCCCTCGTCGGTGATGGAGCATCGGCACGCCTGCTATTGGATCTCCCAACCGATCCCAACGTACGGAACGAAGACCAAGGAACCCCGCTTCATGCGGCATCATTCCTCGGCCGATCCGACATCGCCATGATGCTTCTCGAACACGGCGCCGATATCGACGCCATCGACTCCCGAAACGAAACACCATTGATGGTTGCCAATGGGGATCTGAACTTTGTTCCTTTCATCACCGGGCTTCTCGGCATAACAGCAGAACCAGCCGACGTAAAAGCGGGTAGGGCTCTGATTATCGCGGAACTGACCAAACGGGGCGCAGTTCCAAAGACCCTCGCGAATGTCAACGGGAAGGCTCGCAGCGCCTCCGCACCACCTCCTGCACAATCGTCGTGGGAATCATGGTGGCTTTGGCTGATCTACAACCCGACTTTCGGTTTCTTATGGTTCCTTTGGTTTCTGTGGTGGCTGGTCGTTCTGTACGCACTCCTCGCAAGTCTCCTGGCGCCATTGAAGCTACCGAGTTGGACTCGGAATTGGGCCCGTTATCCTGCCGCTATTCCAGTGATGATCCTGCTAACGACACTCCCGTACGCATGGATGCAATCCCCCGGCTTTGTGTTCGGTCCCGATACCTCCATGGGTATCCTTCCCATGCCACACATGTTTTGTCTCTACGCATTATTCTTTTTGTTTGGGTCCCTCTACTTTCTTTCCGGCGACTCCGACGGCCGTTTAGGAAGCCAATGGCGATGGTTGCTGCCACTGACCATGCTGGTGGTTTTCCCACTCGCGCTCGAGGCATCCACCGGCACCTTTGGTTTGCGCGATTCGTGGATCCCCGCCCCCTACCAAAAACCAGCAAGCTTTCTAGGACAAAGCGTTTTCGCTTGGTTGATGTCCATCAGTTGCATCGGCTTGTTCCGATCATGCTTCTCTACGAATACGCCTTGGATTCGCTACATGTCCGACGCATCCTACTGGCTCTACGTGACGCACCTCCCCCCCGTGGTGCTGGCGCAATATTGGGTCCAAGACCTCCCCGGACCTGCACTCCTCAAACTCCTTCTGATCTCCTTCAGTGTTACCGGCTTCTTGCTGGTTCTCTACCAGCTGTTCGTTCGGAATACCTGGATCGGTGTCTTCCTGAATGGCTCCCGGCCAAAGAGCGCCAAACCAGCAAAACAACTCCCCGAAGCACCCATCCCGTCAGCTACCCCCTAGAAACCACGCAATCAACACTCCTTGATCGCGGACCGGTTAAGCCGGAATTTTCAGGCTACCGGGCATTGCTAGTTACTGGGCTAGTTACTGGGCCAGTTACTGGGCATTTTTGGGGCGATGATACAAACGGTTACGAATAAATCAGCCCCATCGCGATCCTGTCGTCATAGAATGAGGCCGGTGCCTTAACTAAAATTGAATCGTCCACTCCCTTCCGGGCAAAACGACACTTCGATTCGCTCTGATTTGCCCGCACACACCCATTTGCCCGCACACACCCATTTGCCGCACACACCAACCAGGTAGTCCCAATGAGTCCCGCCACAAGCCCACTCCGACGATGGTCCCGCAAGGGAGCGATCCTGCTGTCGCTTATCGCGGGAACTGCTGCTGTCCTCGCCCTCGCCCCTCGCTTCATGGGCTCCGAGAAGACGGTCAAGCATCTCACGCACACGGTCGCCCGCGATACACTCGCGGTGATGGTCACCGAAAATGGAGCCGTCGAGAGCTCCAACAACAAAGAAATAAAATGCCTCGTCAAAGGTGGCAGCACGGTCCTGTGGGTGATCGAAACGGGAACCATCGTGCAACCGGGCGATGAATTGGTCAAACTCGACCAATCGCAAATCGAGGACAAAATCCTCCAACAAAAGATCGTTTACGAAAGCGCACTGGCGAACAAAATTACCGCGGAAAGCGATGTCGCTGTCGCCGAGACCAGTGTTACCGAGTACCTCGAGGGAACGTACCAAGAGGAAAAGAGCAAGATTGAGAAAGAGATTTTCGAAGCGGAACAAGCCCTCCGCAAAGCCGAACTCTCCTTGCAATCAGCACTCCGCCTAACCGCCAAAGGAGTCGTCAAGGATCTGCAGCTCGAAGGGGAACAATTCGCTGTCGATTCGGCGAGAAAGGATCTCGAGCTCAAACGGACCCGACTCGAATCGCTTGAAAAGTACAACAAGGTCAAGTCGCTTCAGGAACTGCGAAGCAAACTCAGGGCTGCACAAGCCAAACTGGCTTCCTTTGAGGCATCCCTCGAACTTGAAAAAACTAGACTCGATCGCGAAAAACTTCAACTCGCAAATTGCGTCATCAAAGCCGACACCGCAGGGATGGTGATTTTCCCCTCCATGGCGGCTTGGAAAGACACCCCGGATATCACCGAAGGTGCTGTCGTCCGCGAACAACAAACGCTCCTCATGATCCCAGATGTCTCCAACATGCAAGTCAAAGTTGGCATCCATGAATCAAAAATCGACCGCTTGAAGGTCGGCATGAAGGCCAAGGTCCAACTTCAAGACTTGGTCTTGGAAGGAACCGTCAGCGAGATCGCGGAAGTCACCCGGCCTGCAGGCTGGTGGACGGGCAATTTGGTCAAATACGATACCAAGATCAAGCTCGATCCCCATCCTAGTTTGAAACCAGGAATGAGCGCGATCGTCGATATCATCCTCGCAGAGCATAAAGATGTAATCACCGTGCCCGTCGCCGCCATCGTCGAAGGCGCGAACGGATTCTTTTGCTGGGTTCAAACCAACGATGGCGTGAAGAAACGAGCTATCCGCGTCGGTGATACCAACGACCAATTCACCATGGTTCTCGACGGATTGAACGTCGGCGATGCAGCCATTCTCAACCCGCTGGCCTTCGTCGAAGAAGCCCAAGCAATCGCGATCGATCCAGCGACCGATAAGGACAAGACCGCACCAGCGAACAAAGAGACCAGCAAGGAAGCCAGCACAACTTCAGCGAACTCAGGCTCCTAATGCTGGCCGCATTCTCTCAAACCTTCAAGCTCGGACTCAAGAGCTTGATGCTTCAAAAGATGAGGTCGGCTCTCGCCGCACTCGGTATCTTCATCGGTACCACCACGGTGATTTGGCTGGTAGCGATGGGGGAAGGTGTCAGCTACCAAGCCCAACAGCAGATCTTGGAACTGGGGGCGAACAACATCATCGTTCGCACCATCGAACCCAAATCCAATACATCCGGCGATAAGAACCGCGTGAAGAGTTATGGACTCCTTCGCTCCGACTACCAGCGGTTTCTCTCGAATATCCCTTCGATCGTTCGGGCAGTTCCCATTCGCGAATTGCGCCGTGAGTTCGCCGCAAAAGGTCGTATCCTCAAGGCCAACTTGGTCGGATGCGCCGTCGATCATTTTGATCTCAATCGACTGGAAATCGCACGGGGGCGTTGGATCAACGCAGGGGACGATCGCGAAAATGTCATCGTCCTAGCAGACGGCACCGCAAAGCGTCTGTTCCCTTTCGAAAATCCGATCGGGCAAAAGGTTCGCGTCGAGAGCGACGTCTACACCGTCATCGGGCAGACGAAACCGCGAGGCGCGTCCGCAGCCATCGGTGGCAGTTTGGAAGCCCGCGACTACAGCTACGATGCGTACATCCCTCTCGAAACCTTTCGCCTGCGCGTGGGTGACCAAATCATGACGCGAACCGGCGAAGGATTTAACTTCCAAGGGGAAATCATCGAACTGACGCAAATCACGCTCACCATCGCCGACATCGCAATGGTGGACGAAACGGTGGCCATCCTCGAACGACTCCTGACGAAATACCACGATCAAGAAGACTATGCAGTTGTGGTTCCCAAAGAACTGCTTCGTCAAGCCGAACGGACCCGGTCCATGTTCAACGCCATGCTTGTCATTATCGCTGGTATCTCGCTTCTGGTCGGTGGCATTGGGATTATGAATATCATGCTCGCGACCGTGACGGAGCGGACGCGAGAGATCGGTATCCGCCGCGCGCTCGGTGCCAAACGCCGCGACATCATCCATCAATTCCTCGTGGAAACCCTTGTGCTCACGGGAAGTGGTGGATTGCTCGGGGTTCTTTGCGGGCTCATGTGCGGCCCGATCTTCCATTTCGTCCGATGGTTACTGGTTCAAATCTCACCAGACCTCTTACCACCCACCATCATGACCCTGGAACCACGAATCGCACTCTGGTCGGTGCTGCTCTCGGTGTTCATCTCCTTAGGGGTCGGACTTTTGTTCGGAATGTACCCGGCCCGACGCGCTGCTGCCATGAATCCGATCGAAGCCCTCCGGCACGAATAGCAACCGCATCCCAGTCGCAACCGCACCAATAAAAAACCTGAGAACGGCGAACCATCGCCTACCGCCGAAGCTCCTTGCGGCAATCCGGATCCAGCGGGGTTTGAGGTCCGACTTGGTCGATAGGATGATCGAACAAGTATCGCCAGACGGCCGCGTGGACATAGTCTCCCCGCGTGTCCTTGACGGCGGCTTTACCTGGGGTGACGCAACTGTGGGCCCGCTTTTCGTCCCCGTTCACATCCGCGTTGGTGATCAATCGGCGGCTGTTTTCAAACGGTGGACTCACCAGATCCACATCGACCAAAGGTCCGTACGCGTTGAGTCCCAACATTTCCCAGGACCGGCAGTAATGATCACCGGTCCAACCGGTATCCAGCACATGGGAGAACCCAAAGAATCGCTCTTTGGCGGTAGCCGAGGGCAATGCTTGCCACGATTCGTACTGATCTCTCGGTCCGCAAAACATCACCACGCGATCCACTCGCTGATGCAATGCGAATCGTGCGGCTGTCGTCGCACCATGGGATGCACCCGACATAATTACCCGATCCCAAACCACGGATTCATTCCCAGGGCCCAAGTATTCATCCCACTTTCCGTCGGGGTCTTTTCGCGATAGCCACTTTAAAAGCTCGAGGACTCGCTGCTGCATGCCATCTGGTTTTGCAATCGCCACCAACTCGCTGAAATCCTCACCGGTCGCTGCCTCCAAACGAATCTTCCCCAAAGCATACCGATCCTCCGGCGGTGGTTCTTTGCCAAAGCGGTTGAACCATCCATTGGCATAGTGAACTCGAAGCACGTGGAAGCCTTCATCGGCTAAGAGGTGGAACAATTCGGGGCTGTAGCCCATCATCCATACCACCAACCGCTTTTTCCTAGGTGCCGAAGGATTCCTGCAAGCATGGCCAGCGTCCTGCGGCTTGCCATCCTTCTCTAGGAAAAAGTCGATCTCCGGATACGCTCGAACATTGCGATCCAGATCGCTTGCGCGCGCACTGAACTCGACACGATCGGACCGATTGCGATCTTGAGCCATGCTCGTATCCACCGCCAATACCGTAAGTGCAGCGATTCCTAAAAGAGGGACGAGCCATCCGCGCAGCATGTTGGTTCTTTCGTGTCTAACGGGTTCGATCGGGTTGAGTCACCGAGGTCTCCATCCTACACTCTACCGACGAGAAATGCACTCAACGCCCCCCTTATCAACGCCCCCCTTATCAACTCTGCCCTATCGACGTTGGTGTCGATTCGCCGAGTCAATCCGAGATCGTTGGTTGTTTAGATCCTTCGTGACTGCGAAAGAATTTCGTGAAACTGTTCTTCACCGATCGATTTGTCTTGCCGCTACCCGACGGACATCGTTTTCCGATGTCCAAGTATCGGTTGCTGCGCGATCGATTGGTTGGATCCCCCACCCATCGCGATGACATTTTCCTGGAGCCACCCGCAGCCACGATCGACCAGCTCAAGCTCGCGCATGACTCGGGGTATGTCGAACGTGTTGTAGGTGGACGATTGACGGAAATGGAGTTGAAACGGATCGGTTTCCCTTGGTCGGAAGCGATGGTGGAACGATCTCGCCGTAGCTCTGGTGCCACCCTCGCTGCGTCCAGGGCTGCGTTAATCGAAAGTGTGGCCGTGAATCTGGCGGGCGGAACGCATCATGCGATGACCAACGCAGGAGAGGGCTACTGTGTCTTCAACGATGCTGGCGTCACTGTGCGCACACTCCTGGCCGAACGGACGATCGGGCGAGCCTGCGTGATCGATTGCGATGTGCATCAAGGGAACGGGACCGCCGAAATTTTGGGTCGCGATCTGGAAGTCTTCACGTTCTCCATCCACTGCGCGAAAAACTTTCCCGCCCGCAAGTTCCCCAGCCATCTCGACATCGATTTGCTCGAAGGAACCGAAGACACGGAATACCTGAACCAGCTTCGCTACGGGATCGCGCAGGTCCTCCAGCATGGTCCTTACGATCTGGCAATTTATCTGGCTGGCGCTGACCCGTATGTCGGAGATCGCCTCGGAAAACTTCGACTCACCAAAGAAGGGCTGCGAGCACGGGATCGTTTAGTTCTTGAATCGTTAAAGACACATCGTATTCCGGTCGCTATCGCCATGGCTGGCGGTTATGCCCCCGATGTGAATGATATTGTCGATATCCACGAAGCGACCATCGAGGAATGCAAACGGATCGCAAGATAGCCGATATCAAAGGTACCGTGAGCGACTTTGGCGCTAGCCGTCGGTGTCTTTAGAAACACGCAACGCCCAGGATCATCCGGCGTTGGCATCCGGCTCGCCGAGCTGCAGCAGGCCTAAACTCTGTGCCGGCATGCAAATCGCCACGGCGACATCCTCTTTCCAGCCCAGCGATCGCCATAACCAATCGACAAAGTGCTGTACATTGTCATCGGTGCACAGGGTTGGGTCCTGCATCAAGATCGCGACGACAGGAGGTTCGGAGTCCATAACGCATTCAAGCTTCGCGACGGGCCAATAATCATCCTCATCGGCATCCCCATCCTCATAATCCTCATCGGCGCATGCGTCGACTTGCAAAGCATAGCTTTCGTAGTCCGGGCTATCTCGGTTGACTCGGTTCTGGCGGATTTCTGGTTGCCCGATGTTGGTCGGTTCGAACCGAGAAAAAACCTCGATCCGATCCAACTGGACTTGCATGTTGGTATCCAAGATATCGGCGACATTGAGAGCCGTCGGTTGCCACGGGAGTTCGTCCAACTTGTCGACAGCATCGAGGAAAACCAAACTCCCTGCATACCCAGATTCCGCGACGCGGTGGGCTAAAAAGAAGGCGAAAGGCTCGCTTTCGCCATCGTACGTAAGAATCGCCTGCACTCCGTTCGGAGAGACGTTCTTGACCACAAACTCAAAATCCTCGCCGTCCATGATGCTCTCTCCCGATCATGTTTTCTGAAATACCTTGGGCGCACCCCGACATCGCGGAAGCCAACATGGCTCCAGGTCACGGAACACTGGAAGAAGCGGCAAGCGTACGCTTACCGCTTCGCTGATTCAGTCTAACAGATTGCCTCAGTACCACCACTCGATGCATTGCAAGAACGCGGATTCCTCTTCAGCTTCCTCTTCAGCGAATAACATCGGTCCCAATCACGGCGCAAAAAAAAAGGTCAAAGGCTTCCCGTGAATCCTTTGACCTGATGGGTGCTGACTGCTTTACCGCAGAAATCCATCGCGCTTTCAGGCGCGATCGATCATCGAACTTCGAGAACTTTAGACTTTAGGTATCTCAAATCCAGCCCGTTGCACGCGGGCTTGCATGGATGCGGCCAATGCGTCTCCCTCGATCTTCTCGGTCGCGGCATTCCATTGGATCTTGCGAGCCAAGCGGCCGGCAATCGCCGAAAGGTGGCACATGTTCATGGTTTGCAAGTGCGAGTAGACGTCGGACACAGGCAAACCGCCTTCGCGGATGCAGCGATAGAAATTGTCTTTGTGGCCTTCGTACTTCTTCCCTTTGTACAAGGCATCCAAATCGGCATCTCCGTAGGCGTCCTTGTCCCAGTTCTCTTCGATAGGCTTGCCGGTAATCCGTTCGCGGTTCACAAAGATCCGTCCCTTGGTTCCTTCGATGAGCAACCCGTTGTCGCCACGGCTGGTGACATGAATCTCCATGCCATTGGCGAACTTGTGAACGATATTGAAGTCCTGGGAGGTATTGAAGGAATCATCCGCCAACGGATTGCCATCCTTAAACTCGACTGGATGCTTGCAGTCAGTCCCATCCACTTCAACCGGCCCGGTCCCTTGTTCGGTCAACTTCGATGCCCAGATCGCGATATCGATATGGTGCGCACCCCAATCGGTGAACTTGCCACCCGAGTACTCATACCACCAGCGGAAATCGTTGTGGCAGCGCTGCTTGATGTAATCCACTTTGGGAGCTTGACCGAGCCACATGTCCCAATTGAGATTCGCAGGTGCTGCTTCCTTTGCGAATGGTCCACCGGTTGGACTGCCGTTGATCCCGCACGTAATCTTCTTGATGTCGCCCAGCAATCCCTTGTGCGCCATATTGACCGCTCGCATGAACAATCGGCGATCGGATCGTTGCTGAGTACCGATGAAAAAAACCAGTTTCGGATTCGCTTTGCACGCGGCGCGGATCGCTTGATTTTCTGCAAGGGTCAACGTCAACGGCTTTTGGCAAAACACATGCTTGCCAGCTTGAAGTGCCTCGATCGCGATCTTGGTATGCCAGTGGTCCGGCGTCACAATGCTGACAACTTCAACCTCTTTGTTGTCAAGCACCTTGCGGTAATCTTCGACGGCTTCGGCTTTGCCTTTGCCGATCCGCTCGTCGTTCCGAGCCCGTTCCCGGTGATTCGCATCGACATCGCAGACGGCGATGATGTCCCCGAACCGATTGTGGTCGTGCGCGTCCCCGGTCCCCATGCCACCGAGCCCGATGCAACCGACCTTGAACCTATCCGCGGCCGATATCGGTGCCGCTTGGCTACTGGTTGCCCAATAAGGCGCCGTGGCGAGTGCCGCCGCGGTTGCCGAAGTCTGCTGGAGAAACGACCGTCGTGAATGTTGCGTCATGTGAGGAACCTTGAACGTAAAAAATGGCATCAACCGTAAAGTGGATTCAATAACAATGCACTGACTCCGGGAAAATCGAAATGCCGAACCTGCGAATGGATCTCGCTTTCACCCAGTCAGAATGTACCGTCAAGCAGTGTACCACCAAGCAATCGCGGTTTCCATCTTATGCCCTATCTTTGTCGAATCCGTATTTGCTCTAGGTTTCTCATGCCCGTTTTCGTGCTCGACCAAACCCGACGATTACGAGCACGAGCAGGCTAGAAAACCGACGGCGCAGCTTCGCGTTCCACGAGAAGGGTTACAGGCCCGTCATTGACCAAGCTAACTTTCATGTCGGCTTGGAAGATGCCTTGCTCGACACGGACTCCGTACTCGCGGATCTGGTCGCAAAAGGCAAGGTAAAGTGACTTGGCCATCTCAGGCGGTGCGGCTTTATCGAATCCTGGTCTACGGCCGCGGCTGCAGTCTCCGTAAAGGGTGAATTGGCTCACGACGAGCATGCTCCCCCCGACATCTAGCACCGAGCGATTCATCTTGCCAGCGTCGTCGTTGAAGCCCCGCAGATGAACACACTTTTCGGCGACCCATCGTACGATCTCAAGCGAATCGCCATGCCCTACCCCGAGCAGAACAAGCCACCCAGACCCGATCTCGCCGACCACTTGACCATCGACAACCACTCGGCTTTCAACCACACGTTGCAGCACAGCACGCATAAAAATCCTTTACGAAAAAATCCTCTACTCCGATAACAAGCGGACCACCGGGGATGGTTCAACTCGTGGACTCCCATCGGCGAGTTTCAATGGTTCCACTGGAACTCTGTGCTATTCAAAAGGACCCAATAAAGGTTGCTCATCTCTCGGCTTCGAGCCTCTCCGCGGTTCCCTTGGAGTCGGGCCGAAAAGGTTTCCAGCTCTTCGTGTGACGGCGCACGGTTCAGGGTCGACCAATAAGCGGATTCCACCGCAGTGTGGTCATCGCGAGCCAAACCTGCGATGCGTGTCGATGCGTTCATGATCGGGTTGTTTTCGATCCGTTCACGGATGAACTTGCCATTCATCACCAATAACCGCTGCGGGATGGTCACGGACTGTTCTTGGAACTCGTCTTCACCAAGGTCACCATAGGCCTTGGTAAAGTCATTAACTCCTCCGAATAATTCCAACTGAGAAAAAATGGAAGCAGATGCATCGATAGCTTTCAAACGGCACGCCTGATGGATGGATGCGGCCATCTGCTCCGGTCGGAGTTGTGTGATCGGAAAAACACCCCAGGCATCCTCCAATTCCTGCGTGACTTCCGGATCTCCCGAAACTTCACTTATCGCATCATCCTCGCTGTCCTCATCGCAATGCAACTTGGAATCTCGTTGGAAGGCTCGCGTTGCAGCGATCGTTCGAACCAACCGATGGATATCAAACCCGTGGCTGGAAAAATCTTCTGCGAGTACTTCCAAGCCCGCGGGGAAGGGACCATCGAGCGGAATATCATCCACCGGTGTCGCCAATGGCTTCCCCAGCATGATCGCCCAGACGCGATTTACCGCCGCACGAGCGAATGCCTTGTTCTCCACGTGCGTCACCCAGCGCGCTAGCGCATCCCTGCTCGAGGCGGTATCGGCGTTGGTCGCGAGGGAAGGATCGAGATCCTCATGATAAGGCACCTTGGGCTCTACTTCGATTTCGGTTTCCGCATTCAAGTACCGGAATTGGTATTGAGGCGAGTAATCCCGCAATCCTTGAAACGGGTTCTCCATCCGAACTCCAGAAAAGAACGCTGCGAGCTGATGGAAATCGGACTGCTCTCCCGTTCGAAGGGAGGCGCCCGAGTCATCCTTGGTGAACCGAACGTTTCCCAAATAGTCGTTGTGGCACTGCAAGCAGTCGATTCGCATGGCGAGAAACGCCCGGCTGGTCCTGCCCGCCAATCGGATGACATCCGGTTTGCTGTTGTCTGCGTCATCCATAGTCGCCGTCAAGAAATTCACTTCCGGCGAATCTGTCCACGAACCTTTCGCAGAGATCAGCTTGCGAACCAACTGGTCATAGGGCAGATTCTGCTGGAACTGATCCGACAACCACTCCCGATACTTGCGGCGCCGGAACAACAAGAAAGGCCCATCGTTGGTTCCAACGGTCGCCCTGGTCCAACGCTCGGCAAAATAATCGGCCCAGCGGCGGTCTTTCAACAGGTACTCCGTCCACCAAGCGGCCCGCTGCGATTCGGGGATCCTCTCAAGGGCTCGCACCTCTTCTAAGGACAAACTGTTGCCAACCATTGCGAGACTCAATCGGCGCGCGACGACATTCCACGCAGCTCCATCGGCAATCGCAAAGCCCTTTTCTTTCAAAGGTGCCTCGATCGCTGTATCGATCCTCGACGCCACATCCAAAACATCATTCGGAAATTGCAACGAGAGCTCTTGCGACGGTCGCATCAGCGTGGGTCGTGCGGTCGTCCCCCAAAGAATCACACCCGCGATAACCACCAAGGTCGTCAAAAAAAACGCCCGCTTGCGCCAACGCTTCGGGGGCTTGGTCGGTACCTGACGCTGCTCCGCGGGCCCATCCCCGGTGTTCATCTTCTGTTCCGCTTCTATCGTTATGGACATCGCGATGCACTCGTAGGAATAACTTAGACCCTGGAGACAATTCGCCGTGATTGCCAGCCTTGTTCGTACTCAACTATTCGTACTTATCGCTCAAAGCTTGCATCAGATCGGGCCGAACGCTTCCTTTCCCGAGGGATTTTTCCAGCCAACCAGCGATCCTTTTTTTGACGATATCGTTGTTTTGGACCGACTCGCGGTAGTTGGGATCGAGCGAAAAGAAAACAGCTCTCGCAGCGATATCGACTGGCTCTTTGTCGCTTAGCCCTAAATCGGAGAATGCGACCGCCATCCCAAAAGGGAGCTTGCCCCACTCGTAGGTCTGATTCTTGCCTTGAGCACGAACAATCACCTTGTCAGGAGTCGACTCGACAATATTGAACTCGGCGCTACCCACTTTGATGGAAGAAGTCCCCTTGGCCTTCTTTTTCGCCTCGGCAAAAGAATCGAGATAGATCTTGTAGAGTTGGCCCATTTGGTCGAGACGAGCCGCTTTGGCCTTTCCTTCGGCAGTCACTGCCGTTTTATTCGCACTTTCGATCGACGTGTCGAACTTGTCGAACTCCAATTTATCGATCGCCATTCGAGCGTTCTCCATGTGGCCAACCCATTCTTTGCTCTCCGCGGTCGCCATGGGTGGTTTGACTTCGGGAGTTGGCTGCGGCATCGGAGTTAACGGCGTATCAGGGGCGGGAGTTGCCGGTGCAGTCTGCGCGGGTTCTGGGGTCGTTGGAACCTCAGGTTTCGGTTCCATGGTTTTTTCAGGAGCGGCCATTTCCGCAGGAGCAGTTATTTCCTTGTCCGAATCAGCACGGTTGACCTTCGGTAATGCAGGTCCGCTGGTGTCTCCACGACCCTTGGGTCCTCTCAGTCCCAACTCAAGCTCCCCAGACGATGGTGCAGAGCCAGATGACGATTCGTTCGTAGAACCGGAATCCTTCATCCCCGAGAAACGATTCGCCTTCTTCTGCTCTTTTTCTGCCAATCTCGCGGCGACTTGTCTCTGATTATCGACATACTTATACGTCGCAAATCCCAGCAACCCAGCCGCTGCAACGATCATTCCACCTACAGCCATCAGTTGACGCTGCCGCCGTTTGCGGCGCATCTGTTCCAGCAGAGAAACGCTAGCCGTGGCTTCCGTCGATTCGCCCGAGGCAGTCGCAGTGGCCTTGGCAACCTTTGGGCGGTCTCCTTTTCCGAAACGTTCGAACCCTGCAGTGGGTTCTTCATCCTCAACAGCAGACATCATCGCCAACGATGGGAACAGCAGTAGCAACTCGGAACGCCGTTGATCCACATCCTGAATCTGAGCCAGCCAATCCGAATGAGACTCCTTGGTTGCTGCAGGACTCGCGTATGTCGAGTCGAGACCTGCGACAGACAAGGGAGCCATCGGATCTCCCTCGGGAAACCAATTTCGCGATTCGACTCCCGCGGAAACATCAGGGACAATCGTTGCTGCCTTCAGTTTTGCGGCAGCCATTTTTCGGAGTTGCGCATCGTAGATAACCCGTTTGTCAGTATCCAACAGGATCGCTTGCGCTTGCTTCAACAACTTTGCAACTTTATTCGATGATTCCGGATGCGTTTGCGTATTCGAGCTTTTGTATGTCGCGATCGCGGATTGCATCGCCGCTCGTATCTTCTTTTCGTCCTCGCAGAAAGGCTCAAGTCCCAGCACGGCGTAGTAGTCCAATTGATCCGTGGTCAGGACTCGCCCCAGATGCCGCGCGATAGCCTCGATGATTTCAGTCATGGTATTGCCCGCTGGTGGTTTGGTCTGCTCTTAGACTGGACTGTTCATAGATGGTTCGTTCATGGTTTTAGTCCTGCACCGAAAAAGGACTTTCCTCACCATTCTCTTCGTTGCGGTCGCGATTCAAGCTTTTCAATTTGGCGAGCTTCCGCATGGCACTGACGCAAATCAACAGCAGTACCGGAGAACTGTAACAAAACAGGAGCATGAACAAGTGGGTCGATCGATCGGGACGGTCCGGTTTAGCCCCCCTCGCGACTCCCAGAATATCGTTGATGCTGTTGGCGACCGCGGGTACCCTCGCTGCAAACATCATCAGCAAGGATATCGCGGCGAATACAATCATGGTCACAAAAACCACCCACAACCCGACCACTGGTCGGCGCGATCCGTTCGGAGCAAACGGGGTTTGTTCTTGGAAGGTTTTTGTTGAGCGTTTCACAGCATGTCGTCTCACGGAGCGTTTTGTAGGGCTTTTCGCAAATTCCATCCCAGCCAGTTGCACTCTGCCAGCCAGCCGCACTCTGCCGAACCGCCAGCTCTCTGCCCAATTGCCAGCTCTCTGCCGAGTCACGCGTGGAAAACAACACGACGCACATCGAATCTCTTCTAATATAACGGCCAAAGCTGTAGACAGCGGGATTTGTGGCACGGATAATCAATTTTTGATGGGACGGTCAGGTTCGCGTTTGCCTCGGGTTGCGCGCGATTTCCTCGATGGCTCCAAAGTGCCTGACCCCTAGGTATTGATCCAACGGGCATTGTTTAACGGTTATCATTTTTTAAAGAGTGGGCGATCCCATGAAATTTCGTCTAGGTAGGTTCCCTTTAGCATGCCTCGGCGCCGCCGCATTGAGCCTAGGAATCGGTGGCTGTGGCAGCAAAGAACAAACACAAGTAGCAGCGAATAGCGCTCCAGCCACTGAGTCATCGGCGGCGTCATCCGCACCACCTGCTAGCAAGCCTGCACTGCAATCGCCCCCAACTCCTCAAGCCGGCGGTGAAACGGCAGAAGGTGTTTCCAATCAGTCCCTCCCCGGCAGCCAAGGTGCTCCGGCCGAGGCGCCTGCATCGAGCAAACCGTCACGCCCTTCGTTCGGTTCTGCGACGGGTCCCGCCGGAGCCCCCCCTGCTGGTGGCGGCGCACCCGGTGGTGGAGCACCAGCGCGACCCGGGTTCGGTTCTGCATCCGGAGGTGGATTGCTGCCTCCATCGGACCCGAACGCCCTTGGTGGAGCACCCGTAGGTCCTGGTTCACTATCCGGATTCGGAGCTGGCCCCGGCGCTCCTGGTGGTATCAATCCAACGGCGCCAGGATCCACCACAGGTGAATCCTCCCCAACACCGCCAGCACCCCCTCCGGCCGTAGAACTGTCCCTTCGAGACCGAGCGGTCATGTCCTTCAAAGCGGGTAATGCCTCGCGCGCCTATGGACTATTTCAAGCTCACGCGTTGCATGTTCCAAACGAAGAAGCTGCAGATCTGATCAGCAACTACCGCTGGGATGACAAGCGACGAGTGCCGCGTCTCGGATACACGTTCGCTGTCGGCTTGATCCTCAAAAAAGGTCCCAAGGTCACCGAGCTGAAACCGGTGGGTACGGAAAAGAGCGCACTCGGTGGAGCCCAACAAGGTGGTGGTGGACGAGGGGCACCGGGTGGGTTCGGTGCTCCTGCTGGCAGTTCCAACATCACCCCCCTCGCGGCACGAGAACTCAGCGATGCCGCGGGCAAGTACGCCTCGAAGTTCGTTGACGCTTTCTCGCGCGAACACTCTGAAGGAAAATGGTCGGAAGCGTTTCGCGAATACTCCTTCGGGGCCGACGCGGGAACCGCGTCTGGCCTAGGTGGATTTGCTGCCGGATTTGCTGGTGGATTAGGGGGTGGCGGTTTGCTCGGTGCTCCCGGGGCTGGCTTCCCAGGCACTGGTGCAGGGGCTCCTCCGGGAGTCGCTCCCGGTGGCGGCGGCAGACCAGGTTTCGGCGGAACAGGTGGCCCTCCTGCTGGTTACGGCGGTGGTGCTGGCGGACCTCCTGCTGGTTACGGCGGCGGTGCCGGTGGTCCTCCTGCTGGTTACGGCGGTGGTGCCGGTGGTCCTCCTGCTGGTTACGGTGGCGGTGCCGGTGGTCCTCCTGCTGGTTACGGTGGCGGTGCCGGTGGTCCTCCTGCTGGTTACGGCGGCGGTGCCGGTGGTCCCCCTGCTGGTTACGGCGGTGGTGCTGGTGGTCCTCCTGCTGGTTACGGTGGTGGCGCTGCTCCTGGTGGCGGTGCTCCTGGTGGTGGAAAAACCGATGGCAAGAGCGGCAACGGCTCCGGTGGCTCCACCAATGATACGGTGAACTTTGTACGCCCCTACCAAGACGACGCATTGGGACTCGCATCGGGTTCCCCAACGCAGACCGGTGCCCCTCCAGGCCCACCCCCAGGGGCTGCTCCAGGGGGACCGGGCGGGCGACCTGGTTTCGGTGGGCTCGGTGCTGGCTTCGGCGCTGCTCCCGGTGCCGCTCCTTCGGCTGCACCTCCAGGCGTTGCCAACTTCAACATGAATGATGTGCAACTCGCCGACGGAGCCATCGCGCTCGGACCAGGATTGATGTACATCGGTACCGGTGAGAATATTGGCGAATTGACCAAGAAAGCCAACGATCGGCACTTTGACAGCCTCGTCATCTTTGAGGTCGATGCATCGCTCGTTCTCGCCAATCAAACCATCAAAAACGACTGCCGCATCCGAGTGGTCAATTTGAAGGCAGACAAGGACTCGAAAGAGAAGGCACTCGTCTCAACGATGCTCAACAATCGTGATGTCGCTAACGACAAAGATCCCGATGGCAAGATCGATACTGCGGTCAGCGCACTGATCACCAAGATGATCGAGGCCTACCCGCTCAACGATTTGCCAAACATCCCAGCCGATGCGATCAAGAACAAGCGCCTTGCAGCTCTGGCGAATGACAAATCTCGCACCAAACTGGATCTGCTCAGCGAAGTGCAACTCTACTTCTCAAAAGGCCTCATCGATGAAACGCTCAAGGTCGATGCGTTCCAACAAATCGCTGGATCCGACGGACAAAAACTGGCAGCCGGATCCCCTGAGGAAAAACTTCCTATCCTCGAACGGATTTTGAAGCGAGATTACGAGTAGAACGTCCTGTTGACGAAACGGGGCCATTCTTCCCACGAAGAATGGCCCCTTCCGTTTCTATGTTGCTTTCCCTTTCCCTCCTGGTCGATCCCAATCATTTCATCCGGTATCTCGATTTGCATCGAACCGCGATGACCGGATCGCAACTCACTTTTTGATACGCACTCAAGGCAAACTTCCCACCATGCTGAAACGACTCATCTCCCGTCGACCAACCCTGTTGATTCTCTGCCTGATTTACCTCATCGGTGGCTTGAACGAGACACCTTTGCTCGCGGATGATTCCCTCTGGCTAAACCTTCCAGGTGCCAAAGGAAAGTCGCTTCCAGGTACCGGTAAGAAAGTGGTACTGATCTCGGGAGACGAGGAATATCGCAGCGAAGAAGCGATGCCGATGCTCGCGAAAATCCTTTCCGAACAACACGGATTTGATTGCACCGTTCACTTCGCCATCAACCCAGAATCAAAAACCATCGATCCGAATTACTCGAGCAACATTCCCGGCCTGGAGAATCTCGACAATGCCGACTTCATGGTCATCTTCCTCCGCTTTCGCGCTCTCCCCGATGATCAGATGAAACATATCGACCAATTCGTCCGTCAAGGAAAACCGTTCTTGGCGATTCGAACTTCGACCCACCCCTTCAATATCGCGGATTCCGCACCAAGCTCCTACAAGGAATGGTCTTGGAGTAACGGCAAATGGCCAGGTGGTTTCGGCCAACAGATCATCGGAGAGACTTGGGTATCGCACCACGGTGTTCACAATGGCCAAGCCACCCGAGGTGTCATCAATACGAAATTGGCAAACTCGCCTCTGCTGCGAAGCGTCAAAGATGTCTTCGGCCCAACCGATGTGTACGGTGTCGTCCACCTTCCCCCGACCGCAGATGTGCTGCTGTACGGCCAAGTCCTCAGTGGGATGAAGCCTACGGACCCACCCCTCCCCGGTGAAAAAAACGAGCCGATGATGCCGCTCGTATGGACCAAGTCCTACAAGATGCCTGCCAATAGCTCTGCACCCGAAGGAAAAGAAGGCAAGGTCATCGGTTCAACCATCGGTGCTTCGGTCGATTTGCTCAGCGAAGACTTGCGCCGCCTGTTCGTCAACTCGATTTACTGGGGCGTTGGACTGGAGATCCCAGAGAAGGCGAGCGTCGCTATCTCGGACAACTTCAAGCCGAACTATTTCGGCTTCAAGGATAAGAATTTCTTCGTGGACCAGAAAATCAAGCCTCAGGATATCCTGGATCGGCTGAAGTAAGGTTCGTAGGGCCCGACCCATCCATCCTCGCAAGGATGCACTAGTCCATGCGAGGTTTAAGGTCTCGGACGAGTTCGAGCTGGTCCTAGTTCGAACTTGATGGCTCTAGTTCGAACTTGATAGCTCTAGTTCGAACTTGATGGCGCCGTTTCCTCCGACTGAACAGCAGTCGTTCGCCGTCGGCGCCGTCGGGGTTTGTTCGAAGCCCACTCTTTGGTCATCAGCTCAAAGACATCGGGAGATTCGTACCGAGCAATGTTTTTCCCCTCGGGAATCGGGCCGATCAACCCTCGAAAAATCGGCATGCCCCGCAAATCCAAATCGGTACTGCTGTCGTCGGTTCCGACTTGGGAGTGTGTCCGGAAAATCAATTCCGCTGAGTGAAAGTCGCGAATTTTCAACGACCCATCGGTCGCTCGTGTCACCACGCGAAAAACTTCTTTCTTGGCCATAAAGCCCTTTCCTTCGGCGGAATAAACCTAGACACACCTCCTTCCTTGGAAAAACGAACAATCGGATTCCGAAGAACCCTCGGGGACAATCCAGCATCCTTGCAGATCTCCCCAATTAGGTTTTCGGTTAGCAAGCATTCGAATATTTGCTTTCGTTGGGCGGGTCGGTGTTACCGTCACGGCCGCTCCAAACGGTTCGAGGCAGATTGCGCCTCGGTCTGCCTTATTGCTTGCCTTATTCGCCTGTTGCGCTATTTGCCGAACTCGCCCGCAAGCACGCGGCGTTCGATATCCAAGATTTTCTCCAACCGTCTGGCATGACGAGGGGCTGGGCTGTACCGCGCACCGAGGAACGCTCGGATGATCTCAAACGCGAGTTCGGGCCCAATAACCCGAGCTCCAATGCATAGAACATTCATGTCGTCGTGCTCGACACCTTGCCGAGCCGAGTACGTGTCATGGCAGAGACTGGCTCGAATGCCCGGGAATTTGTTGGCCGCGACACTGACCCCCACCCCCGAACCGCACACCAAAATCCCGCGATCGATCTCCCCGGCGAGGATCTTCCGAGCCACCGCTTCCGCGAAATCGGGGAAATCGCAAGCATCGGCGGTGTAGGTTCCGCAATCCAATGCTTGCACTCCGAGCTCTTTCAGGAATTTGGACACATCATTCTTCATGAAAAAGCCAGCATGGTCGCCTGCGATCGCGTAACGAAGTGGTTGGGTCATGAGGATCTCAAGAATTGAAAAAATGCACGTTGCTGTAGGGTCGAAACGCTGTTAAACTCCCAACCCCTGGTTTGCTGGGTTTTCCTGGGCAGAAGACGTTTCTGTCCAACCGGCCGAACCGATTGCCTCTAACTTCTTGCTACGTCGAACGCCGGAACTGTTTTATCGCCTGTTAGGAGTTGCGTAAATCGATCTTTTGGTTGGTTGTCCTCTTTCCATGCATGAGCCGGTTCCCGAACCGCCCAACTCTCCGAGCTTTCTGACGAGCCCAAGTCGTAGGATTTTTTTGCATGGTCAACCGTACCCTCATTCGCTCTCTCGAAGACGATAACCTCGAAGTAGAACTCCAAGCCATGTTTGGCGATGCAGCGGAAGAACTGCTGCTCGATTCGCTCGAGGATGCCAACAAGCAGTTCGATGTCAACCAAATCGTCGAAGGCAAAATCGTTGAAATCAACGAAGAATTCGTCGTCGTCGACGTCGGATTCAAGAGCGAAGGCGCCATCCCCAAGAACGAGTGGGAAGAAGGCGAACCCCCACCCGAAATCGGCCAAACGATCAAGGTTCTGATCGAAGAGGTCGAAGACCAAAACAATCTCGAAGAAGCCCGAAACATGATCAGCCTCAGCAAGCGCAAGGCTGAGAAGATCATCCAGTGGGAAACGATGATGGCTTCCGTTCAGGAAGGCCAAGTCGTCACCGGAACCGTCACCCGCAAAATCAAGGGTGGTTTGCTCGTCGATATCGGCGTCAATGTGTTCCTCCCCGCCAGCCAAGTCGACATTCGCCGTCCGAACGATATCGGCGATTACATCGGCCGCGTGGTCCAGTGCGAAGTCCTCAAGATCGACGAAGCTCGTCGCAATATCGTCGTCAGCCGCCGCTCGCTGATCGAAAAGCAACGCGAAGAAGATCGCGAACACCTGATGGCCGAACTCGAAGTTGGCCAAATCCGAAAGGGTATCGTCAAGAACATCGCCGACTTCGGCGCGTTCGTCGACTTGGGTGGTATCGATGGTCTGCTCCACATCACCGACATGAGCTGGGAACGGATCGGTCACCCAACCGAAATGGTTGCCATCGATCAAGAAATCGAAGTCAAGATCCTTCAAATCGATCGCGAAAAGCAAAAGATCGCTTTGGGACTCAAGCAAAAGCAAAACAACCCTTGGACCAACATCGCCGAAAAGTACCCTGTCGGCTCGACCGTTCCAGGCGAAGTCGTCAATGTCATGAGCTACGGTGCGTTCGTGAAACTCGAACCAGGCATCGAAGGCTTGGTGCACATCAGCGAAATGTCCTGGACTCGCCGTATCAACCACCCGAGCGAAATGGTGCAGATCGGCGACAAGATCGACGTCAAGATCCTCGGTGTCGATCCCCAAGGCCAACAGCTTTCGCTCGGTATCAAGCAGACTCAGTCGAACCCTTGGGACGACATCATGCAACGCTACCCAGAGAACGCAGAAGTCACCGGCAAGGTTCGCAACCTTACCAACTACGGTGCCTTCATCGAACTCGAAGAAGGTATCGATGGCTTGCTCCACGTCTCGGACATGTCCTGGACTCGCAAGATCAGCCACCCAAGCGAAGTCCTGCAAAAGGGCCAACAAGTCAAATGCCGAGTCCTCAGCGTCGATCAAGCTCGCCGCCGTATCGCTCTCGGTATGAAACAACTCGACGATGATCCATGGAACACCACCATCCCTGAGAAGTACAAGCCAGGTCAATTGATCCGAGGCAAAGTCAC
>CAIYZV010000391.1 GCA_903930765.1 uncultured Pirellula sp.
ATGGTTTCGGATCTACTATGACCCGATGATGGAGCACCTCCAGCGGTACCCCAACGATACCCTCATCGCAAATAATGCGGCATGGTTGGCTGCAAAGTGTGGCTTCGAACTCGATACGGCGCATCGATTGGCTAGCCAAGTCGTTGAGGCGTCGCCGACGGACACTTACATGGACACTCTGGCGGAAGTGGAATTTATGCGAGGCAATGCGGTTCGCGCGATCGAGATCTCGGAAAAGTGCCGAGCGATGAAGCCGCGTGATCCGCATCATCGCAAGCAAATCGAACGCTTCAGGGCTTCCAGTACTTCCTCGAAATGATCGATCTCAATTTGTTGTCGATCATTTACGGTCGCGTGCCAGGAGGCTCGCACGTTAGAGTTGTTGGCGAGGAAACGCTGATCAGGAAACGCTGATGACCACCTTGCCAAAGTGTTGGCCACTTTCGAGGTGAGCGAACGCAGCCGGGGCATCGTCAAACGAGAACACGCGATCGATGATCGGTTCTATGGCGTGGTGCTCCAAGAAGCGATTCATGCGCACAAACTCGTCTCGAGGGCCAACGTAGATTCCGTCGAGTTGGACGTTGCGAGCCAGTAGAGGGAAAAGGCTGGTCGTGGGTGGTCCAAAGCCGGTCAAGACTCCGATCAAGGCGATTTGGCCGCTGGCGGCAACGCATCGCATCGACTGCTCCAGTGTCCCGGGGCCACCGACTTCGACCACGTGATCGACACCATGGGATTCGGTCATTCCCCAAATCTGTTCAGACCATTGAGGGTGGGTTTTGTAATTGACTCCATCCGAGGCGCCGATCTCTCGGGCGCGGAGAAGTTTGGTGTCGTCACTTGAGGTTATAAAGACCTTACAGCCGAAGGCACGAGCGATTTGTAGTGCGAAGATGGAGACGCCTCCAGTGCCCAGGACCAGCACCGATTCTCCGGCGGTCAATCGGCCACGGACAACGAGTGCATTCCAAGCGGTGAGGGCGGCGCATGGCAATGTCGAGGCTTGGATTGGGTCTAGGTGGGAAGGGATGCGAACCAGAGCGTCTTCGTGCAACACGGCTTGTTCGCGCAGCATACCGTCGAGAATTCCACCGAGATCGTATTGGTGGTGGGCGAGATCGAAGCGTCCGGACTGCCATCGAGGAAAAAAGCAACCGGCGACTCTGTCTCCAGGCTTCCATTGTGACACTTCGGCGCCGACGGCGAGGACTTCCCCCGAACCATCGGAGGCTGGAACGCGTCCATCCACATTGCGACCGGCCAGATTACGCCAAGCGATCCGGTCGCGGTAATTGAGGGACACAGCGCGGATGGCTACCAACACGTCCCGAGGTCCCAGATGGTCGCTGTTGCAATCGGATTTGGATTCCAGAACGAGGTCGTAAGCACCATTATTTTTCCGATAAATCCAAGAACGGCAGGTAGACATCCAAATTTGCCCTAAAAAGGGGGAGTAGGTTGGCTTGTAGATCAAGGCACCTAGGATATGCTTTTGTTCTGACAGGTGCCAGATTCGAAGCGATTTGGCGAGCCGGTCTTTGGAGGATAAGCGAATGGCTAGCGGCATCATTGGAAATGATGTGCCCCGTAAGGGGTTGCGGGTTCGAGTCCCGTGTCCTCCGCTTCTTTTCTAGCGGTTTCTCCGCAAAAACCATCAGCTTCTTTGCCGGAAAGGGGTGTCACGCAAAGACGCGAAGACGCAAAGGGAAGAAACGGGAGTGAGATTCAAGCTTGGGTAGTGCGTAACTTCCAATCCCAGTTTTGCGATCCGAATTGACGTAGCAGTGGCATTCTCCCCTATTGGATTCCTTGGTGCGATACAGCGAATTCGGTTATACTTTGAGCGTCAAAAGGGAAGTAAGGTGAGCGGTAGTAGCAATGGATTTGATACCGAGATCCCCCTTCACTGGAAAAGAGCTACCGAAATCCACGGACGCCCAATACGATGGATGAGAAGACAGTCCTTTACAATGCCGGAAATAACTCCCCCCCGATTGTCAGCCTTGATGTCTTGAAGCGAGACGCTGTTTTACTCGGGTGTGTCTCCGACCAAGAGTTCTCTACGATAGTTCCATCCGATGCGGATAAAGGGACTGAACACGAGACAATAGCTACCACGAAGGAATTGGTCCGTCGAGGAAAGATGACCCCTTTCCAGGCCAAGTTTCTTCTCACAGGGAACGCTCGCGCACTGAGTCTTGGCCCCTATCTGGTTTTAGACAAAATTGGGCAGGGGGGCATGGGGAGCGTCTACCGCGCCCGACACCAGCGGATGCAGCGGATTGTTGCGGTCAAGGTGCTGAATGTGAAAGGCGATTTTTCCTCGGAGTTGATCAAACGCTTCCAACGAGAAACTCAGGCTGCAGCGAAGCTGATCCATCCGAATATTGTCACCGCCTTCGACGCAGGTGAAGATGAGAAGAAACACTTCCTGGTGATGGAGTATGTCGATGGCCAAGATCTGAAGTCGGTGCTTGAGCGATCCGGACCGCTATCAGTACGAGACGCTGTGGACTACACGATCCAAGCTGCCCGAGGCCTTCAATACGCACATGAACAATCGATCATCCATCGAGACATCAAACCAGCGAATTTATTATTGGATAAAGCTGGCTGTATCAAAGTTCTGGATATGGGATTGGCTCGTATCGAAGAAAACGCAGGTATTGAACAGCTATCCATCCAAGAGCTGACAGCGGATGGAACCGTGATGGGAACTATGGATTATATGTCCCCAGAACAGGGTACTGACACACGCTCTGCGGATACGAGGAGCGACATCTACAGTTTAGGTTGCACGATATACACTCTTTTGACTCGGGAGCCGATGTACCCCGGTGGTTCGATTTTTCAAAAAATCACTGCGCATCGAGAGAATCCGATCCCCTCGGTGCGAGCACGCCGACCAGATGTCCCGTTGGAGTTGGAGCGGGTGATCTCGCGTATGGTTGCCAAAAAGCCAGACGATCGACCTCAGACGATGTCTGAAGTCATCCAGCAACTCGAGTTGGCGATGTCGAATCGAGATACGACCGCTTCGGGGGATCCGGTATTGCCGACCAGGAGTGATGGCAACCCATCGACTTTGGAAACGATTGTCGCGAAGACCGGCAACACCAAATTGGATCTTTCGAAGGCTAAGACTACGGGATCCTCGAAGGGAAGCATTAGTTCGATCGAGCGATTGAAGGCGAAAAAGAAAGCGCGACGCCGAAACGAGATCTTGGTCGTGGCAGGAATCGCAGTGGCTCTGCTGGTAGGATCGTTAGGGTATTTCGCTGCGCCACGCCGAAGTCAGCCTTTGGCTCAAACGAAAAAGCCCAGCGACAAAACCGCGATCCAGACTCCGACGAGTTCTCTTCAGCCACCCGCACCGGGAGGAAGCACAAAGCCCTTAGAGGCGAAAACGAATTTACTTACCCCTGTCGAGCCGAACAAAGTCCCAACCGGGGCGACTGCCGAGACCTCAAGCCAGCCTAGTTCAGCGGGTGATGCCGAGCCCGGCGTACCTGAGACGATAGAATCAAAGGGGAGTACATCAAAGGGGAGTACCTCGACGATCGAGGTAACGCCAGAGACGGTTGCTGAAGTAAAGGAGAAGATGGCTGAGGCTGATCCGGAGAAGGTTGCGATGCCGGAAGCACCGAAGGACATCACGATGCCTGAACCGGGGGTGGCTAAGGCATCACCCCTCGACAAAGCCACTGGTTGGACTGGGTGGGATACAGGGAAAGGAGTTCCCCAGCCAGCGATCGTACCCTTCAACGCTAAGACCGCTGCAAAGCTCCAGGAGCAGTGGGCCAAGTACTACAAAGTACCCCCGACCTTTACCAATCGGATCGGGATGGTTTTCGTCTTGATCCCTCCGGGAGAGTTTGAAGCGGGATTCACCGAAAAGGAGTTGGATCATTTGGCGTCGAACTCTGATGGGCTGCTATCGCGTGAGGCGTTGAAGGATCAACCGCCCAAGCAACGAGTTATAATCCCTAAACCTTTTTTTATGACTGTATGCGAGGTTACGAACAAGCAGTTCTTCGATTTGATGGGAGCGAAGCCATCTGAGCTCAATGACCAGACACTCAATCACCCTGTTTATACGTCTTATGCAAGCACGATAAGATTCTGCAATGATCTGTCGGTAGGACACAACCTCAATATGGCCTACCGATATTCGACGAACATGGTGGTCGCCACTGACGAGATAGGCTATCGCTTGCCGACGGAGTTTGAGTGGGAGTTTGCTGCCCGCGGCGGGTCCGATTCTCGTTATTGGTGTGATGTGGGAAAAGTGCTTTGGGCCGACTGGTACCTCCAAAACAGTAGCGGGTTGCAGGCCGTGGGACTGCTTGCAAGGAATCCATTCGGTCTTTACGACGTCCAAGGCAACGCAAGGGAATTTGTACTTGGATATAACCGAGGGAAAAGAGAGTTGTTCTCGGAGGGCTCTTTTTTAGTCGATTCCGTTGCTCGCGAGGATGCCTCAGGTACCTTGATACGTGGAGGGGATTACTCCATGAATCATTGGTTGTGCCATTTGAGTCGCCCCACTCGTTATGGTCCGGAATTCTCTCCAGAAAATGGTACAGCAGCTGGTTTTCGGGTGGCCATCGATGTGGAAGCGATGAGGAAGAAGTGAGGTGCTAGACTTGGCTCTTGAAGGGGATAATCGCCCCAGTGATTTCATCCAGATCTCTAACTCTCCGCGTCTCCGCGTCTCCGCGTGAGCTCTCTTCTTCCGCTGCATCGAGTTTTGCGTTGTTCATCGTTATTCGTGTTGGTCTACATCATGGTTTTGCTGTGATGATTGCGAGGATTGGTTCACGCGGTGGCGCGTAGACGCGGAGGGGGAGAGGTTGTTGACGATGCGGTGAAGCGAACTTCATTGTATCCGAGTGGACGGGTATTCATCCTATGCATCGCTTTTCAATCCAGGGTTGAGTAACTGAGAGCAACTTGCTGGACGCATCGATAATCGCGCCAGTGATTTGATCCAGATCTTTGACTCTCCGCGCCTCCGCGTCTCCGCGTGAGCCCTCTTCTTCCGCTGCATCTAGTTTTGCGTTGTTCATCGTTATTCGTGTTCCTCTACATCATGGTTTTGCTGCGAGGATTGCGAGGATTGGTTCACGCGGAGGCGCGGAGACGCGGAGGGGGAGAGGTTGTTGAAGATTCGGTGAAGCGAACTTCATTGTATCCGAGTGGACGGGTATTCATCCTATGCATCGCTTTTCAATCCAGGGTTGAGTAACTGA
>CAIYZV010000392.1 GCA_903930765.1 uncultured Pirellula sp.
CAAAAACTCTTCGTACACGCTCATGTCGTAAAGCACCGCCGGGGGTACTGGGATTTGGTATTGATCCCGATTCCAGTTGCCAAAGGCATCCATGATCTCCACCGTCTGGATCACGGTGGCTCCCGCATCCCTTTCGAGGGTTACTGTTTCGGACCCACCGGCCGGAATGCGCAGTTTGCGTGGCTGCCCCGGATTGCGTCTGTCCGCCAGTAGGATAAGCAACGTATCGGTATGCGTGTTCGCAATTCGAAGTGAAACAGGAGGCAACGACGGATTCGGTACGATTTGATCAGAACTGACGCGGTACTGTGGCACCGGAAGCGAGAACGTTGGCTGTTGAGGCCACCAGATCTGCCACGGGCTCCAAGTGATCGGTTGAAGCCATAGCCCATTGCGAGGATCGCAGGTCAGCCCATAACCGGGCATCCACACACTCTCAAAGCAATACCCACCGCCGTTGAAATTCTGAATCCTCCACAATTGATTCACCGAGCTACCGAGCGACGAGAACCGAATCGAGGCTCGGCCGTTCATGCCGCCCACCATACCTCCAGCCGAGAGTGCTCGATCATCCACACCGATCGCATACCAGTTCCCTCCGATGTATTGCTGCACACGAACCATGTCTTGGCCGACAGGAGTGATGTACCAAGCGGTATCGAGTTGATCCGCTTGTTGCACCAAGGAAACTTGCCCAGGTCGACTCGCTTTCAAAAAGAGTCGCTGTCCAGAATCGCCCGCGGCGAGCTGCACGGCGACCATACCATCGGGATCGAGCCCACCAGCAGCTGGGCCACCGTTGATTGGGCCACCATTGATTGGGCCTAAGCTCGATGCCGGTGACGGCGGGTTGTAGCCACCCCCATTCCACGCCCCAGAATTTGCGCCATTAAAATTTGTGCCATTAAGATTTGCACCAGTGGGATTAGGACGCGTCACTGTCATTCGGCTCGGAGCGAACTCGATCTGGCCATTTCGCAGTGTCCCGATGCGCATATTCCCTGAGTTCGCAGTTGGCCACTGGATCACTCGCTGGGCGGCTCGCGAACCATACCCGATGTAGGAGCCGTCAGGCGTATCGTAACGTTGCAATCGTTGGTAGGTCGTGGTCTGTCCTGCTGCGTCGCGGATCGATAACTCCTGCGGAGTGAGGCTGGCCATGGAGCTCGATCCACCCGCACCGGGCAAACTCAGCACAAAGACGTCTTGGCCATACGCAGCTCCACCAACCATGACGTGTCCACTGAATGCATTCCATGCCAATTCCGCGCATGGCACGATTGCAATCCCTACCGCGATCGCGACAGCAAAGAGCGACGATACGGTAGTTCGCCAGATTTGCAACAACGGTTTTCGACGGTTCATGATACGCTCCTGGTAATCGTTCGCCCCGTATTGGCAACACCTGAATTGTTAGCAACTCCCGGACTCAAGTCCGATAATTTCAGCAGGAACGCTTCGAGGGCCAATCGAGCGCGATCCTCACCGCTATGACTTCCCTTGAGCTGCAGTTCCAACTCCACCAACCATGATAATAGCTCCTTGGCTCGACTCCTCCCAATTCTGCGCAAACGAGCTTCTGCTTTCCCAACTTCGTAGGGACGGAACCCCGCCTTTTCGAGGATTTGGGAAAAGACGACCCGTTGCCCCAATCGCTCCGTCTGCTCGACTTGTTGCGCCGCAAATCCATAACGCCTCAAGGACCACGAGATTTGAGCGGCGACGCCAAAGGCGGACTGACCCGCCATGAAGAGTTTATCGATCGCCTCCATGGCTTCTTCTATTTTGCCGTCAGCGACTGCATCTGCGAGGACCCATACCGTTTGAGTCCTCCAGCCACCCACGAGTTCATCGACGCGTGTGTCCGACACAGCCCCCGTGTCATCGGCAAAGAGAGCCAATTTTGCGAGCTCGCAGTCGATAAGCCCGGCAACCGAACCGATCCGCTGTACCAAGATATCGGCTTGGGTCTTGCTCAACGCCACGCGATGATGCGACTTGCCCCAACGCAACACCCACGCTTGCAACTCCGCATCGGTGGATTCGGCGCAGGAAACCAGCCAACCATGCTTCTTGGCGAGCTTGTACAGGATGGTGTTGGCCGGCAACGTTTGCACGTCGATAAAGAGTGTGCTCCCCGAGGCCCCTTTTTCGATCCACCGTTCGAGGACATCCCGGTTTCGGGTAACAAATTTATCACCGTTCCGTACGCGGGCTCCTTTATGCCCACCTAAATCGAAAAGGCTTTGGGTCGCCAGTTCATCGTGAACATCCCGCCATTCCGCCTCGTCCCCGTCGAAACTTCGCAACGTCGATTCGTCGAGCTGCCCAATGCCAATGGCTTTTTGGATGGCCTTGCGACGCAGGAACTCATCGGGTCCGAAACACGCCACAACAGTGGGGAGGTTTTCATGACCAGCACGCTCCAGAAACTCGAATGCGTGCGGCACTCCTTCGGCTTTTGATTTCGTCGTTTTTGTTGCCATGGGGTAGGTAAGGACTGCGATTGCCTGCTCGTCCGCTCACTGATTCGGCCAAATCGATACGAGTTAAAAAGCCACACAGGGATATCCGCTTCCGACAGCTTATCTTATCCCGATTCGATGCGGGGAATTTTTTCCGAGGCCCCTTGCCAGGCTTCTATACTCTCGCGAACAAGCTCGATGAGAAAAATCGTCCATACTTTCCTGGATTGTAGACTCTCTTCGAATCCTGTTCATTAGGTGGCGTCTTGTGTCTGTTTCGGGCCTTTGAGGCTCCTCAGACTGCAGGATGACCCTCATCACAACGGAAAACCAACTCGGAACCTCTTCGCAAAAAACGGGGGCAACGTTCCGGACCGAAGATTTTAAGTAGTGTTCCTCAAGCAGCCAGAAGCTTGAGTAGCGTGTGGGGGGGCTCGAAGACACCTGTTCTTCGGGCCCTTTTTTCGTTTATCTATAGGGCAAAAGTCGTTGCAGGCTATCGTTTGAGGCCCTCCGAGTGAGTCCCACCGCGTCCTTCCTCCCAAAAGCCACAACAGAACTCCACTCCAAAAAGAAATCCCACACCGAGGAAAACATGCATCCAACAGCCCATCGCCCCAGCGACCAAATGACACCTCATGGGAACGCAGAAACGTGGCTAGGGGCGTTGCGATGGCGATACGCCGTCAAACGTTTCGATGCTGCTCGAACGATTCCCACGGAAACTTGGAAAGCGATCGAAACGAGTTTGCTGCTGACTCCGAGCAGTTTTGGGTTGCAGCCATGGAAGTTCATCGTGGTGGAGTCGGAGAGTGTGAAGTCCCAGCTGCCGGCGATCTCGTGGGGCCAGACACAACCTAAAGACTGTTCGCATTTCGTGGTGTTCGCCAGTTTGCGATCGGTCGATGCAACGTATGTCGATCGGTTCTTGCAAGACGTAGCGACGACCCGATCGATCCGTCATGAAAGCCTTGCTGGATACCGCAAGGTCGTTCTCGGTTTCATCGAAGCGACCCAAGGCCATCACGACGTGTGGTCGGCCCATCAAGCCTACATTGCGTTGGGACAATTGATGGCGACCGCGGCCCACCTGGGAGTGGATACGTGTCCGATGGAAGGAATTGAGCCCGCCAAATACGATGCAGTCCTGGGACTCAGCGACACGCCGTACGCAACACGTGTCGCGTGCGCTCTTGGCTACCGCCATCCCGACGATGGCTACGCGAACAACCACAAAGTCCGCTTCAACTCCGACGAATTGATCGTGCGTGTTTGATTTCGTTCCGAAAACACATCGCCCGTAAACTGTTCGTCACCTTTCCAAGTCGATAGCGCGAAAAGATAGCCGCAAATCACTGATTTGTGGGTGGAGGCTTCATGCGTCTGGCTGTTGTATATGCGCCGAAAAGGCGTTCTGTCGTATTGATATTTTTACAAAAAGGGAGTGTCTTTCTTAGTTTTGCAGCCTCTTCATCACTCAATCCGCAAAAGGAGACATGCAGGCTTTCGAGGAAATTCAAATTTGCCAACTCGCACAGTGCTTCATACGATACATGAATGCTTTCGAGTCCAATAGCCTGTAGGCTCCGCAATTTGAGTAGCTTTCCGACCCCCACATCCGTGATATTGCATACATCGAGATTCAATGCATACAACGACTTCATACCAACCAGACTATCGAGGCATTTATCGGTAACATCGGTCTCGCTTAGGCGAAGAATGTAAAGATCCATTCCCTGTAGGTATTCAACTCCTTTGTCAGAGATAGCATTGTTAGTTAGACACAAATCCTTTAACGATTTCATTTTCGCAAGGGGTTTCACACTCTCATCAGAGATAAGCGTCGTATTGAGATCGAGTAGAAAAACTGAGTCTAAACGCGAAACTGCTTCTGCCATTTCGGATGTGAAGCGGGTTCCTCCGAGAAATAGCGTTGTCAGTTCGGGTAACTCCGCAAGATGTACGAGCCCCTTTTCATCGATTTGAAGATTTCCGCCCAACCCAACCCTTTTCAGGGATCTACACCCAGCAAGGTACTGTAGTTGTTCATTGGTTAGACCAGGAATTGCTTCGATCATGAGGGATTGCAATCCGCGGAGTGAACGGAACTGTCTCATTATTTGATCTTCAACAGCCGGAGATCCGCTGAGTTTGACCTCAATGATTTCATAGATTTGATCCGGAAGATCTTGGCCAGGATTGATCGTTTTCTCTTGATTGGATTCATCGATAACCACGACCACGCCTCCAGCCTCTAAGATGGATTCCGCAAAAGAACGGTAGTCCGTATTTGGTTTGTTGATCTCTTCCCAACGAGCGTCCTTACGGATCGGTTCGTAATCATCTCCAAGCCTTAGGTTAAGCAAACTAAGCGCCCCATTAGCTAATGCTTCCTCCACCGCCCGAATTGCTTTGTCTTGATACTGCTCAAAAAGCTTACTTGATTCAGCCGTCGTATTCTCAGAGCCAACACTTCCGCCATCGACTTCCAAACGGGACGCAATTTGCGCGATTGCTAGGTAACCCTTGACTAGAGAGCGATAATCTCCCTGCCGAAGTTGCGATGCTTGTTCAAGCGGTTGCAAGAGATTGATCGCGGACGCCAAATCCATGGATTCCAGATAAGACTTCCAACGCGCGTCAAATGCTAATTCTCGACGTCTAGAATCGAAATCCATCAATTCCGAGGCGGGCTTTTCGACACTGCCCATCGCTTCTAAATCGAGCGTCTTCATCCGGTTGAAATTTTGCATTTGCGCAAATCGCGGAGCGATCGATGGTCCGAGTTCAATTCGCTCGATTTGTTCGAGAATTGCGCCTGCTCGATAAAGACAATCCAGGCTTTCAGGGATCTTTCCTTGCTTTTGATAAACCTCAGATAGGTTCCAATACAATGAAATCAAATTACGAGCGATAGAAAACTCCTCCGGGTACTTTTGGAAAAGAGGCTCGAGGATGTCTTTTTGTTTATCGTAAAAGGGGATAGCTTTACTTATTTCCCCGAACTGTTCCTCGATATCTCCAAAGTGACTATAGGTGATTGCTAATTCTAACTGCGCTTGTAAATCGTCTTTGTTTTCTGCAAGCTCTTTCTTCATTTCGAGCATTTTTTCAAATGCGATTCGTGCGGACTCGATATCCTCGCTTGTAGGGGATGGTGGTTTCTTTAGATATGCAAGGCCAATCCGCTCGTGAGCCGTTGAAAGGTCCCGTTTGGTCCTGCGCGAATTGGGATCTCTTTGGGCATTGGTCAAAAGTAGATCGAATGCCTTTTTATAATGCTGCAAACGCGTGTCCCACGACTCAGGCTTTTCCCACAAATCATCCCCGCGATCGATCCAGATCCATGCCTCCTGGCTGCGTGCTTTTACTTCCTCAGGATTAACCCATTTTTTCGAACCACGATCGAGTATCTCCTCGGCACGTTTTCGATACCCCTCAGACTTAGTAGGATTGACACCGGCGTACAACCCTGCCAATTCGCCTAAATTATTAGCTTGGATACTTCTCAATTGGCTGCTAAATTGCCCTGATTGAATCGATGAAATCGTCGCATCCGATTTCTCGAAATAGTCCGCCAATTGCGTGGCCGACAAAAAGCGAGAGCCAGACACTCCCACTCCGTGAAATGCCTCGGCTAGCAACGCAAGCGATTCCTCGAATATTTCGTGATCGAGAGAAGCATTGATCTGGACGACTGCTTCGCCAAGACTAATCGCTTGCTCATACAACCCCATCGCCTGCTTGTACTGGCGTCGACCGCTCGCTATCTGAGCCAACCGCATCAACGAATTCATCCGCGAGTTCTGCGCAAATACGTTTTCAGTCGCATTCCGTCCGGGGTCAATAATCAATTTTTCAACATAGGAAACCACATCGCGGTGCACTCGCTCCGCATCTTCAAATTGCCCCAACTCCCGATAAACTTCCGCCAATAATCCTTCGGTACGAAGCAGCTCCCTCCAGAGAGTATTAGCCCCACTAGAAGCCTTGCTCCTGGTGTATGCGATCACCTTTTCAGCCTTGCGAACAATCTCTCGCGTCCGCGAATTTAGATCGTCGGTGTTCTCCTGATTCGATTGGTTATCGGCTCTCTTATCTTCATCGGTGTCCTCAACACCTGAGTCATTTACCTGCTTCTCGCGAACCGGTCCCTTCCCACTCGAGTCGAGGCGCACTAGAGACCTTGCAAAACCTAACTCCGCTGCCACAACCGACAGATTACCAAGATCTGACGTTTCGTCAGACACGCGAAGTTCAGATACTTTGCCCCCTAGGTACTTGAGCAGTCGCTGTCGCAGGATTTCTGGATCGGTTCCGGAATCGATTTTATCGATGAGTTCATCAATAAAATGATCTGTTGTATCGATCGCAAGTTTCGATTGTCTCTCAGCAATCTCCTTGTTTCTATTCGCGATGGTATTCGAGGCTTCAAGCTCGCTAGTTTTCAACTCCAAAAGACTCGACGTACGTTTTTGATCCCGGTATAGCTCCTCTGCTCTGCGATAAGATCGGAACGAGACGACCCCTAAGACCAACGCCGCGATCGTCAATCCTGCGAGGACAATGTTTACTATGCGAGTCCGCTTTGCCTCTGCGATCAATTCATCCGCTCGCCGCTTTTCAAGCTCGGCGAGTGCACGAGCTTGCTGCAACTCACGCTCTCTCGCTGCTTCTTTCGCTTGGCTCTCTCTCTGCTGTTCCGATTGACTACGGTCAAGAAAATCCAGCGCCAACGCATAGGCTTCGTGATAACGCGCACCCCACGCTTCATTGGTCGGATGCTGATCGCGCCACGCAAGCGCGATTTGCAAGTCGGGATCGCGATAAAGCCCGGACTTGTTTTCGGAATGGAGGACCGCCGTTTCCGCAAGTCGCTTGTAAATCCTCGCTGATTGGTATTCTTGTTGCACCCACTCCTTCAATCGGTCCCACACCCGCATCAGGCTCTCATGAGCAATGTCGATCACGGTGTCCGGGTAGATTGTCATCCCTTGAGTGGGTGTGAGAAACGCGCATCCTTTGTCTCGGAACGCCTCGATCACGCGAAGCAAACTCTCTTCGCTGCACCCTACGATTTTTTGTAACTGATCAAATCGAGTAGGACGACGAATCTCGCGTCGGTCACTACCGAGTTCCGTCAACGCCTTAAACATTTTTTCAGCGATTGCTTGGTTGCCTTCCGACAAGGTTGCCATGATCTCACCAGCATGCTTTGAGATCGCAAATTCAATCTCTCCCGCCGACTCGAAATGGCGCAAGTCGATCGGTTCATCGACGGAATGGCCTCGCTCCCAAAAGCTCCACGTCCGCATCAGCGCATGCTGAAGGATTGGAAGCTGATCTTGGTTATCGGAGACCTTATTCAACAATTTCTGAACCAATCGATTCGCTATCCGACCACCCGCAACCTGGATCGGTCGCGCGATAGCCGACTGTAATTCCTCGCGATTCAATCGAGGGATGAGGTACTCACCTCGATTCACCGCTTCTGCGAGGCCAGGGAACAAGGCACAATCGCCGAGATAATCCGACCGCATAGTCAACATTACGTAAATGTTGACATCGCTCTGTGCAGTCGCCTCAAGCAAACTTGCAACGAAGTGGGCCGAGGCGAGCAAGCTCTCTTCGTCGCGACTGCGGAATCGAAAGACTTCTTCGAATTGGTCCACGATCAGTAGGAAATTTGTCCCTTTTTCGATCCCCGCTTGCTTCACCGCATCGACGAGCCCCACACGACTACGATTGATGCACGTCAATACGCGTGGGAGCAGGTCGGCATCGGGCTCATACAAATCCGACTGCTCCAACGATCTCGCAAGATTTTCTAAGGGCGCACCCCCGGGTCGGGTGACGACAACTTCCCAATTGGAACCCGCTCCTACCATCGCTCCTCGATGGAGCGCAGGGACCAGACCCGCTCGGATCAAGGACGATTTTCCACTTCCCGACGTTCCAACCACCGCTAGGAATCGGCTCTCTCGAAGCAGCTTGAGCAGTTCCGCGGTCTGCCCTTCACGGCCGAAGAAAAGATAGTCCTCATCCTCTTGGAATGGCCTCAGACCTGGAAATGGGTTTCCGGTGATATCGGTTGCAAGCCTACTCATGAGCGCCCTCCCGCAACCGAGGCTCTGCTCCGATGATTCAATTTGATCTGCTCAACAAAGTATTCGAGCTCAGAATAATCTCCCGTTTCACCTTGCTTCACGACATCCGTCGTCAAACTCTTGTAACGCTCCTTGCGCTTGTCGGGAGGATCTGCAAGGTACACCACACGTGTTACGATCGGATCGCTATCGCGATACCCGGTTGCTTTGATCAATTCTCGCGCATTCGAGTCAACCCAATGGCGAGAACCGTTTCCAAAATAGATCAATGCACCGTCGCAAAGTTGGAGGTTATTCAAATGCACCTGCTGACGTTCCTCCTCGGTTCCATCCAATGCAGGAAGTAAAACCTCGATCCCTTTGCTGTAGAAAAAATCCTCAAGCCCCTCGGTCTGCTCTTCGTCGCGTGGATCCATCATCAGATAAACACTTGGCGGAATCTCTGAAGAGGAGGAAAGACTGTAGGATGCTCCGCGTCTTCGCGAAATCTTGTGCAGCACAAATTCCTTGACAGCACTAATGCGATCTTCGATGATCTCAAGCCCATCCGAATGAACAGGATCCGATGTGATCTCACGAATCCAGTTCTCTTGACGCAAGTCTTTGATGACGCGATCCCTCGGCAACCAAATGATTTGAGGGCAGTTGGTATTGGCAGCAAGGCGATATTGAATCGCGACCACGGACTCCTGGGAACCCTCTGGAATCAGTCCATAGACCGACCCGATCGGATGGATGCACATGCACGCTGTCGACAATCCACGTTGGATCTCTTCCTCGACTTCCTCGAACGTTCTCGGAAGTGGATTCTCGGGGAGTACAACGCAGCCCTTCGCTATTAGTTCTCTACGCAACACCTCTCGGTCCGATGCGAGATCCGATGTAGTCTCCGCGAGGTAAACCACCAAAGCACCACTCGATAACGACTCATCGGAAGACAAGGAGTTTGACGAATCTAGCGATTTCCTGGCTTGCTTTAGCGTCCTGTAGATTGCATCCGCGACGTCATAGATACGATCAAAGTATTTGAGGCGAGACGCCTCACCCAATCGTTCATCCAACTCTCGGACTCTACCCGTCGTCGGCTCCTCTTCAAAGAATGCAAACTCTTCGACATTCGCAAAAATGGTATTCAATTCCCGCGGTATATCCTCAGGATCCACCGGAGTCTTGATCACCTTGATCAACCGAGAGTGCTGATTCGACTTTTCGATCGAATTGGCAAATCGCTGGACAATTTTCTGGCAATCTTTGGCCTTAGTAAATGTTGGGCTTAAAACAGAAACCAACGTCTTCGCGGACGCGACGGAGTCGACCAACGTTTCGTGAGCACTGGCTTCTCGTTGTCCCGGAAATGGAGTAACTTTGACCAACTCTCCCATCAATTGTTCGACGCGAAGGGCGACATTTTTCTGGAAGCTCGAGATCCAACCGACCCGATCTTTTTGCAATGGCTGATCATCGACTTGTGCAAAGCTAATCACAATGTCGCTATCTAACAAATCCTTAGCTGTGATTACGCTCCGGTCACTCTCCTTGTCCAAGGCATGCGATTGGCTCCGATCGAGAAACGCCCGAAGCTCTCGGGCGAAATCGGAGGCCGTCAAGTAACGGTCGGCGATTCGCGTCGAGAGTGCCTTCAGAACAATCCTCTCTAAATCGACAGGTATGCTCTGGTCTATTTGGCAGGGAGGGACACATTGCCCAGCCGTGATTTTCGCAATGAGCTCGTCGCGGTTGGCACCGACAAAAGGCCGTTGCTTCGTGAGCATCTCGTAGAGCACAGCGCCGAGGCTGAAAATATCACTGCGACCATCCATGCGGTAGATTTCACCACTCGCTTGCTCCGGACTCATGTACGGAACGGTTCCAGCAAAACCCTCGTCTTCCGAGCCACTGTCTTCGCGAAGGGCCAAACCGAAGTCGGTCAAGTAAGGATGACCATCGTGGTCCACAAGGATATTCCCAGGCTTGACATCCCGATGGATCACACCGTTTTTGTGCGCATGGTACAAAGCTTCTGCAATGCACGCCGCCAGACGAATCTGATCGTTCCTGGGAATCGTCTCATCAGCGATATGCTTCGAAAGATCCCCGCTGGTAACCAATTTCATTACGACAAACGCATCGCCATTATCAGTGACGCCAACATCGTAGATTGGAAGGATGTGACGATGCTCTAAGGCGGCGATAATACGGGCTTCATGAAGAAACCCCCGAAGGACTTCTCGGTTCGCGAAGACCCTTTTCGTAGTCTTGAAGGCCACTTCCCGCCGCAGTTGCCGATCGTAAGCAGCGTAGACTTCGGAAAATCCACCAGTCCCAAGCAGCTTTTCAACACGGTAACGGGAAAGGCCCGTACGGTTGATCTTGGATTCAATCCGAGACACCTGTTCTTTGGGTTTCCCAGACTGAAAAGCGATCGTATCCAGTTCATCAGACGCCCCAAACTCGTTCTCGGGCGAATTGCTTTTATCGTCATCCGAACGGGAACCATTGCTCATAGGTACAACGCGGCATGAATCGAGGAAAACAGGGAGTTGGGCCGTGGTCAAGGCCAAAGTCTACTTAATCACTATCGAGCCCACAACAAACCCAGCACCACAAAATTCTATTAAAACCGTTAGCACGCTCCAAGCGAAAGCGGAATCCCTGCAAGTACTGCGTTCCACAGCGGCCCCCTAATCCGCCGTCTCAGATCCATGCACCAACTCTAGCTAGGGTGCAGCACCAATCGGCATAGCCATACAAACCTCTGAAACCGGACTCTCTTTGGCCGCAGAACCATGGGCAGGTCGATTATACCAACAGTCACACATGTAATGCTTGTCCATGCGAATCAAGGAACCTGTCCAAGTTTTTCCGTCCGACGTTTTTCCGTCCGACACATCCCTGTGATCAACCGTAAGCCAGACGCAAATCCAGCAAATGCAGATGATCAGCAACATGGGCGTCCAAACCGGAGCTAAAAGTACCATCAGGAAGAGCCTTCCCAAATCCCTCAAGGGGTTTTTGATACTCAAAAATCGATTCCACATGATTTCATCCTCACTTTACTTCCAGCACTTTGAAATTACTTCGCACCTTGATCATTCCACGGTAAAACAAACTCAACTCCGTATCTCAGACTTCGCGGCACCGGCGGCTTAGCGTTGAAAACCAAGGCAGGTTCGATCTGTCGGGCCCCGTAGCGGATCCGGATCTGCGACGGCCTGTTCTTCGATCCATTCCAAGCCTTCATGGATTTTCACCACGGTGGCTGGCAACCGGTCCGCCGAACCTCCGACCATTTGGTACGCTACCAATGAGCATGGAACTATCGTGAAAAGGAGGACCATCGCAAACACTCGGGGTGGGATCTGCCAGTAGCTTCCGCTCATTTCCTTGGGCTCTTTCGGTCAAATGGTTTCATTTCCTATGGCTTCCCAGACCATTAGTGACTCTTGGGAAAGCTGACTGTCGCCATCATGGAATGCGGGTTTCTCGAGCGTGTCGGAAGCGACTGGAGAAAAAACAGGAAATTCGGGGAGCAATAGCATTGCAAATTGCAGGTCCTAGTCCGCAGCGTTACCATGGAGATCCCGGTACAACCAGTAAAACGACTGCCGTTAATAGAACCGAACTACTAAGCATTCAATGACATAGGAATTTCCATGGGTGTTGATGATCTTTTGAACCGTTGCCAGACGGGGGATCGACACGCTGAGAATGAGTTGATTTCGCTCTACTTCGGCCGACTGGCGGATCAAGCACAACGAAAGATCGGCGATCATTTCCAGGGGAAATTCGACGGCGAAGACATCGCCATTAGCGTCCTCAAATCCGTCGCGCTTCGAATGCGATCTGGCAAAGTCGAGATCGAAGACGAAAAACGGTTTTGGGCGCTGCTCATGGCAGTGATGAAGAACAAAGTCCACCGTCAGATCGAATATTGGACGGCGCTCGGGCGAGATGTCCATCGTGAAAAAAATGGCGATCGCGAAGGGGAAGACGACTCGTTACCACTGGTCGTCCTAGAGGGAATGAGCCGAGAGCCAACGCCAGACGAAGCCGTTGCGACTAAGGAATTGATCGAAGGCTTGCTCTCCAAGCTCGACGAACTCACCCTAGACCGATACTCAGAACCAAGCTGCAAAGAGGTTTTGGTGGCTAGACTCGAGGGAAAGGAATACGCAGAAATCTGCGACGATGCTGAGCGCAAGTACGGCAGGAAACTTTCCACGAAGTCCATCTATCATCGAATGAAGGCCACCGAAGAAGCGCTCGGTTGCTTTATACAGGGGGATTAGTAACCAACGTCTACGACGATTATCTAGCGTAGTTTTCAAGGAACCCACATTTCTGACAACGGTAAGAAAGTACGCTTATACATGCCGTCGAATCCTTCAGTCCGCCCATAAGTTTCTGGTCAGGTGATTTTACTCCTCCCAGCCAATGCGGTTCTGGTTTACCCCGGACCCACTTCGTGTCTTGGATTACACCTCTGGAAGCATCAGGCAGGAATCCCTCTTCCATGGAACCATTACATTTTGGGCAAACAATTTGATGGCGTCTGTCATTGCCAACACTCATGAAACACTCCTTACCAAACCCGTGATACAACTTTTATTTCCATCCGTTCGACATGATTCATTAGTCTACCAAACGTCGTCCTTCAATCCAACAAAGTGACCATGCCAGCCCAGAATAACTTAAGAGCACGAGGACAAGGAGCTCTCGTTAGCACATGCAGAATTGGTAAATTGCACCGGATCCACCGGTTCAGATGAAGGATGCTAACGAAGATTCAGCCTAGAAGACAACTTAAATGAGCAATAGAAAATCGCAAGGGCTTAGCTCCGAGGGAGAAACGTCTCAGTACTGCCGCAGGTACTTGATCGCGAGGCACCGTCGTGGCGAATTACTCGACTACTACTTTTTCTGGGGACATTCTAAGAGACCAGACGGAAGGATTTCCAAGGCCTGTTTCAGCCAGTGGTATCCAGCCCCTTTCGAGTTTGAAGGAGAAATCTACTTAACTGCCGAACATTGGATGATGGCGGAAAAGGCAAGACTTTTTGGCGATCTTCAAACATGGCAACAGATTCTCGATGCTCCAGATCCAAGGATAGCAAAAGGTTTAGGCCGATCGGTAAAACCGTTTGACAACAACACCTGGAAACGATCCGCCTTTGAGATGGTCGTCGCAGGTAACCTCTATAAATTCAGGCAAAACACGGAACTGAGAGATTTCCTGCTGCAAACGGATGGGAAAATCCTCGTCGAGGCAAGTCCGGATGATCCGATTTGGGGTATTGGTGTAACTGAGGACGACCCTCACGCTCGCTCGCCGATGACTTGGCGTGGAGAAAATCTACTTGGATTTGCCCTCATGAACGTTCGAGACATTCTTACCGCTGAAATCCATGGAGCAAACTAAGGATGGGCAATCAGTTATCACAATAACGAGAGGCCGATCCATCGCACTGGAAAAAGCGACAAAGATTATCCCCGCCCCTCGCTTCAGCCCGCTGCGTTAGGAAGCACTTCCAACCGAATTTTATTGCACCGAATAGTGATATCCGCCAAGAAGAGGCCACTCTCATTAGGATGTATCGTTTTTAAACCACGAAAGCTCGACGACTCAACAGGGAAATGCTCGCTCATGTTTTTCATGTACAGAACCTGCGGAGTGAGCCTCGCGATGAGTAACTGCTCTCGACTGGCGACCTGGACATCGGTCTCGTCTGCAATCACCAAACGATGCCGCTGCTTCCCATAAACCATATTGAAGGCTCCAGGCTCTTTCGATCGCTGCCTGCCGATGGAGACTCGCTGGCACAATGGAAATCGCTTCATCGCCCCCCGTGTCGATTCGTCATCGGAAAAAAAGCTCGAACCTCCACTTCCGAAAATCGTAGAGGGTCGCCCGATGAAGTCTCGGATGATCTGGCTTTCGGTCTGAGGGACGATCACCAAATTCGCTTCCGGAGCTTGAAACTTGCAACCAAATTGCTCGTAGTAATCCTCCCAGCGACCACCATCTGCATAGGCATTGCGCGCAACTAGCTCCTCTTTTGCCAACGTGGGGTACTTGCCTACGATGGAATGATCCAATCCGAGAGCCGCCAAAAACGAGGTAATTCGAGGTAGTTGATCGAATTGCGATAACAGCGTCTCAGGATTACTAGACTCCCAATGGGATTTAACGTAATCCCTCCAGTAACTGAGGCACAAGCAATTGCAGGAGCAAATCAAATCGGCGAGGAACCCCGGCCGATAGCCCTCCGGCAATTTGTTCACAAGTTCCGCGAACCTTCGCGGATACTCAGCCACAACACGGGGAAAATCACTCTTCGTCGAAAGCTCTTTACTGAACTTTTCCTCCAACGCCTCGAAAAACTTCTCCTCACGACGATTCTCCCAAACGGACCCTTCTGATTCCTGTGAAGTCACAATACAACGAGCTCCTAATGGATCCTTTTACGGCGCTGATCCATCCATCAGTTGCGATGCTTCAGCGAGTCTCCCCTAGCAATGTAATCTAGATATTGAACATCTCCAAGATTCCTGATTCCAAGGCACCGACCAAGAACGGAGCGATTGCGATGATCATGCACGCAATCGTGATCACCATGGTCGGCAATGGCATCTTCGCCTCCGCTTTTCCAACTGCGATTTCCATGGCTCTCAGTTGCTTGGTACGAAGATGCTTCGCTCCGCGACGGAAGAAATCAGCTGCCGGAGCACCATGCTCATGGGAGATACTCATCGTTCGAAGAATATCGTCAAATTCTTCAATTTGGATTCGATGCGCGATATTTTTGAGTGCATCGTACATCCCGATCCCCCGCTGAAGATCTCTGATCATGCGCTCAAACTCGTTGGCTAATGGATGACCAGGGAAATCGCGAATCACATCTTCGACGCCAGCTTGAAACGTTCCGCCAGCACTCATGGTCATCGAGAGTATTTCCATCGAATGCGGCAAGAGTTTTCGAATTTGCGACTGACGCATCCGAATTTTGCGGTCCAAGTGGACCAGCTGCAGTCGATACACGGCCATCGCCACAACTCCCATGCAGAGGGTGAACTGCAACGACAGATTGCTGCCGACGATGAAGAACGATGCTCCCACGCCGACCAATGCAGACATGAGACCCATCGTAGCGATATACTCGCTCGCGGTCCAAGCACCTTCGATCACACCGGCACGAAGTGCTATCACTACGCTGGTGCGAGACCCGAACAGGGCCTTGGATAACCGTTGTCGCGGTGTTTTTTGGTGATTCGATTTATCATCGTTAGTTGGCATCGGATAGTGATACTCCATGCCTGTAGCGAGCCCTACGACCCATGGCTCGAGCTTCTTGAACACCTTAGACTGACGTCGCAAAAGTTTGCGTCGGTTATCGTCCAAATCCCACTGGATCAACTCGTGCTCTACGATAGGCCGCAACCACCAGACCAATGGCAGACGGATCAGCATGAAAACCGAACCCGCTAGTAGTAAACAGGCTCCCAGAAGCAGCGGTTCCTTGAAGAGAATCTGAATCATAATTTTCGCCTATTACCTTGTCCGTAGGTGATTTTATATCGCTAGGATTTAAAGTTTTGGAGTCAAGAGATTCTTCGCCCATGCACATCCGGCATAGGTGAGTAGCAGTACGATCGCCAACGCCTTCTGCCCCAGTTCCGAGTGGGTCAAGTGCCTGAAATTTTCCGGCGAACCCATATACGCCATCCCCATGAACAGCAATGGCATCGCACTGAGGATGACCACTGTGGTCTTGCCCGCAGAAGTCTTCGAGGAAAGGAGTTGCTCAATTTCTGTCGCGTTGGTTAATGTCTCGGTAACACCAACCAACGAACCCGTCAGTGAACATCCGCGACTCATGACGTTGTTCATCGCAGTGACAAGTAAGGAAAACGCGTCAAGCTGCATCCCCGAACGAATGCTGTCGATCGCTTCTCGCAACGGCCTACCTCGTCGATGCTCCACCACAATCCGACGAACGAATGGGCCTAGGGGCTTGGCGGTCCTACTCGCCGCATCGGCCAATGCATCTGTCAGCGACAATCCTCCATGCGCGAGATGGCTTAAATCACCAGCAAAGTGGTGCACTTGCTGCCGCAACCGCCTTTCTCGAATTTGAATAATCGCATCGAGCACCATCGAGCGGGCATGAAAGAATATCAATAAGCATGCACCTCCAAGAATCCAGCCGATGACATGGACAGCGAGGTAGATCACCATCAGCAACAATCCGACTTCGCTGAGGAACAAGGTCAAGCGAACCGACTCCTCTCGAAAGCCCAACTGGCTTAAACGCAAGATTCGGCTGGCTAGGTTTTTATGCGACACCGACTCCACCCAAGGTAAAATCCAGTGCCAGGCCGCAAAAGATGCTACGGAAACCGTGCCCGAAGCGAGTACGACCAGCAACAATGTTTGGGCATCCATTATGCCACCTCCCGAGTGCGCAATTCAGATTTAGGGCAAATGTCTTTAAAGAAAAGATCCGGATTGAGATGACCAGCATGAACCAGTTCTGTAGCAAAGGTTGGCAGCATCCCCGTGGCGATAAGCTGGTAACCATCTTTTGCAGAGCCACGGACGAAAAGTGGTTTTAGACGAAGCTCTGGCCCTGCCTGACGCTGTGACCCACTGCGACTGGGCTTTACGGCCAGTACCTCAGCGATCTCGGTCACCATCCGTTCTCCTGTAGGTACTCGCGCCAGTTGCACAATGATGTCGAATGCCGAACCGATTTGCTTTCGGATCGCATCTGATGGCAATCCCGATTCCCGCACCAAAACCTCCAATCGTCCTAATGCATCCACGGCAGAGTTTGCGTGGATGGTTGTCATCGATCCATCGTGACCGGTATTCATCGCTTGGAGCATGTCCAATGCCTCGGCTCCTCGGCACTCGCCGACAACGATTCGATTGGGACGCATACGGAGGGAGTTTCGAACGAGATCTGCGATGGCGACTTTGCCGACACCTTCCGTATTGCTGTCGCGTGCCTCTAAATTCACCACGTTCGGATGATGCAATTGGAGCTCACGTGTGTCCTCGACCGTTACGATCCGCTCGGTCCCGGGGATCTCAAGTCCGAGGCAGTTGAGAAGCGTCGTCTTTCCACTTCCCGTTCCACCTGAGACCAAGATACTTTTCTTTGCCTTTACAGCAGCACGCAAAAACTCTGCGGCGCTTTCTGAGAGCGATTTTCCTTTCACCAATCGCTCCAAGGAAAACTCTTTCCGCGAGAACTTTCGAATGGTAAGGCTCGGACCCTTCGTGGCTAATGGTCGAATCACCGCGTTGACACGGCTTCCGTCGCGCAGGCGCGCGTCCACCATCGGTTGCGCTGTATCAATTCGTCGGCCTACCGTCGCAACGATACGTTCGATAATTGCCGTTGTGATTTCCTCCGACAGAAATTGGCGACCAGAGTTTTGCAGCAGCCCATCTTTTTCAATAAATATCTCATCCGTCGAGTTCACCATGATCTCCGTCACGGTGGGCATGCGCAACAAGTCCTCGAGTGGACCGAAACCGTAGAGAATGTCCTTCACTTGCTTCTTGATTTGACGGAGTGTCAGGTAAAGGCGACTATCTTCTAAGATCCTGGCGACCTGTACCTTCCAGAGCCCCCAGAACTTTTCCTCAATGCGCGAGATTTTGTCGAGCACATCGATATCTCGCGAGGGGAATAGGGAACGATAAAAGTAACCCACAATTTTTGCGAGTTCCTCTTCGCGGTTCGGAAGCGATGTCGCCATCTGCATCCAAAAATCGATTTTCTCCCCCCGAATTGCGACGTTAGTACTGCCCCCGACAATCACTTTGTTGAGCAGTTCATCGCGCACGCACTCTCCCGCCAAATGAACTTGCGTTCCTTGGTAGGTACCCGAGATAACCCCGATCTTCTTAGCAACAGCTTCGATAAGTCGCTCAATTTTCAAAAGTTCATCGAGACTCTTTGGTTCATGCGACGTGTCTGTTTCCAGATCGAGGTGCGCCAACAACTCGATATGCGTGCGTCGGATCACTTCTTGAGAAAGAGTGGATTCCTCAGCGACCGGCGCACTGGCTTCGGGAGTAAATCGGGTATCGAAATGGAATGAATATGGAAAGACCGTGAAGCTTTGGGGACGATGGCTGGTTGCACTCTCGCCGCTATGCAGATGTTTTCCATCGACGTCACATCCATTCGCCCCCACCGCTCGAATCTCCCATCCCAAATCGCTGATGGATATCTCCACAGCAACGGGATCCACAAAAGGGCCGGAGATGACGATCTCATTGGTCGCGGCGGAACCGATTTTGAATCGTTTTCCAGCAACCCGAGCCACCTTGGGCTGGCTTTCAAAAATGCTCGCATATCGCAGAAACATGATGGACTTCCAAATCGTTAGCTGGAGGTTAAAAACGAGATGCTTTGCCGACGCTTAGGAACCGGATTTCACAGCAGCGTTGTTTCCTGAAGACGGCCTGACGCGATGCGGAATACACCAACTGTGATACTTGTTTTCGTTTTCTAAAACTTCGAGTAGTTTGAGAATCTGCAAGTCGGCATCTGGTCCGATCTCGACATTGAGAATGGTCGCTGGATCCGTCGACTCGGAACGATAGCTAGGATCGACAGGACCTACCTCAAAGGGCCCCAGTTCGTAGATCTGCTTCGCGTCGCTTTTCATCGCGTACTGAAAACTGACCCATTGTCCGGGCCTCACCGACCGGGCCAACGATCGACTCGCGTTGCGAGGCAACTCAAAACTTTTACTTTTCCCTTTCGATAGGCTCACTCCTCCAAATTGGGAATCAACCACGAGCTCCCCCTTCTTTACCGGTCGATTCATCACCCGGCCGACGAGTTCCGATTTCGATGCTACCGATGGTCGCATATACGGAATCTGACCCAGCTCACCGCCGAGATTGACCTCCACCACATCTGATTCCGTGAGCATGTGGCCTATTGGAAATTCCTCTTTGAAAGCGAAGAATGGCTGTGTCTGCATTTGTCGGGCGACAGCACTCGCATTCAACACTCCAGCGAGCACCGCCAATCCGATGGGAATCGCGATCTTAACAAGCAACTCAGTCGATCCACCCTCGTTTGGTTTTTGTTGGGAAGTTGGTTTTTGCTGGGGGGCTGGTTTTCCAGGTACCGTCGAATTTCGCGATTGCATTTGAAATCTCCTTGGTGGGTGCGGAACAACATCACCGGACAAAATCGCCGAGGTTGATGCGAAATGATGGAGTCACACGTATGCATTCGATTTTCTGACGGCAACCGGAAGTGAACCTGTTCGGATTTTGGAAAGCCCCGATCCCGCAAACGCAAAAAGCCGCAGGGGACACTCCCTGCGGCTCTGAAACTGCACAACGAAAACCTCAGCATTACTGCGAAAATAGCGAGCGGATTCTATTGCGCACTCCTTCCACGCAGGAATCACGACTTCGATAGCATTTTCACTTTGCTGGAAGGTGGCAACGTAGCCCGGATCCTTTCCACAAGGAAAGAGAGGCTATGATCGAACGTCAACGCACGCCGTTGAAGGTGATTTGCCAATCGCCGTCCTGGAGCGGCAACGAACTGGGACTGGTCTGATTTCGCACTTTCATCGGCCCCCTTCGCATGCGATTGTGTGGTGTCGCCGCTGGAACTCCCGTAGGTACCCCACGTGTTTCCACGTGCTCGACCCCACGATGATCGGTTGCTTTCCGCCATCCACACGGGACGCGTTTGTTTCGTTCTCGAGGCATATTCCGCGTGCCCCTGTAAGAGCGGGTCCTCAGGAATCTTCTTGTTGATTTCAACAATCTCAAGGTAATCAACGTGATCGATCTGATCGGCGATCGATTTTCCTGTATTTGCCACGGCATGAGCTGCAACCTTTCCGAAAACCCATAATTGCTCCATCAATAACCCTCGGTTGTCGTCAGTAGGATCGGCCTTGTATTGCTCGCAACGCTTCTTTACCGATTTGGCAGCGAGGGAGACGCTCTTCTTCGTTTCGTGCTGACAATCGTGGATATGGATTAGAAGCTGGTAGGGAAGCACAAACGGGAGTTCATTTTGTTCGATCACCTTGATGCTTTCTTCACAAAGTTCAGCCGCCACTTGCAACTTGTTTTCCCGATACGCGCAGATTGCCAACAAAGTAGAGATCCGCGGGTCACGATTCTCGCGTCGATCCAGCGTGTTCAGACTCGGTTTCTCCCGACCATGATCCCCAAAGTCATATTCCAAATAGTCGATGAGATTTTGGGAGATCGTTGACAGGCGCTCCGATCGCTCATAATCCTGCGGAGATACCCCCACAAAATCAAAAGGTACATCGGTACGAAAGGGGCGTAGTTGGATGGGTTCAGGCGTCTCAACACGGGTTGGTGCTGACGTCACAACATCCGGGAGTACGATCGAGATCGTATAGGGTCCTTCGCCTGCAGGCACGCGAAAATTCCTCTTCAAAACCTGATTACGGTCGTATTCGATGTTCGCGGTGTAATGCCCTGGCTCCAAGTGCCAGGAGTTCCCTTTGCCAGCTATCGATTGTTTCGATTCGACCATGACGCGACCGGCTCTAACACCATCTACCTCGATGGAAACGATCCGCCCTGGTTTGGTATCCGAGACAACCTTTCCTTCATCATTAGCCAGTTTTTCAACCGTACGATCGCTCACAGGAGACTTGGCAGCCAAATCCTGAACCGACTCAAGTGGAAACCTCGGAGCCCGAACTACATCGAACGACTCTGCTTCGTCGACTTTCTCCTGCACCAACTGTACAGGTTTTTCCCGGTTCTTTTCTGGGGTGATCACGAATGAGACAAAACAGACCGCGAGCGATGCTGCGGAACCCAGAACAATCCATTTGCGTTGAGGATTCGCGTCGAGCCAATCCATGGTTGCTTGTTTAATCGACTGCCAGCCAGTCAACGACGAATCGTCAAATTGGGCATCATGCAATGCAGGGGGCGCACCCATTTGCTCTGCGCTGAGGTCGGCCCAATTCGGTGATTCACTGTTGGATGTATCGAACTGACCGTTGCCCAAAGGTCTCGCGGCGAGATTGAGTTCTTCCAAGAGTTGCAATGCTGCGGTCGCATCGACCGGCCGCTTTCCAGCTTGTTTGTTCGTCAATGCCTCAACGAAACGGATAATATCCTCCGGCATTCCATGCATCCACTCCGCAGTCGTTGGAAGAGATTCCATCGCTGCTGCATGCCACCGGTACCACTGCTCTTGTTCGCTTCGATGCTCATCACTTGCTGGATCGATAAACTCCATCACTCGGTTTCGAGTAATGAGCTCCAGGATGAGGAAACCCAGCACATAGAGATCCGACGCGGGACTGACCGGTCCAAAAATATCCGGGCGTAGCATCTCTGGAGCAATGTGAGTGATGTCGCTCGATGGAACTGCCGCAATCGAGCTCTCCCGCAGCCCCGGGGTGATGCTGAGCTTGACATTGCCATGATCGTCGAGCAGCAAGTGCCCCAGACTCAAACGACCGTGCACCCATCCTCGCGAATGCAACACTTGCAATCCTCTCAAGCATTGCCGCAGGATTTCCCGAATTTCGTGCGGCGTGTAATCTCGATCGTGCTCTGCCCACTGCCGGCGACTGACCTCACCCATGTGACTTGGTAACCACTCCATGACCACCCGGAAGGACTGCTCGTCGTAGTCCAATACCTTAACCAGGTGTGTCGCGTTACTTGCTGCATAAAAACCGCATTCTTCGCGAAACTGCTTGACTTGATCCTCGGTTCGAACCAGGGAAGGGTGCAATTCCTTGATGAGCACTTTTCGATTCAGGCGTTGATCGATGGCCACCCAAAGTTTGGCGCGTCGCCCCGACGTGAGCAACGATTCTGTGAGATAACGGGCTGCAAATGCCTCGGCCGGTTTTACCGCCACGACCTTGCTCTTCTTTTGCGCTCGAAACAACTCCTTATCGTATTTTCGGCGAGCACTTTCATCGGCCAACGTTTTATAGGCTGCCTCGATCAACAGAAGCCCTCGCTGGCACTCCTCGGCTGTGATCAGATTGTCGACGCGCGCTTGCTCGAATGCCACGCATTTAAGGCTCCAAGCAGCATGGATAGCGTCGAGTTCCACTTGGTTGGTGTTGAACCCAAGTCGCTTGTAATGGTTGTAGCTCTCGATGAGTTCCAAGAAATTGGTTGGGATTTCCATGGTTTGGGTGTCCGAGGTCGTCATCTTTTTCACCTGAAATCTGGACATATCAATTGGTTTACTGAACCTGACTTAGCGTAGATGCGGATTCATGCCCACGATCGGAAGTCGCGTTTTGATCCTGTCTCTAGAATCAGGGCCACGATAGCCATTCTGGGGCTCGCCCGAATTTTTTCGGCTTCCCCAATCGCTTTTCGCTCGGCTCAGCCCAACCTAAAAATACCACTGCTGCAACTTCCGCCAGGCCACTCGATTCCGCATTCCACACCGGAGGCCCCCCTCTTAAACGACCGCAAAAGCCCTTGTCCGCCATTTTCGGAGTTCCCCTGTCGATGGACCATCAACACCTGTACGACTTGAGTCTCAGGACCTTTTTGGGCCCTATCCAGCACCTCCTTCAGGATCCGGATGTCACCGAGGTCATGGTCAACGGCCCCGATCGGATCTACTTTGAAAGGAAAGGGCGTATCGAGTCGACCGATTCCTTTTTTCCAGACGAACGGATGTTGATGGCGGCAGTCCTCAACATTGCGGAGTTCGTCGACCGCCCCCTCGGGGATGGCTTCCTCTCGATGGATGCTCGGCTGCCCGACGGTTCGCGGGTTCACGTGATCCTTCCGCCTGTTTCCCGCGTCGGTATTTGCTTAACCATTCGAAAATTCAAGAAAGCTGGGTTTTCGTTAGATGAGTTGGTTGATTCTGGTTCCATCGATGAGGAAGGAAAACGATTTCTCGTCGAGGGGATCGCATCGCACAAAAACATCATCGTGGCGGGTGGGACCGGCACAGGCAAAACAACGGTTCTCAATGCGCTCTCCGCATTTATCTCACCCGCGGAGCGAATTATTGTCATCGAAGAGAGTAGCGAACTGCAGTTAACTCAGCCCCATACGATCTACTTGGAGACCCGAACCGACCAAGACCCCGATTTACCCGTTTTTTCGGTACGAGAACTCTTCGTCAATTCCTTGAGGATGCGTCCCGACCGAATTCTGATCGGTGAAGTCCGCCGTGGCGAAGCCTTGGAATTGGTGCAGTCGATGCTCTCTGGGCATTCGGGCTCTCTAGCAACACTGCACGCCAGCACCCCTGCCGCCGCCGCGACCCGATTGGAGACATTGTGCATGATGAATGACATGCAGATCCCCATGATGGTTGCACGCGCCCAAGTTGCCGAGGCGATCGACTGGGTCGTTCAAACCAAGCGGAACGCGAACGGTAAACGATTTATCTCAGAAATCGCCGAATTATCAGGCCTCGACGCGTCCCTTGCCTACCAATGGCGAACCCTCTGGCGTGCCACCGAATAGCACGTATTCGCTCTTTGATGAGCTCGCATTCTCTCGTTTCTCTTCGCCTCTGTTCTCGTTGGAACGCGTGCATTTCGCATCAGGCTCATTCCGATGAACACTCTGGGCAACCAGCGCATCCCCTTTCTATCAGATCTCTGCATGCGGCCGGCTCCGATCTCAACACCACCCTTGCCGTTCCTCCACCTTACAAACATCCATCGAAGGTTTTCAAAAAATTCTCGAAACTCACTTCCTGTGGTTACTTCGATTCCGCATTCCATAGTGTCAGGCAATCGCGAACCATCACCTCGCAATCAACCTAAGTGCAAGATGTCTTGTACGTGCGAGCTGAGTCAAAGGTTGCGAAGACATGTAGAAAGAGAAAACCATGTGCAAGTCTTTTCGAAAGGTGCTCGCCAATCTTCATCGTGATGATCGCGGGCTCGGAACCGTGGAAGCCGTTATGCTCCTCGGCGTTGGATGCATCGTGCTTTATGCAATCTCCAACATCGTTGGGGTTGGAAGTGGCGCTGGCTCAGACACCAACACCTTTACCGGTGGATTGGTAACCATGGCAAAGAGCTACATTTTCAACATCAACGGCGGCGGGGGAAAGTAAGACTCCGCTTGTCGCACGGACCAAGCTACACCTTGGAGGCATCTCTGGGTGTAGCTTTTTTTACGCCAATAAATAAAGCATCGAAGCCTAGAGATCCATTCGGGCTTCGTTCTCGAAAAAACCGTCCTAACAGGTAATGCTTCACGAGACCAATCATGGCAACTGCAATGATCGAAATACTCGGCAAGACCGGATCCATGCAAATGGTCATGATCATGGTTTATGTGATCGCAATCGCCGTTTTTGATTTGCAAACCCATCGAATCCCCAATGCCTGGAATTACTCCTTCTTTGGAATCGGGATTGGCCTCGCGATCGCAGCTTCGGTTGCCCGTGCATTTCCTGAGTACGGATGGTCTGCAGCGTTCACCAACGGACCGGATTATCAAAGTGCCATCCTTGCCGCAATGATCGGCTTCGCCTTCACCTTCGTTCTATGGACGTATGGTTTTATGGGTGGAGGTGATGTCAAACTGTCCTGCGCGCTCGGAGCACTCCTAGGTATCTCACTCCTGGTGCAAACCATCCTTTACGCGCACATCTTTGCTGGAATGGTCGTAGCCGCCGATCGGTTTCTCATTCCCAAGCATTGGAGATGCGAGGAAATGACGCCGGACTCCAACACGATGACGTCGAACACAATTCCTATGGGTCCATTTTATGCAGCCGCAACGGTATGTGCGGTGATTGGAGGCTGAAATGCATCGTCGTAGATCACGATCGGGCTCGATTGCCGTGGAACATGTCCTCACCATTGCATTCATGGTGCTGGCCCTTGGGACCATGTACATGATCGCGAAAACCGTCATGGGTAACTTTTATGATTTCGGAGCTTTCGTATCCCACCGACCGTGGTTATGAGCGTGTCATCATGAGAATCGTTTTATCCAGTCCGTCCAAGCAACATCGATCGCGACGAGGTGCGTCCAACTCGATTTCCCTCGTGTTGGCGATGCCGTTCTACCTATGCATCTCTGCCCTGGCGGTTGAGATTGTCATGTTGGGGATCAATCAAAACGCGTTGATGACCGCGGTCGATCGCGCCGCTGCACAAGCCAAGCAGTGGGTTCCGCATCGAGACTCACTCAGGGAACATTCGAGTTCCTGGGAACAGCAAATCCATCGTGAAGTGTGCAAATCTCTGTTGCCCTATGCCGTGACCCGGGAACGACCGAACGATCAATCAACCGACAACGATATCCGACGCCAACTTCAGGAATCGCAATTCCACTCCCGCATGACGGAGCATTACGCCGTTCGCTGGAATCGAATCGCCGCTGCGACCAAGGTCTGGGTGGAGGAAGAACCCAGCACAGGCCCCTATCAGAAACTCACGATCCACGTCTCCTACGAATCCCCATTCTGGACCCCGGTGATCGGTCGCATCATGGGAACCGAATCGGAATCAGGAGCGAACTACTACGTTTGGAAATTGCACCAAACGAATCAAATCGCGGTCCTCAAAAACCAGTGGAAGCGAACCAACCTCGGTATCGAATTCAACCCCTTCCAAGCAACGAAACTCTAACAACAACTCTTTCAAATATTCCCCTTTCCTTCGTGGTGCATTATGGCTCGCTTTCAATCAATCACCTCCATCAGAAACAGCCTCCCAGCTTCTTCCTTGCACGATGATGATCGCGGTTCGATCGCAGTCGGACACATTTTCTGGGTATTGATCGCAGCATGCTTTATGTCCTTGTTCTTCAACGCGGGCTATGCGACCAAAAAGAAAAACGACTCTCAACGTCCCGCGATGGCCATCAGCCAGTCCGTAGGCGTGTGGAAAGCTCGCGGAATGAACGTGGTCGCCTCGCACCAGCATTTGCAAGGGGAACTAGCCGCGATGGTGGTCATCCATCACGCGATCGGTGGCGATGCACTCGACGAACATCATCGCGGAAACACCCGGATGCAGGATGCGGCTTTGGACGTCGGATTTGGACTAGCAACGATCGTCGGTGCTCCGACACCTTACTATTCGCGAGTCCGCCAACCGGTTTACGCAGGCGCGACCCTTCTGAAAGCACACAAAATCAACAAGTCCTCGCTTGCGGCTACTTATGTGGCCAAGTTCTTTGCAAAGATCTATACAGGCGATACGTCGGCCCTCGACGCCTTCGAGAACCAACTAGGCCGTGAATGGGAAGCCCTTCGACGTCTTTACCAGCAAGCCCGAAATATGGTCGCATTGAAGCAATCGATCATGAAAACCATCCTTACCGAGTCGAACCGTCAAATGCATCGGATCATCGAGGATATCCCTTCGCTGGCGATGCGCACCGCAAAAGAAATCGCCCATCGCTACGACGTCAAATTGCATATCCCACCAGAGGATTTGAGGCTACCCGTCGAAGTGGATCCTTATACCACGCTACAGGGCCCACCAGCTGGTTATGACCCACCGCAAGACTGCGACTGCGACACCGAGAGAGCTGACAATCCACGTTACCAGATGGTCAAAACCTCGCAGCTCGCCCGTTCCTCATTCCCGTGGGTAAACTACCACCGAACTGCGATGATTCGGAGATTGCTTCTCCGAGCGCCTCTCAGTTTGGCGTGGAAGTACTACCACGATGAAGCAGCTGGCAATTCGCGCGTGATTTACGATCGATTGCTTAAGGACCACGGTGTACGCATGGTGGTCATGCCGACGAAGGTTGCACCTGACAAGGGTTGGGAGGATTGGACCTTCGAAGAGCATTCCAACCTCGCCGACAAACACCTCACCGCGATGGTGCTGACAGGCCAGGAGCTGAAAGATCCCATGGGCAGCCCATTCCTGTTCCGTAAACCGGAAATGGAGACCTGGGTCCGATGGGATGCGGTCATGCTCAAAAACGACAACCCGCAGCACCGTCCCAAGCAACGTATCGACTTGCTCGGTTGCAAACGGATCGTTCCTAGTCGCCAAGCTGTCGTTGGCTACGACACGCTGGCCTGGGACCAATCCAAGGATCGGGTCTCCGAGCTCGTGGGCAACGGTATTCCTCATGTCTTCCCAAAGATCCGTAATGCATGGAACTTTACCCCAACCGCCGTCACCGATTTTCAAAACAATCGCATGCGCGAGGCGAATTTGCCAAGCTGGGCAGAGGATATGCAAAAGGTTCTTCCAAATACACTTAACCCCTAGAGCCAATGGAACGATGCTCAGGTCAATGACTGCATGGAACTCTACCTCGGTGGTGTGCCGTCAGCACCATGGCATCCCCGATTATCGGTTCAAGATCTAAGCCTGGGTGTCACCGATTTATATAGCAAAAGGATTCGATGATGACGAGTAACAGAACGCGACTTCAGAACCTGCGATGGTCGAAATCAGGTTTGCTCCGCCCCCGTCGAACTCGACGGCAGCAATTGCCATACGGCAATGCCTCGTTGGAAATGGTCCTGATCATGCCGTTGACCCTAGTAGTCATCATGATCTTTTTCTGGATGTCGCGAACGTTTTCGGCCAAGCACGGTTCGACGATCGAATCGAATCGCGATGTGCACGAGCGGGCGATGGTGGTGGAGTACACGGGGAATGACCGTCGCACCGAAGCCGTCCCTGGATTGCGCCAATCGGACCTCGAGTATTTCCTATCAAAGTGGCCTAGCCGCAAGAACCTGCGTAAGGGATTGGTGGAAGGCAAGGGCGAGGTCGATTCGGGAAAAGGTGTATTGTCGCACCAAGAGGGTGCGGGTAGCGCGGAGTCGACCGACTGGCTGCTCACCGACACATGGCAGCATGCGTTCATCTTTCCGAAGAGTGCTGGGGAGCAACCGATGATGACCCTTCCGAAAACCATCCCATCGATTCTGCCGCGAGGCACGGGCGAAGTACACCCCAACACCTTCCGCCAATTGCTCAACTTCTAACGAGCCTATCGAAGCGAGTACCCTGACAGCCGCGATGCATCAACTCCGTTGTGTTGTCCCTGTTATCCATTGTGGCACGACACTCTGCCGTCGTCCTCCAACACAGACAAGCGATTAGCGCACTATGGTGGCCTTGCGAAGCTCGTGGAGTTGAGAGACCATCGGGAATTAACAAAACTCGAAATGGCATCAATACATCATTTCAAAATAACGATTCCAAAAACATCGCGAGCGGGGGCATAGCCCCCTGCACCCCAGACTTTCAAAACCGCTACGCCTGCGGTCTACGGCACCTCCGGTCGCCGCTCCGCGCTCCCTCCGTGCCTGCGACCCCAGGCTCCGCTCTCCTGGACCTGCGCGGCTCCGCCTACTTGGGGATTCCGGATGGGGAACTCAGGGCAAGGCGCAAGCCGCTGCCGTGGCTGCGGAGGCCCGGCGTGAGCCAGTACCGGGGCACCGACCGACAATTCGCGGCCACGCCGCCCCAACTACCGCCACTGGACACGCGGGCCGAGCCCACTTCCAAATCCCAACACCACTCCTGGACGTTGCCATGCATGTCGTGCAGTCCCCAGGCATTCGGAAGCTTCTTGCCACTCGGTGATGCCAGCTTCGATGGAATCATCTGACAATAAGCCGTTAGCAGCGCTTCATCGTTCCCGGGACTCCATTCCGTATCACTACCAGACCGACACGCATACTCCCATTCCAATCCCCTCGGCAACCGGTACCCATTCGCTCCCTCCACCTCTTCCCACTTGTCCACTTCGATCTCGCGATCAGCGTAATCCTTGATCTTCTCTTTCCCAACGCAACGATACGCAGGTGTACGGCCTTCCCGTTGACTGAGCCAATTGCAGTACATCACCGCATCGTACCAACTCACGCTCTGGGCCGGATGGTCCATCGTCGGACTGGTCTCTTTGTAGGCGTAAAGCTCGGATTCCTTTCGATCTTGCGGCTTCTCGCCTGCGTAACTCTGATCGTTGATAAACGCCTCGAACTCCCCACGCGTGACCTCGCGATTTGCAAGCCAATACGGTTGTTCGGGTACATTGGAGCGCTCAGCCGCTAATTTCACGAACCGAGGATCAGCGTGCAGAACGAATAGGTCAGGATCGGAACGCATCTGATTACGGGATGAGTCATTCCCCTGACTCCAACGCTCCAGAAGACCAACCGATCGGTCCATCCAACCGCGTTTTTCCTCGGCAGTCGACGACTCACTCGCAGCAAACAACGCTGCTGCGCACGCCAAATTGTAAAGTACTCTGAAATCTGCGAACTCTGTACCCGCAAGCCCTTGTTCCAGTCTCGCGACGGCGGCTTCCTTGCGACCTAGCCAAAGGGGCACGAGGCTCTCGACATAGTCGCGATAAACGGCATCGGGTTCGGTCGCAGACCACTGAGCCAGTGCCGCGTCCGCTTCCTCCGTCCGCTTCAACCGAGCCAATGCAAACAGACGAAGCTGATCGATTGCACCACGCACGCCTGCCATGGAATCGTCCAATTCCATTTTCGATACCGCCTCGAGGTCCGCCAACGCATCGTCATACTGCCCAACGAGGAATAGGGATCTGCCGTGCCAATAAAAAAAATTGGCCTGAGCCTTTTGTTCCGGTGTTGCGCTCTCTATCTGCGACAGGGTCTGACGCACTTGTTCCAGCGGATCCGGTAGCGGCTTTAGCTCGACCGCGGGTGGTGTGATCCGCACGAACGTTACTCCTTGCGAGTTCTGCATCCAGTTGCGGCCATCGACCATCTGCTCGGCATCAGGGAGGGTCGGCTCGGGGAGTTCCCACTGCCGCATCAGCCATGAGGAAGCGCTGTGTGTCGAACTGTCCGGAAGCGAATACCACGTGGTCGCGAGTTCGGCGATGCGAGTTTTCTCTCCCTCCGCAATGCGTTTCAAAGGAATCTGACCCAAACCTAAACATACCGCCGAACGCAACGCTGGACTGGGCGAGTCCTTGACAGTCGTGACTAATGCAGCGCGATTGAGTTCCCAACGAGGGAACTCGTCGATGAACCAAGTTCTTATTCCATGATCGGTCCGTCCCTCGAATTCCACCGCATCGATGGGTAGTGCCGTATCTCCGATACTCAACGCTGCTAATGCGAGGCGCGCTTTGCGGCGATAGAGCTCCGGCGTTGTACATGCACTGGCCGCTTGTCGTAGCTTCTCTATCGATCCGACCGGATCGTGCCCCAGCGCCTCGACCAAGTTTCCTATATCCCGATCCTCGATCGCATCGATTTGCGAGATCAGGTAATCGACTTCCACCTGACCGAAACTGGACAAAGCGTACGCCAAGGAGAGTTTCTCCTGAGGTTCACTCGCAGCCGAATACCGACTCGCTAATTCCGGACGAATCAGATCGGGTCGTTGCATCTCGAGCAGCTTTTCGATATTCACCGGAACCGCTGGACCAAGCGTTTTCTGGAGCGAATCGAGGGCAACGGTGATTTTCTCCTGCTGGCTGCGAAGGCTCTGCTGCTGGAACAGAAATCCGGTGATGCCTCCTAAGATCAGGACGCAAGCGATCGAACTGCCCCAATTCTTCGCATGCACGCGAGCCGCCCTTCGCATCAGAGACTGTTCTGGCACAGTCCAGCGTTTCTTGTCGGTCCAGCGACGGATCGACCACCACTCCCAGAGGGTCGGGAGTTGCTTGTTCTCAGGGTTAGCACTCCATACCGCCGACCGTTCAGTCAGTTTTAATTCCGCACGACCTTTTTTCGTCTCGCGCTGCTTTTGCGTCAGCCAATCGCGCAGCGAAGGGACCATGTAATCGTGAGCGAGTTGATAGTAGAGCGATTGTCTCAATCGCTCGGGAGTGTCGACGGTTGGCTCAGCTTCGGAACGATTGGGGACAATCGTTCTACGGTTGGCGTCCGTATCGGAATCGCTCGGGGCAATGGCACTCCCCTCATCGACCGGTGTGATCAATCGCAGGTTCTTATCGAGGATGTCGATCAACTCCTGAAATTCGCGCGGTTTATTTTCGTAACCAGCGGCCTTCTGCAGCGAAGCCGCACTTTGCATCGAGCCCTTGATGTCGGTTCCAGTCGATGGGAGCAAGGCCGACAGCAGGCCTCGCACTGCTTCCTGATGCTGGCGATGCTGGATCGGCGCATGCCGCGATCCGAACATCTCCTCCAGGAAGGTTACCCCAACCCCTTCGATACCACCCACCTCACGCAACGCTGCCGTCGTCCAGTCTCGCGATTTCATCATGTCGGCCAAGATCGCAATGCGGACCGAAATCACCTTGCGATCCTGCGAAAGACCGTTGATCGCTTGGCGAACGAACTCGTTCTGGTCTTGGATCCATGCCTTCGTACTATCCGGGAGTTTGCCATAGGCCTTGCCGAACAAGCCCAACACCTTAGACGCATGATCCAGGTCGAACAGATCGACCAACGCGCTGTTGTCGCGTTCGAGGATCGGGATATCCAACTCTCTTAAGAATCGGCTGACCGAGATCCAGAAGTCGTCTCGCACCATGACAATAGCTTGAATGGCACCTCCATCGCATTCCAGCAGAGCATCGGTCAGGGATGTTTTGGCATAATCCGGCTCTGCAAAGAGCCATTGCTCAAACTGATCCAGAACCAGCAGCAGTTTGCCACCCGAGGGAACCAGTTTGCGACGGCGAATGACACTGAGGATTTCCTTGAGCGATCCTCCCTCGGCATCTGGAATCGCTTTGCGTACGGCACGCAGCAAGCGGGTTTCCGTATCGTCGGGTGTTGCCTCGAGATAGATCGGGATAATCTTGGGACTCAAGCGCGGCAGAAGGCCTGCTTTCATGAGCGAGGATTTGCCGCAACCTGAAGGGCCGTAGACCAGCCCGACCTTGAACGTTTTTTCTGGGTCTGTCTCTTCGATACGCGTCTTCCAAAATCGAAGCCCTTCCGGCAGCCCCTCGCGATCGAACGGGCCGGGAAGGAGTTCTAAGAAAAAGCTAGCGTCCGAAGCGTCGAAGGAGCGGAGACCTTTGGGAACAATTCGCGTGGGACCAGTTCGCTGCGAATCCGACCCGCGAGCCGCGAGTTCCGCTGTGTTTGGCGTTAAAGGACTGGCAGGAGTGACACCCACCGGAATGGGCATCGAGGAGGGGCGCACACCTGGGGTCGGGGCGTGGTTCGAGAGTATCCATCGTATCTCTTCGGCAAAGTCTCTTGCGACGGTGAAACGGTCGCTCGCACGACGCGATAACGCCTTCATGCAGATACGCTCTAAGTCGACTGTAAGCGAATCATCAAAAAGCCTCGGGCTTCGAACCTCTTCATTGGCAACCAACCTCATCAAATCGAGCGGATTATCGGATCGGAATGGACGACGACCCGTCAGTAACTCATAGAGGACGACACCAAGGCTATAAATGTCGCTTCGATAACCAACGCGGTGCCCTTCGCCGCGGGCTTGTTCTGGGCTCATGTAGGCAGGGGTACCCGCCGATTCACCTGACCTTCTCTGATCGCTCTCGCGCAGAGCAATACCAAAATCGGTGAGATAGGGGCGGTCTCGTCGATCTATGAGGATGTTGGCTGGTTTCACATCGCGATGCACTAGCCCCTTCGAATGCGCATGGTTGAGAGCATCCGCGATTTGTTCGACGATCCGAAGCGAGAGGATACGGTCAGGCCGATCCACTTTGATTCGAGTAGCAAGATCCGCTCCATCAATTAGTTTGGAGACGACGAAAAAATCACCCTTCGCTGTTTGGCCTACATCGTAGACAGGAACAATGGCCGGGTGGTCGAGAGCCGCGACAATCTGGGCCTCGTTGAGGAAGCCTTGCTTCGTCGAGGAATCAAGCTTTGAACCGAGCGTTACTTTGATGGCAACATCGCGCTTGAGTTGGTCATCGATCGCACGGTAAACCTCACCGAATCCACCGCGGCCTAAGAGAGAGATCACTCGATAGCGACCAAACCGCCGGTCGCTCACATCGAAATCGTTGGACCCCGTCACCGCGGTATCTTGAGACTCTCTCGGCTTCTGAGTGGTGTATTCAAAATCGCTGGTATGCCCAGGATCATTCGCGTCTGGAGTTGGCATCGGGAGGGCGAATATTCCGCTTCGGGTTGGTCGAACGGGCCTAACACAAAAGAATTTCTACCTGAACATCATAACCTCGCCCCTACGACATCACCATCCAAGCAAGCCGCAGGTCGCAGCGATCCACGATTTCCCAGCAGAATCCAGTAGGGCCTGGGGGCCTGCGATGTCGCGTTCAATAAATTTTCAATCTCACTTCCGGTTGGTCGGGAAATACCGCATCTCATTAACGTGGACGAACTCGCAACAGTTCCAACGAGAAACGACGTCCTAAAGCATCAAACCACCATTGGGAGTACAGATCATGACCAACACCAATCGCAAGACCAGAGCACTGAGCGTCGAGAACCTAGAAAATCGACAGTTGATGGCCGCAGACTTTGCATCCGCCGGTATTCAAGGGAATACCCTTGTCGTCAACGGCACCAACAATCGGGACGATATTCAAATCCTTCAAGTCAGCCCTACCATTATCCAAGTTCGAAATCTCGGCCGGGTAGTCGGAGACTTTTCAAACTCGGCAATCAGCAATGTCCAAGTCAATTTAAACGCTGGCAACGATCGAATCACGATGAACTTGAACCAGAAATCGCTCGATCAAGTTTACATCAATATGGGTTCCGGCTCCAACGACACTGCAGTCCTCAGATTCGGCAACGTCAATACCCTGGTCACTGACGCGAAGGCTTCGTTAGGATCCTACGTTGAAATGCGAGGTACCGTTAATGCGAAAGCCTTCGTGGATTATGGTTCAGATCCGGGTGCAGATACATTCCTTGCGTACTCCTCTTCGATCGCAAGCCTTGAAGTGAAGATGGGTGGGGGTAAGGATCTATGCAGCTTACGAAACACCTCGGTGTCTAGTGCCAGCATTAACTTAGGAAGTGGCAACGACACCTTCATCAACGACAGCTCCAATGTTGATAGCGGCACCATCGATGGTGGGGATGGGGGAAACACCTGGCGCGGTGCAAAATTCGGGCGAGGTGTTCGAGCAAGGAATTTCTAGACAAATGGCTCCATATCCGCCAAAAAGCACGATTGCAAGTCGCAACCGTGCTTTTTCGCTTTGAGGCCAAGCAACTTTGTTAACCATCTCTTCGGTCTATCCTTTTCCTTGACAGCGGTCACCTTGAGGACTTACAGTAAAGCTCCCTCCGAAACCGGCGGCTTGAACGCACTCTCCCTCCCCGTGCTACGTTTCGTCCGCCCCTACGCTTCCTGCCGGACAACGCTGTGACGACCATGTCCAAAACCCCTGCGCCACCATCTCCTTTGCACGAGAACACTGTTCACGGTTTGACTGTTCACAATTTTACCGTGCCCCAGATCGTTGCGTTGTTGCGGTGCGCGATCAAGATCGTTGGGACGCTTGTCGCTGGTACCTTCATGGCAAATTGCGCGGTCGCTCAAGATCCACCGCCGAGCTTTGACGCGGGTCAAGCCATCTATCGCGAAAAGTGCCTTTCGTGCCATGGTGAACGTGGTCGAGGATCCACCGAACATTACGACGCGCCTCTCCATGGGGATCTATCCACGAACGAATTGGCTAAGGTCATCCAAGAAACCATGCCCGAAGGCGCGCCGGGAAGTCTGTCGCTCGAAGATGCCTCTCGAGTCGCGTTCTATGTCCATCACGAGTTCTATTCCCCGATGGCCCAACTCCGCAACTCGCCTCCCAAGGTCGAACTCACCCACTTAACCACGACCCAATTCAGGCAGTCGGTCCTCGATCTGATGAGCCCGTTCACTGGGCGGCCTTCCGAATGGAAAGCTGAACGAGGACTCACACGCCACATCCATCAAGGAGATTGGGGCAAGGATCGCAAGGAGATCGAAAAGAAAGTCGACGGACGCCTCGTGTGGGACTGGGGCGAAGGCAAACCAATACCCGAGATCGATCATGAAAAGTGGCAGATACGCTGGAGCGGTTCCCTGTTCGCACCCACCACCGGTGTCTACGAGTTCTACCTCGATGCCACCGTTCGCGCCAATCTGTTCGTCAACGATGATGCCGTCCCATTGATCGATGCCTCCGTCGTCTCGTTTGAAAAGAGCCTCAACACGGCGACGATTTTTTTGATCGGCGGCCATTCCTATAACATTGCCGTGGATATCTCGCGGCACAAAGAACCCAAAGCCCGCGTCGCTGTCGAATGGAGGCAGCCAGGTGGGATCCGCGAAACCATCGCCGAACGCAACCTTTCTCCAACATGGTCACCGACAGCCCTCCTATGCGATACTCCGTTTCCGCCCGATGACAGCAGTGTTGGCTACGAGCGAGGTAGCAACATTTCGCGGGAATGGTACGAAGCCAATATCGCCGCTGCGATCGATATCGGAAACCAACTGACCTCGAACCTGAAACGCTGGATGCCTCGGGATGCCAACGATCCGAACAACGCCGATGCTGTCAAATCGTGGTGCCACCGTTGGGTATCGCGAGCGATCCGACGACCGCTGAGCGACGACGACAAACGTCATTTCGTCGACAGCCATTTTGAATCGGATCCATCCATCCCACGAGCCGTGAAAAAAGTATGCTTGCTGACCCTCACCTCTCCCGAGTTCCAATACCCGGCGATCGAAGGCACCCCCGATGAAATTGCCGCAGCGACTCTCGCATTGACCCTTTGGGATTCGATCCCCGACGAGTGGATGTTGCAGTCTGCAGCCAAAGGTGAATCGCACACCGAACCTGCGATCCTCGCCATGGCCGATCGAATGATCAGCGACCAACGATTCCAACAAAAAATGCGGTGGTTCCTCCACGAGTTCTTGGGAACCACCACCGGCAAAGAGCTTACCAAGGACTCCCAAAAATTCCCTGACTTCAACGAACGACTCTCGGCAGACCTTCGCACCAGCTTGGAACTTTTTCTAGACGAATTCGCCACCGATCCAGCGATCGATCTTCGCAATCTGTTCCGATCCGATGCGCTCTACTTGAATGGCAACCTCGCCAAGCATTACGGTGCCGAGCTAACTGCCGACGCTCCATTTCAAAAGATCGCACTGCCGGCCGGCCAGCGATCCGGTGTTTTGACCCACCCGCTGGTCATGGCCAATCTGGCTTACCACAACAATAGCTCGCCGATCCATCGAGGCGTCTTTTTGGCCAAACGGGTGCTGGGTCGCAATCTCCGTCCACCTGTCGATGCCATCATTCCAATCCCCGAAGAAACGGTACCTGGGATGAACACACGCGAGCGGGTTGCCCATCAAACCAGTGGCGCTATGTGCCAATCGTGCCACCGGGTCATCAATCCACTCGGTTTTACCATGGAAAATTACGATGCGATCGGACGGTTTCGTACCGAGGAACTCAGCCGCCCGATCGATTCCACCGGTTCGTACATCGCCGCCGATGGACGCGAAGTCGCGTTCGCAGGCGCCAAGGATTTGTCGGACTTCCTGGCGGCTTCCCCCGAGTTCCATCAAGCCCTCGTTCGTCAATTGTTTCAGCATTTCGTCAAACAGCCCCTCCCTGCGTTCGGTCTGGAAAAGAGTGCCGAATTGGCGAAAGTGTTTGCGGACGAAGGTTTTGCCAGCAAGCCTTTGATGAAAAAAGTAGCAATACTCGCGACTCAACGGCCGATAGAACCTGCCAAAGGGGAAGATCGCTCAGTATCCTTGAACGAATCGCCCCAACCCGAAAAGCCTTGATCGAACACGCGAAGCGCTCAACGCTTCGCTCCCACCCTTTCCCACGCCAGTGGAAACAACATCCCACCCACTCCATGCTGACCCATTCCTATGTCTAGCAACTATCTATCGCGTCGAGCATTTGCGCAACAACTAGGAATCGGAACCGCCGCCCTTCCGTTCCTGTTGAACTTGTCGAGCATGGCTCCAGGGTTTTCGACCCCATCCCGCCAACGGATGATCATCATTTTCAGCCCGAACGGCGTCGTCCCGCCGAACTTTTGGCCTGATGAAGAAGGGGACCAGTTCAACCTCAAAAGGATTATGGCTCCGCTCGAGCCATTCAAGAACAAACTGCTCACGTTGCATGGTGTCAGTGATCGCATACGAGGGGATGGCGATAACCATATGCGCGGCATCGGCTGCTTGCTAACAGGCATCGAGCTGTACCCGGGAAACATCCAAGGCGGCTCGGACACTCCGGCCGGTTGGGCCAGTGGTATCTCGATCGATCAAGAGATCAAGAACTATCTCCAATCCCGTCCGGAATCGCAAACGCGTTTTGGGTCCTTGGAGTTTGGGGTCGGCGTCCCCAACCGAGCCGATACGTGGACGCGAATGGTCTATTCCGGACCGAACAAGCCGATCTCACCGATCGATGATCCCTATGCGATGTTCAATAAGCTCTATGGTCAGCGCAAGGACGAAGAGAGCATCAAGAGCATTCTGGACGAATTGCAAGCAGACCTCGCCAAAGTCAGCTCGCGCGTCAGCGCTGCGGATCGCAAGCTTCTCGACGAGCATCAAGCTCTCGTGCGCGACTTTGAAAAGCAACTGAACTCCGCAGCATCCGAAACATCGCACGCAGTGCCCGAACTCGATCCGAATGTCGAAGACAACAACGACAACATACCCAAGCTTACCCGCATGCAGATGGACATGATGGTCCACGCCATGATGGCCGACTTTGCGCGTGTGTACACGTTCCAGTTCACCAATTCGGTGGGCCAAGCAAAAATGCGTTGGCTCGGGATTGAAGAAGACCACCATGGCCTGTCTCACGAACCGGACACCAACGAAGAAGCTGTCGAGAAACTGACGAAGATCAATATCTGGTACTCCGAACAAATCGCGTATCTCACGCAGAAGTTAGCTGACACTCCGGAGCCGGGCGGAGAAGGCTCGATGCTCGATCATACGACCATCGTCTGGACCAATGAGTTAGGGAAAGGCAATTCCCATACGCTCGAGAACATACCATTCGTCTTGATCGGTGGTGGTCTAGGATTCCGGATGGGCCGTTCGCTAAAACTGGGTGGGATTTCCCACAATCGGTTGCTGATGAGTTTGGCTCATGGATTCGGACACCACGTCCCCTCGTTTGGCAATCCAAATCATTGCGGCGATGGGCCGCTGGTCTTGAGCTGATCATCCGCCAGAATAAAACGTTTGCGAAAACGACCGCAGTTGCAAAAAAGGATTCGCGATCGAGCGTTGAGAATGTACGATAGCCTACAACAATTCCCTTTGCAGTAGCTGGGTTGGATCCAAAAACTTAGGAGATGTAACGCCATGGCGTCTCTATTGGTGGTTCGAGGCCCCGGCATCGGGACCCAGATCGCCATCCGTGAAACCTCGCAAAAAATCGGTCGCGATGCGGCTTGCGATATTCATTTCGACGACTCGGAAACATCCCGATTGCATGCGGAAATCTATCTTGTCGAAGGCCACGCGATTCTTAAGGACCTCCGAAGCAGCAACGGCACCATCGTCAATGGATCAAAAATCCAAGAGCGAGTCCTCGAACCTGGGGATCGGATTCAAATCGGCAAACGTTTGCTCGTCTACCGACCTGCTCCCAAAAAGCCGAACACGACGGAGAACAACGTCGACATCATTCAAAATGGTGGCACGGATGCGTCGCACATCATCGGCCGCGCGGATTTCGAGGATCCCATCGAAGGAACTGCGATCTTCCAAGCCCCCTCGGAAAAAAAGGAGGCCCGAAGTCGTTCGCAGTGGGAAATCATGTATCGGACCAGCGTCGCGGTCAGCCGCACACTGGACATCGACCAACTTCTGCATCAAATCCTCGATCTAATCTTCCAATGGGTGGAATGCGATCACGGCTGCATCATGCTCGCCGACGTGGATACCGGCCAATTGCGCCCTTCGTACCGCAGGAATCGCAAACGGAAATCGAGTCACCGCATGACGATCAGCAAGACGATCCTCGATTATGTGCTCAAGAACGAAGAAGGAGTGCTTACCAGCGATGCCAAAGACGACCAACGATGGCAGTCGAGCGCGAGCATCGAAAGCAGTGGTATCCGCGAAGCGATCTGCGTGCCGATGCGAGGACGCTATGGCATGGTCGGGGTGATTTATATCGACACGATCATCTCACAAGGCCAACGGGCTCAATCTCCTGACGCTCGAGTGTTCAATGAAGAACATCTCAAGATGCTGGTCACGATCGGCCATCAAGCCGCACTGGCGATCGAAGACACCACGTACTACCAGAGCATGCTTCAAGCGGAAAAGTTAGCCGCGATCGGACAAACGATAGCAACCTTGTCTCATCACGTGAAGAATATCTTACAAGGTCTACGTGGCGGCGGTTTCATGGTTTCGGAAGGGCTGAAGCGCAAAGATCTAGAGTCGATCCAAGCGGGCTGGGGAATCTGCGAGAGGACTCACGAACGGATCGAATCGTTAGTCTTGGACATGCTCACCATCAGCAAAGATCGAAAACCAGAGCGCCGCGAAATCGACGTGCGCGATGTCCTCAGCGATGTTATCGATCTTTGTCGAGTTCGCGCAAACGAAACCAATGTCGAACTCGATTGGGATCGCCCCGAAAACTTTCCCACGCTGATGCTTGACGGGGAAGCCATCCATCGCGCGGTGATGAACTTGGTCGGCAACGCCATCGATGCATGTTCTGAGAAAACCGATGGTCGTGTCTCGGTCCACCTCAAACAAACCAGCGACGCGGCTATCATCGAGGTGATCGATAACGGGTCAGGCATCCCGGCCAATGAACTCTACAGAATATTCTCGTTGTTCGAGTCGACCAAGGGAAATCGAGGAACCGGTTTGGGACTGCCGGTCAGCTTGAAAATCGCACGGGAGCACGGTGGTAATCTGAATGTCCATAGCGCTCTCGGGACTGGTACCACGTTCACCCTCGACCTACCGTGGCGATCCAACAGCCCGCCAGTGACGCCGAACACTCTGCCAGGTTAAGAACTCTATCGCCAGCCCCTCCCGGCCCAACCCAAGCCCCCCAGGTTGCCCAGGCCGGCAAATCCACAGAGCGAATTCACAGGATGATTCACCCTATGAATCCACCATAGATCGCTTGTTATGTCGCTTCAATCCGGTCAGGAGCCCGGCTGCAGACCGAGGCGGACTTTGTCACAGCGCAGCTTTGCGAGTAAGCTTAAAGGTTCGACAATACCCTTCAACCACTTCCTCGCTTAGCATCTTTCCCCACTCGGAATCCCGCGGGGGCAACCACCGAACGGCAGGATTCCTGAATCTAGCAACCCCATGACGTTGGACCAAACACTCAATCAGTCCGTTGGCGAACAAATACGAGCCGAGGAGCTGAGCCTGCGCTCGACGGTGCCTCCATCCCAGGTGCCCGGTTACCGCATGGAGAAGCTGCTCGGGCAAGGAGCGTTTGGACAAGTTTGGATCGCAACCAATCTGAACACGGGCCGTTCGGTAGCGATCAAATTTTATCTTCACCGGTCTGGAGTGAATTGGTCCCTTCTGACTCGTGAAGTGAAGAACTTGGTCTCGATGTCGGGAAACCGAGCGATCGTTCAAGTCCTCGAGGTTGGCTGGGATGCGGAACCTCCGTACTACGTGATGGAACTGCTTGAGAACGGGTCCCTGGATGATCTGATTCGCAATCGAGGAGCACTGCCCGTACCGCGGGCCGTGGAATTATTTACCGACATTGCGATGGGCCTGAATCATTCGCATGGCAAAGGGGTACTGCATTGCGATCTCAAACCAGCGAACGTCCTTCTCGATCAAGACATGCAGCCACGGCTGGCGGATTTTGGACAAAGCCGTCTGTCGCATGAGCAAACGCCGTCGCTTGGCACGCTGTTTTTTATGGCTCCTGAACAAGCCGACCTCAATGCGGTTCCGGATGCACGTTGGGATGTCTATGCGCTGGGCGCGATTCTCTATTGCATGCTAGTCGGGACCCCGCCTTACCGAACACCGGACACCGTCTCCACGTTGGATACCGCGGGAAGTTTGCCAGAGCGTCTCAAGCGTTATCGAGACACCATTTACAAGAGCCACTTTCCTCGGGCCCACTACCGGGTTCCTGGAATGGATCGTTGGTTGTCCGCGATCATCGACCGTTGCCTGGCCAAGAAACCTGAGGATCGTTTTGACAACGTCCAGCAAGTCATCGCTGCGATCGAACGGCGTCGCACCGCACGACTCCGAAGGCCATTGATGATCCTCGGGATCCTCGGCCCGATCCTATTGGTTACCATCATGGGATTGTTCTTTTGGCGGGCAGTGACGGTGGCAGAAAGCGATCTTTCGAATGAGCTTCGAGAAGGTGCACTGCAGAGCAATTTCTTCGCAGCTCAGTCCGCGGCAGGAACCTTAGAATCAGAGATCTCGGGACTTTTTCGATTGATCGAAGAAGAAGCCAGACGCCAGACACTGGAAGACCACTTCTCGGAAGCCGTTGACACCGCCGGGATCGAGCTCCTCCAAAGCTTGGCAACCGACGGCGATATCCCCGAGGAAAGCAAATCGCAGCTGCTCGCTATCCCGGCTCGAAATGAACTCGATGCGCACCTCAAAGCCCGATTGGAATTGATGCGATCGAGAGGGTTCGGAGCGACCAAGTCCACCAAATTCGACAGTTTGTTTATCACCGATCGATTTGGCACGATGCTCGCTGCCGCCTTTGCCGGAGACCAGTCCTCATCCCCTATCGGAGAGAACTTCGCCTACCGCAGTTACTTCACCGGCCAAACGCGCGATCTCAATGAAAGCACCCCACGAAAAAATGTCCAGAGGACGAAGAGCTCCCACCTTAGCGTGCCGTTCAAATCCACAACAACAAATCGATGGAAAATCGCAGTCTCCACACCGATTTCCGTCCGCGAGAAAGTCGACGATAAAGAACGAATCACCGAAGGGGTCCTCGTATTGACCATCAACATTGGTGACTTTGAATTGCTCGCGAACAATCCCGCACCCAAAGAGAAGAAGAACGACGAAGAAAACACTCCCGCCCCGAGTCAGTTCACAGGTTTTGCGGTCCTCGTCGACGGCCATGAGGGGAGTCGTGAAGGGACTATCCTCCAGCATCCCTTTTTGTCACAAGCGGGCCGACCGATCGAAGGCCAAGCCGATTTGAAGTTTCAGATCGACGAACCTACGTTAAAACGTTTGAAAGAGACGGGGACCTACCGATACATCGATCCCATCTCGAAAGACAAGGATGGAAAAGCCTACGAAGGGGAATGGATCGCGGCGATGGAGAAAGTGGAAATCGCCCGCCGCGGATCGGACGAGTTCGAACGCCGTCAATCCACATCGTTGTTGCTACTCGTCCAAGTACCCGCCAATTCCATCACCGTACCCGTGGCGATGATGGGTCAGAAACTGGCCAAGCTATTTCTATTCGCGGTGATTGCACTTCTCGCGGCCATCGTCGCGCTGTGGCTTTTCGTTTTCCGTTTCATGAGGCTCCCCGATAGTTTTGCAGAAGCCTCTCGCGCTCGCACGGGAACCACGGAAAACCGCCCCGGAACCTCCGACGAAGCCACCCTCGGGATCGAGTGAGCGTCGTCCCAATAGAGACGCATTCCGTAAAGATATAAACAGATTCCAAACGAATCTATGAGTGACGAACGACGCCTGATTGCGTGCTGCTCTGGCATTCGGTAGAACGGTCAGGAATTGTGCAGAACCAACTCAGTGAACCAATCTCATAGCCGGAGTTAAATCATGTCAAATTTTGAAAATCCGTACGCACCTAGCCAAGGCCCAGCGATGTTCGATCGCGACATGCACGAAGGGGAACTCGCAACGCTCAGCGAACGATTCTCCGGGGCGTTTATCGACGGCATCATCAATCTCGTCACGATCGTTCCACTTGCGCTTGGAGCAGGTTTTTTCCTCGGCGCAATGATGGGTGACAACCCGACTACACAATTGATCGCTCAAGTTATCGGTGGGCTACTTGGAATTGCAGGGTTTCTGGCTATCCAAGGCTACTTCCTGTCGACGCGATCTCAGACGATTGGAAAGATTGCCATGAAGACAAAGATTGTTTCCGACAGTGGGCAACCCTTAAACTTTGGTGAACTTTATCTCAAACGATACCTGGTTATCCAACTCTTAGCGATTTTGCCCTTCATTGGCGGACTCATTGGGCTCATCGACACGCTGCTGATTTTTAGGTCCAGTCGCAAGTGCTTGCACGATGACATCGCCGGGACCAAGGTTATCAAGTTGCACTCCTAGGCACAATCGCAAGGCCTTCACCGAATCGTCAACAACCTCTCCCCCTCCGCGTCTCCGCGCCTCCGCGTGAACCAATCCTCGCAATCATCACAGCAAAACCATGATGTAGACCAACACGAATAACGATGAACAACGCAAAACTCGATGCAGCGGAAGAAGAGACCTCACGCGGAGACGCGGTGGCGCGGAGAGTTAGAGGTCTGGATGAAATCACTGGGGCGATTATCGATGCGTCCATCACGTTGCATAAAACACTCGGTCCAGGATTGTTGGAAAGTGTCTATGAAGCAGTATTAGCTCGCGACCTCGAACGAAATGGTCTGCGCGTCGAGAAGCAGAAAGTCCTCCGTTTTGAATACGATGGAATGGTATTCGACGAAGGCCTTCGTCTTGATCTAGTGGTCGATGATCGAGTGATTGTCGAATTGAAATCTGTCGAAACTATAAACCCAGTCCACAAAAAACAGCTGCTGACCTATCTCCGACTCGCTAACAAACCCGTTGGTCTTCTCATCAACTTCGGTGCAGCCACCTTGAAGGAGGGCCTTCACCGAATCGTAAACAACCTCTCCCCCTCCGCGTCTCCGCGCCTCCGCGTGAACCAATCCTCGCAATCATCACAGCAAAACCATGATGTAGACCAACACGAATAACGATGAACAACGCAAAACTCGATGCAG
>CAIYZV010000393.1 GCA_903930765.1 uncultured Pirellula sp.
GTCCTACAACGCGAATCGCTGGATACCCGTTATGCAGAGCCGAGCTGAATTCCAATCCACCAGAGAGTCCGCCTCCGAGATTCTGCGTTTCGGAAGCAGCACTGACGATCCCCTCGACGATTCGTCGTGCCCGGTCCTCAGGGGTTCGATCTTGCTCGGGCACTAAACTCGGATACGTTGCTCCGTAACGCAGTGCTCCGCTGGTGAGCTGAAAACGATCGGATGTGCCAACATTCTTCGGCAGAAACATCGTACAAGCGCGCAGTGCAGATGCTTTGCCAATCCATCGATTGATCGCCATGGGAGGAACTTCTATCCCAATGCATAATGAGGAATTCCATCAAGCCTTGTCGGCCACTCAAATGCATACGACCAAGAGACCTCGCATTCTTCAAGTACCAAGTTCCGATGGTACCTCGATCCCTTCGGGCGAATGGTGCGAGTGATTTTCGGTTCAATAAAACTCAGAGCAAATGGCCAAATTGGGGGAGGAATCGGCGGGAAGAAGTTTTTGCCGATCGCTGAACCGCTCTGCGTTGCGCTGCACTTGGTGTGGGTCCGAAGACGCTGACGCACCCCAGGCCCATAATTTACCTCTTTGACGCCGAAGGACGCCGTGCCACCTTCGATTGAGAGTTGCTCGGTGAATCTAGCGTACTGAAACTCAAGCCCATAGGGAGTGTAGAACTCCACGCGGATCTGGAACTGGCGATAGCTCCAGTACTCCCCTCCTTTGTAATTGGGATAGGCCAGGAATTTCGGTCGGATCCCACCGATCGTCGATGCATTGGTCCAGAACGCTTGGCTGCGACGTCCATCGTCATGGAGCATGCCAAAATCTTGGCCTACTTGGCTGTAGGCTGATTCCATTTGGGCAATCAACAAATCCAGATCGCGAGGCGTGGCCCCAGGTGGGTTTCGAAGCCTACCTTCGATGCTCACGGAGTGCTTCACGCGGATCGGTACGCCGGATTCGTTTTCCTCCACATCGGAGGAGACAACGATCCCGGTACTAGATACTTGGTGGTGGAAGGTGCCGTATTGGACGATCATTGGATCGGTGTCATATCACAAATGAAAAAGTCGGTCCGTGGTTTTAATATCAAACCCGATGGCTATTTTCAAATTCCGAAAGCACTCACTCCGTACAAGCAAAAATCAATCGTTTTCACGTCGAAGGATTTTCTGAAACTCAACGCACGGGAATTGTTCCGCATATTGGAAACAAACGTCCTGCCATTGGGAGTTCTCCCAGAAAACATTTATGATGTGCTTTACCTCATTGTAACCGATAGAGAACCTATCCCTTAACTCCCGTTCGAGTTCACCACCGTTCAGTAGACTTCCGTTTTCGATCATGTGCGAGTGTTTCTCAAAAATATCGTGAGCTGCATGTACATCATCCTCACTCCAGTCAAGCTCAATGACAAGCGACGCATAGGATTTGGTGTTCTCCGATGCTTGGTAAAGTTGCTTGACATGATACTTGAGTTTTAGAATTTCTGTTTCCAGTTCGTTGTCCATAGAATGTACTCCTATTATTAGTAATAAAATCAGTAATCGCCATTACGGCGTGTAAATATTGTTCGTTTATCGCTTTTCCTAAACAGAACTCAGAAAGGTCGTTCTGGTCTTCAAGTCGCCTACATGA
>CAIYZV010000394.1 GCA_903930765.1 uncultured Pirellula sp.
ACTACCATAGCCAAGGTTGTTAGGACCGTTCCACCAGCGGTTATCGAAGTCGGGCACAGTCACGCCGAACGCTTGGGTGTCGGGAGCATCGGTACCGTAGAGGTAATCGATCCGTCCACCCAAACCAAATCCGTCGCTGCCGTCCGCAACGCGTTCGGCATAGAACCATTGCTGTTGCAATTGAACGTTGCCAGGCGCATAGTTGTTGAAGCTTAAGGGGTTAGCCCGGGAGAAATAACCCAAATCGCTCCAGCCACCGATGGTGAAACCGGCAACAGGCTCGCTGCAAAGTTTCCAAGGATCGGTCAGCGATCGGCCGGTGCCGATCAAGCCCATCCCGAACAGACCAGTTGATCCGCAACCGAGCGAATCGCAACCGTTGCCATCGCAGCTATTGCCGAGATCACAAGGTGCAGATCCGTTATCGCAATTTGCAGAAGCAGTGGTTACTGCATTGCTGGGTGCGGCGGCAACAGGAGCTGCAGCCGATCCTTCGTCGTAATAGCTGTAGTAAGAAGCTTTCTCGTAGCGGGGTGCAGTTCGGTTGGTTTGACCGAAGGCCGTTCCCGAGACACAAGCGCTGGCAATCGTTGCACAGAGCGCAAGTCGGCTGATTTTCATGGTTCTGGAACTCCTATCCTGAACAAAATTCGGCGACGCGTTCGCGTTTAGCGGCCTTCAACGTTTTTAGGGCCAATGGTGATTGCGGGATGTTCATGCCGCCGATGGCCCGGGCTTCCTGCCTCTAGTGAGAAGAAAGTTAAACGGTTCATCCATGAACACACTGCACCATCGTCTATCGGAGACAAGTTTGGTAAAAATTCATCCCAATCCCAAGTCGTTGGCTCGGGTTCGCGTTCGAATCGACCAGATTTGTTAAACTGTACGGATTGAGCAAAACCCCCTATCAATCCCGTCGAAAACGCACCCCACTCCTGTTCCCATCCAACGGTTTCCAGCAATGCCTCTCATCGATTATCGATTGCGAACACGTATCGTTGCTGGCGAAAACGCGATCGAGAATTTAGGGGCTCTAGCTAAAGAATACGGCGGTCGACGCGTTCTCGTGGTGAGTGACCCAGGTGTTGTCGCCGCAGGGATTTATGACCGAGGTTGCGATTCGATCCGTGGGAAAGGCCTTGAGTTTTTTGGATTCCACAGACTTTCGGAGAACCCAACTACCGATCACGTAGCCGATGGCCTTGCCGTGGCTAAAGAGTTCCGCCCCGATTTGATCGTAGGACTCGGAGGTGGCTCCAGCATGGATTGCGCGAAGGGGATTAACTTTCTTTATTCTTGTGGTGGTTCCATGTCGGATTACTGGGGGGTTGGGAAAGCGACCGCTCCTATGCTGCCGTTGATCGCGGTTCCCACCACTGCCGGAACCGGGAGCGAAACACAGTCGTTCGCATTGATCAGCGATGCCGCCACCCATGTGAAAATGGCATGTGGCGATCCCAAAGCAGCAGCTTGCGTTGCGATTTTGGATCCCAAACTGACCCTAACGCAACCTCCACGCGTCACCGCATTGACCGGGATCGATGCACTTACCCACGCACTCGAAACCTACGTTTCCAGCAAACGAAACGCCGTCAGCGAATGCTTTTCAAGGGAAGCATGGTCGCTGTTGTCCCGTGGATTTCCGCGAGTGATCGAGGATCCTAGCGATCTTGCAGGTCGAACTCAGATGCAATTAGGAGCCGCATTCGCTGGGATGGCAATCGAAGCATCCATGCTGGGAGCGGCGCATGCCTTGGCAAACCCGTTGACCGCTATCCTGGGTGTCCCCCATGGACAAGCCGTCGGGATGATGATGCCGCACGTCGTCCGATTCAACCAAAGCGTGGTCGAGCATCGCTATCGAGAATTGGTCCACCTGCTCCCCGAGGTTTCGCACGAGGATCGCAGACCCAGCTCCGTCGTCGTGGCCGAACGATTCACCAATTGGCTTCTGCTTTCAGGAATGTCCATCCGCTTGGTCGATCTTCCGCGTTGGAACCACCAATGGAGCTCGGCCGATGTGGAAGCAAAGCTCTCTGAATTGGCAGAGATGGCGACCAAGCAATGGACGGGTGGCTTCAATCCTCGCGTCGCTACCCCTGAAGAATACCTTCAGATCTATCGCGATTCGCTCTAATCGTTGTCAGTTGCCATCTTGCCAAGGCGAGCTGTCCCAGCGGTAAAAGTTCTTGTCGTCGGCTGATTCATTCCACGTATCAACATCACCACCGGCATCGGTAGCACTACCATCACCATCGCTGGCAGCAAAACCGTTTGGGATATCCTCGACGATCATTTCTTCTGACACGGCTTCTTGATTTCTATCTAGCCCAATCGGATCTTCAGGTACCAATTCGCCGAGTCTGTCTTTAGCCGCTTCCTCGGAATAGTAACATTCTCGAACTTCTTCCATCACATCGACCAGTCGCAATCCTTCTTCGATAGCGATGTCGCGACACGCATCGTATTCCGGAGAAAACTCAATCTGGCCATTGGGCAACTCAGCGACTTTGCCGCGGATGACGCCCCACGGCGTATCGACGTCGACATGGGCTCTCGGAAGGATCGTGCGGGACTGCTTGCGAAAACGAATCCCCAAGGTCCCAGTGTGAGTCAGCAGAACGGATTCCATAGCTCCTTTGTCCTCGGGTTTGGCGATCACCGAGAGCAGGGTTCCGGGTCGACCTTTTTTCATGTAGATCGGAATCGAGAACACATCGAGAGCGCCGGCAGCCCATAGTTTTTCAATCGCGAATCCGATCTGTTCCCCTGAAATATCATCCAGGTTGGTTTCCAGGACGACGACAGTGTTGGCATCGTCCGCCGAACGCTGATCCGGAAGGTGAGCATGCGGTTTTTTGGAATTGCGGGATGGGACCGATTCACCGATGAGGATTCGAAGCAGATTTGGACGATCTTCCAGATCCCTTGTGCCTGCTCCGTAACCGATCCGGCCAACTTGCATCGGGGGAAGTGGACCATAGTCCGATACCAACTCACGCAGCACCGCTGCACCGGTAGGCGTAGTCATCTCCATCGGCACCGAGCATGCAGCGATCGGGATATTGGCGAGCAGTTCAGCAGTGGCTGGCGCTGGGATACTGACCAGACCGTGCGCGATGCGGGTTTGCCCCGTTCCCGTAGGTACGGGCGATGCCACTGCATGCTCGATTTGAAGTTCATCCCAAGCCACCGAGATGCCGACGATATCCACGATCGAGTCGATAGCACCGACCTCATGAAAGTGGATTCGATCGATCGTCGTCCCGTGCACCTTGGCCTCAGCCCGAGCGATCCGTTCGAAGATCCGCATCGCTAACTCGCGAGCACTTGGCGTTAGGTCCCCGCGGCGGATCAAGGAGTGGATGTCCGAGAGATTGCGATGCACGTGCTCCTCAGGGTGTTGGATCTGCAACGAGAGCCCGCGAAACGCGTGCTTGCGAATCGCCGTTACGGAAAGCGAAACCCCCAGCGGAAAACTTTCCACGGCCCGCTGAACGCGTTCCAAACTCGCCCCAGAATCGATCAGCGCCGCCAAACACATGTCGCCACTAATCCCGCTAAAACAGTCAAAATAGGCGATGCGCATGGAGATCGATTCGGTGGCGGACTTTTGGGAAACACTCAAGAAGTCGCCCCATTTTAATCGCTCGCGCGACCCTAGGAGTGGACGCCCAGGCTGGGAATTCCTGGCAATCCGCTCAGAAAACGGTACCGAATCGGCGTCAGACTTGGTTTACTCAAGGGAAATCCTGTATTTTTGCTGTTGCCTCCGACGCGATGGCCGATATATTACCCACTCCCAAGGTCAAAAAAACCTTTTTTTGAAGTACCCAGCAGGATCCACGTAGATTGTTTGCTGCGGCGGAACGGGGCGTTTGCCGTAGTAGGAGTTTGGTATAATGAAAGTCGTTTCATCGATTGGTGCACTGAAGTATCGTCATCCTGATTGCCAGGTGGTGCGTCGCCGTGGACGAATCTACGTAATCTGCAAGAGCAACCCTCGGTACAAAGTCCGCCAAGGCAATGCCAAGTGCAAACGCCGCAAGCGATAGTTTTAAGTACTGACCTCTCTTTGGATTCCTAATTCCGAACGGACGCCACGCTTTCGGGCCTGGATTCCTCCGTGCGCAAAGCCATGTTTCCCCCTTGGCCCCTTGGTACGGACCTGGGATTTCCTTCTCTAGGATCGGACGCGTGTCCCCGGCATTCTATGAAGTTGCGCATTGGCGTCATTGGATTAGGCCGCGATTGGCAATCACGCTATCTCCCCGCGCTCCGTTCGATGCGAGACCGTTTCCAAGTCGTCGGCGTTTACAGCAGCGTCTCGATTCTCGCAGAATCCGCCGCACGGGATTTGGATGCCGACCGCTACGATAGTTACCGCGCCATCATGGAGTCACCAGGACTCGATGCCGTCATGGTTCTCGAAGATGATTGGTACCAACTGATGCCCCTTTGGGCAGCCTGCGATTATGGCAAAGCCATCTTCTGTGGCTCCGAAGTGAACCTCGATCCCGCTGCTGCCAGCACTATTCAGGAACGGATCAGTAAATCCGGCGTGGCATTCATGAACGAGTTTTCGCGGCGATTTGCTCCCGCGACGCTACGACTCAAGGAATTGATCGCAACTCGTCTGGGTCGCCCGCGGCTGCTCTTCTGCCATCGCAGGCTCGCGAGCGAATTGCCAGACCCACGCGTCCCCAAGTCACTCGACTCTCGCTCGCAACGCGAATTGCTCGAACTGATCGATTGGTGCAAATACATCGTCGGCGAATCGCCAACGTGGCTTCAAGCAATCCGACACATGAGCTTACCCAACCCCGAAAACTCCGACTACCAGATCTTCAGCCTCGGCTTTGGTGAACCAGAAGAAGATCCAAAGGCGATCCTCGCCCAGATCAGCTGTGGTTCTTACATCCCATCGGTCTGGAACGAAGCCATCGCTTACCGCCCGCCAGCTGCCGTTCAAGTATGCTGCGAGAAAGGGCTGGCCTTTGTCGACCTGCCGTCAACACTTGTCTGGTTCGACGATGCAGGACGCCACCAGGAGTCTCTCGATACCGAACTTTCGATGGGGCAACAGATGCTCAATCAATTCCATCGAGCCATCACCTCGCTGGTCTGCCACGTCAGCGATCTCGAAGAAACCTGCGATGCCATGCGAATCCTCGAACTGGCGCACCTAAGCATGCAACAGCACCAACGGATCCCCATCCGCTAAACCCTGCCCCACAGATGCCGGGCAGACCCGCGCCATCGCGAAGCGCGCTCTCATTTACGCCGTGAACTGGACGGACGCGGGGAAAAAGTCCATAACGCCAATCCCGCCAATGTCATCGGCCCCAACAGCAACCACGCACCTAAACCGTATTTTTGGGTCTGGATATCGGTAAACGGGAGCTTGCCAAGCGCCCCCAACGTTTCGGGCGAAGGATCGGTCGATCCCATCGGTATCCCCCATGGATTCGCTCCACCTCCAGAAGAGCTTTCAGCCCCTCCACTGCTCATCGAGCCGAGCCCACTCGCCGATTTCGAGTCGGCCGTGCCATTGGGGGCTGATACTGGCAACCCTTCAAAAGCCCCAGTTATTTGGTTAGCCCCAGATGCTTGGGTTGGCAGTATTGGAAACTTCACCAGTCCGATCGCAGGCAGCAGGAGAGCGAGGCAACTCGAGGCACAGATAAGGATCAATCCGGTGAATTTCATAAGAACCTACTTTTTGCGGGCTTTAAAGCCGATGGAGTCCCTGCCGCACCAGCTGTCGATGGTCGATGCAGCAATCTCCTGCAGCAATCCCCTGTAGCAAATCCGTCCAGGTCCTCGCGAGGCCAATTCCGCCAAAGCCCCGAAATAGTAGCAAACCCCTGCGACTATCAGGCCGTGTGAGCAGGCCGTGTGAGCAGGCCGTGCAAGTTGCCTTGTTCGCGATAGAATGGCGGTTTCCTGAAACGATAGCTCGTGACGATTTGCCCTGAACATGACACTTGACCCAAGCCATTTTATCAATCGTGAACTCAGTTGGTTGGAGTTCAATCAGCGTGTCTTGGACCAAGCCCGATACGCCAAAGTCCCCGTGCTCGAACGGATGAAGTTTCTGGCGATCACAGCTAGCAATCTCGACGAGTTTTTCATGGTCCGCGTCGGCGGTTTGCAGTTGCAGCAGGCTCAAGGAATTGAAACGCCGGACCCGAGCGGAGCCACCGTAACGCAGCAATTGATCTCGATCTACGATCGGGTGAACACCATCATTCGAGATCAATACGAATGCTTCCTGCACTCCATCGAAGGGACTTTGGTCGAGGAAGGACTCGAGCGTGTGATCGCCAGCCAAGCCAACGCGCCGCGTGCGGAAGCGATATCGCGATTCTTCCAGGACGAGGCGTATCCGGTGATCTCACCGATGGATCTCGATCCCGATGCTCCCTTTCCCCTTCTCTCGAATCTCGGCTTTTACCTTTGCATGCGCATGGCGAGCGGTGACTCCGATTCCCCCCACCGTTTTGCATTTATTCCATTAGGCAAGGCAATCTCGCGGTTTATTACGTTACCGAGTGAGAAAGGGTATAGCTATGCATTGCTTGAGGATGTGATCAGTCACCACGCCGAACAATACTATCCTGGCAAGCGGATTGAGGAATGCATCGCGTTCCGCGTCACGCGGAACGCGGACGTTTCGGTGCGAGAAGACAGCGCCTCGGATTTGATCCTAGGGATGGAGGAGGTCCTCAGTTCTCGAAGGTCCGCGGACTTTGTTCGCCTGGAGATCTCGGACACAGTATCCGACGTTACCCTGACCTTCCTCAAGCAGAAATTAGGACTCGACGATCGCGACGTGTTCAAGATCCCGGGCCCTCTCGATCTATCGAGCTTGATGATCCTCACCGAGATCGAAGGCTTCCCGGCGCTTCGGGATTCGGTCTGGCCACCGCAGCGATCACCTCAAATCGACCCCACCATTTCGATGTTCCAAACGGTTGCCGAACAAGACATCCTGTTGTGCCATCCTTATGAGAGCTTTGAGCCTGTGGTTCGATTGATCGAGGAAGCGGCCATCGACCCGGATGTGCTTGCGATCAAACAAACGCTTTATCGAACCAGCAGGAAAAGTCCCATCGTCGCCGCTTTGAAGAAGGCCGCTGAGCGAGGCAAGTATGTCACGGTGGTTGTGGAGCTCAAAGCGAGGTTCGATGAAGCTCGCAATATGGAATGGGCGAGAGAACTAGAACGCTCCGGAGTGCAGGTCGTTTACGGCGTGCGCGGCCTGAAGACGCACGCAAAGATTTGCATCGTCGTCCGGAGAGAAGCGACCGGGATCGTCCGGTACGTTCATTTCGGGACGGGGAACTACAACGAAGCTACCTCACGGATGTATAGCGATATCAGCTACCTGACCTGCGACGAATCGCTGGGCAAGGACGCTTCGGCTTTCTTCAACGCCATCACCGGTTACAGCCAGCCTCAACCCTATGAGAAACTAGAGTCAGCACCGCTAGGCCTGAGGAAGAAACTGATCTCGCTCATCGAAGGGGAAACGCAACGAAAACTCCAAGGCCAAAAAGCCTACATCGCTGCAAAGATGAACTCGTTGGTCGATCCCGATATCATCGAAGCGTTGTACCGAGCCAGCAAAGCCGGAGTCATCGTGCGACTCAATGTGCGGGGTATCTGTTGCTTGAAACCAGGCGTCCCGGGACTGAGCGAAAATATCTCCGTGATCAGTATCGTGGATCGCTTTCTCGAGCACGCGCGGATCCTGTACTTCTACCATGGCGGTGAAGACGCCCTCTTCATCAGCAGCGCCGACTGGATGCCACGATCCCTTGATCGACGAATTGAACTCCTAACCCCCGTCGAAGACACCGCGTCAAAGCGCAAGTTGATGGAGATCCTCGATACGTACTTCCGCGACAATCAAAACGCATGGTCGCTGCAGAGCGACGGGCGTTATCGCCGTATGGAACCCGAGGACGGACAACCCAAAGTGCGTGCTCAGAAACTCCTCTACCAATCTTCGGTCGAATCGGTTCGGGTGGCCGAACAAGCAGCTCGAAGCAAGTTTGAGCCGCATCGACCCGCCCCCTAGAATCCCATCGCTCTAAGAAATCCCATCGTTCTAAGATTGCACTTCGTCGAGCTGCTCCCGAGCCTTTTCCATGCGCTTTGGGGAGACACTGATCCTAGTGCCTAGTTTCTGGGCGTGCACCGAAACGCGATACTCTTCGATCATCCATCGATACTCGAGAAGCTTGCCCGACGGATGCCATCGCGAACGTGGACTCCCCGGCGATAAATCCGTCGGCGGTAGACAACTTTCCAATTGGGAAATGCGCCTTAGGTAATCTTTCCACGCTTCCTCAATCGGCCGGTCCATCTCAAGATCCTTCGCCGGTCCTATGGATTTGAGCTTCTCCAACCTCGCCACGATGGCACTCAAGTACCGAGGCCACTCTCGCAGGTAAACCCAAGGTGTATGGCACGCATGGTCGTGAGCCAAGAGCGCATCGAGTTGATTCGCAACGCATGCGAGATTCATCGTAGCACCCGACCAGGAAACCTCTCTCCGTTTTCGGACTTGCTGATAACTCTCACCCAACTTCGGCAACCATCGCCCTATTTCCGCTGCCGCCAACGCAATTCTCCGCACCCGATCGACCCGCAACGCCTCGATCTCCAGTTGAGTGCGAACCGATGGGGTGAAATCCGGCAAGGAGCGAGACCAATCGCTTTCCACAAACGCCAACCTCGCCATCAGCAAACCAATCCAATCTGAAAGCTTGTCGCTATTCCAACGATCGGACAACCACAAACTGGCTTGCTTCCAACCGGGCAAAAACTGAATCTGACTTTTGATCTCGCGTCTTTCCGAACGCGCGAACCAGTGGATCAATCCTTCGCGGAGCATTTGCTCAGCCAGATGAGGATGATCCACAATGCAGGTTCCGATGTTCGCCGTTTGTACCCGCAGCGTCGGGTAGCGTTCAACGCGAATGCCGCTGACGGTCTCCACCACCGAAACTGGCAACTCGTCGATATCCCAAGCAGCGATCGCATCCCGCGTCCAAGCGTAGGATGCGGGCATGGTTGGTGCTTGAGTGGCTGCGGACGCAGCGCGTTGGCTTTGTTTTTGAAGCTCCGTCAAATCGCGACTGCTCGCCAAAGACTTCCCCGTGCCATCGACAGTTTCGACGCGCATGGCCAAGTGCTGGGCCAGTGAGCTGGCGTCAAAATCGGACACTTTGACCGGCTCACCAAGCCTCCGGGTACAGATCTCGCACAGGGTTTTCCAAAACGGTTCGCCGCGTGCAGCCGCAGCGAGCATGTCGGGCAGTATGACGCGTACGGTATCGGGAACAGGAACTATTTGCCGCCTCAAACGCTTAGGTAGGGACTTGAGAAGCGCAACCAGTTTCTCCTCGAGCAATCCAGGAACCAACCACTCAAGCTTTTCTTTGTGCAACTGATTCACCAGGGCCTCAGGCACTTGGACCGTCACCCCATCCACTTCGTCGCCCGGTTCAAATCGGTATTGCAATGGCAGCTTGCTGACACTGCCGATATCCAACGACTCTGGAAACTCTTCTTCGATACGTTGATGATCGATGGAGAGCTGAAGCTGCTCCCAACTGAGATACGGTGGAGGCAACGGGCTGATCGATGCGCCCTCGCGAACGCGTTCCGGCTTGGGTAGCTCTTTATCCCAACGCTCTAACGTTGCCCGATCGACCACATGCTCAGGGATGTGCTCCCGGTAGAACGCGGTGAGCTGGTACGGGTCGACAACACAATCGCGTCGGCGAGTTTTGTCTCCGATGCGTTGGATATCCTCAAGGAACTTTTCATTGTGCTGCCAGAAGCGAGCTCGTGAAACAAGCTCCCTCTCCGCGAGTCCGTGTTCGATGAGAAGGTTTCGAGCCAGACTCGGATCGAGAGGAGCGAGCGGTACCGCGTGCTTTGCTACCACCGGCAAACCGAACAAAGACCCTTTGCGCATCACCATCGCTGAACCGTGCTTGCGGCTGAAATGTGGATTCTCGTAGGAGTATCGGATGCAATGCGATGCGATGCGCTCGATCCAAAGAGGATCGATCCGAGCGATGATGCGAGCGTACCGCTGAGTGGTTTCCAAGATCTCGCCACACACAATCCACTTTGCGTTGCTATTCCTCAAACCCGAACCGGGCCAAATCTGCAACTCCATATTCGATGCGCCTCGGTACTTGCCTTGATCGTCTCGCATCGCAACACCGGAAAGCAACCCAGCTAGGATCGATTGATGGATGGCGGCGTAGCCATCCGAAAATCGCTCTTGCGGGTTTGCGTTCCGCTCGACACGTCTCCCTGTTGGGTCGGGAACTTCGATCGGTTCAAGCTGGATCTTGCGATGGCCGATCGACCATTTTTCTTCTTGGCAGTACTCCACCAATTGACGGTGCACATCCCCCCATTCCCTCAACCTTGGGAACGAAAGGAAAGAATCGCGGCACGCTTTTTCAAGCCGCGAACGGCCGAGTTTTTCTCGGAGCCCTTGGTAGAAATCCCAGACCCTGACGTAGCTCAGGAAATCGCTTTCGGGATCGCGAAACCTCGCATGCGCCGCATCGGCGGCCTGCTGCATTTCCGGTGGCCGGACCCTGGGATCCTGGGTTTCGATCGCCGCTGCGATGATCAGTACTTCCTGGAGACAACCGTTGGTGTGAGCCGCGAGAAGCATTCGGCCAATCCGCGGCGAGACCGGCAATCGCGCGATTTTACGACCGATCGATGTCAGCGAGTCATCCTCGGCGATGGCTTCGATTTCATGAAGCGTCTGGAGGCCTTCGCGGACGGTTTCCGGCCTGGGTGGGTCGAGCCATGGAAGCGACTCGAGTTCATCGATGCCTAGAGATTTAACATGCAAAATGGTGGCCGCCAAATCGCATCTTCGAATCTCCGGTTGAGCAAACATCGGCCGAGCCATGAAATCCGATTCGTCGTACATCCGAATCGCAATCCCCGGTCCCAACCGTCCGCACCGTCCCGATCGCTGATTCGCAGAGGCTTGGCAAATCGGTTCGATCGGCAACCGCTGGACTCGGCTTTTTGCGGCATAGCGCGAGATACGAGCAGTACCCGTATCGATCACATAACGGATACCAGGAACCGTCAGAGAGGATTCCGCGACGTTGGTCGCCAACACCACACGGGGTCGACTGTGCGGCTGAAAAACTCGTTGCTGCTCCGCTTCGGTCAATCGCGCATACAAAGGAAGGACATCGATATCTTTAGCCAGCCCTCGTCGTGTCAGATGCCCCCGCAGTTGCTTGGCGGCATCGCGAATGTCCCGTTCCGTCGGAAAGAATGCGAGAATGTCACCACGACCCTCCGAGAAGAGTTCATCGAAGCAATCGGTGAATCGGCTCATCGAGGAGTCGTCGATATACGATCCTTCCGAATACGGGCCTTCCGTCGTTTGCATTTCGAATGCTTCGCGGCGCGCCAGGCGTTCCCGCGATGCACCGCGATACCGAATATCGACAGGATACGACCGCCCTTCCACCATCACGATCGGCGCTGGCCCAATCGCGTCCTGAAAATGTTCTGAGAATCGCTCGGCATCAATGGTGGCACTGGTGATCACGATTCGCAATTCGGGTCGACGCGGAAGCAGCCTCGCCAGATACGCCAACAGCAAATCGATGTTGATCGATCGTTCGTGCGCTTCGTCGATCAAGATACAGTCGTACGCTTCTAGATCGGGATCGCGATGGATTTCCGTCAAGAGTACTCCATCGGTCATGAGCTTGACCAAGGTAGTACTTTGGGTTTGATCGTTGAAACGCACTTTGTATCCGACGACCTGGCCCAGCGGGGACTCTAATTCCTCGGTCAACCTAGTGGCGATCGATCGGGCTGCGAGACGACGAGGCTGCGTGTGTCCTATCCAGCCATAGCGCCCCAACCCCGCCTCAAGGCATAACTTGGGAAGCTGCGTGCTTTTTCCAGATCCGGTCTCCCCGCAAACGACGACCACTTGCCGGTTTTGAATCAGATCGATGATTTCATCGCGATACCGAGAAATCGGTAGCTCAGGATCGTACGCGATGACGTACTTGGCTTGCTCTCTCGCTTCAAAACGGGAAATGGCTGCATCGAGCGCCGAACTCCATCGCTCTCGATCCACCCCGCTGCGTTGGACAGGCATACGTTCGATCCGAGCCCATTGCCTGCGAAGCCGATGGTAATCGTGACGAAGCAATCGATTAGGATTGAGCCTCTCTCCGTCTCCGTCAGCGGAGCTCATGATCGTTCCCATCGGGTAGCGAACAATCTCGCAGTCACGATAAAACAGAATGCGCATAGCGTCAGAACACCCAGTTCGAGTTCGATGTCGCGCAGATGCAATTCTCGCCAAAAGATCTTGTTGAAGCCTTCGAGCGCCCAAGCATTAAACGTCAACAATCCTACCCGTTGGATCGACTCGCTCATCAGGTAACGAGGGACCATACTCCCCCCCAGCGCGCTCATCGTCAGAATGACAATCGTTGAAACCCAACCCAGTTGCGTTCTCGTTTTGCACATCGATGCCAAGAACAGTGCAAAGCTCGCCGCAGCCCCGGCAGTGACCAACGTCATCGCGATAAAGCCCTCCCAATGCCGCGCTAGATCTATCCCAAAGACCAAGGCACCCCAACTGAACATCAACGTCATCTGCAGCATGCCGATGATTGTCAAGAAAGCCCACTTGCCCAAAAGGAGTTGATCCATGGTCAAACGGCTGCAGAGCAACCGATCGAGGGTCGAATTTTCACGCTCTTCGAGGAGTGAACCGCTCGCGGTGGTCGCGCTAAAGAGCAAAAACATGACCGCGATACCTGCGGCATACATGGCAATCACCGGATTTGTTTTCTTGCTCCCCAAAATGTCGACCGATTGGATCGTGGGAGGCTCAGCGACCTCTGCCGTGGGTGTGGCATTTGCAAGAGGAGACGCAAATGAAGACGCAAATGGAGACATCGATACAGGAACGGTGGCAGATGCTAGAGTCACCTGCCGCTGCTGCCGCCTGATTGCAACATCGCGGCTCCGCTCGGCGGCAGCCGTCATTACGGCACGTTGCACCAAAGCAATCATGACCTGCGAGGCGACTTGATCGTAGGAATCCGACAAGACTTCAATGGGGGGCAGTTTCTCGGGTTGTTGGGCAGCGTCGGATTGTTGGATCGCATCGGACGAAGCAACCTCCTGGGGAGCATCGGTGGGCCCGAAAACGATCGCTGCCGAAACCATCCCGCGACGAACCCAGTCCTCGGCCTTCGAACGAGACACAGACCGATTCTGATCCGCTATTTGGAGGGATGGTTGCTCGACGAGCAACTCAGACGCCCGTTTCGCGATCCACGAATCGGAACCATTCGCCAACGCCACTTTGATCCGCGGTGTACCTGAACTTGAACTACCCCGCGCCCCAAAGATCATTGCGAAAATGCTGAAAAACAGGATCGGAACCACGAAGGTCAACAGAAGCTCGGAGCGATTGTTTTTCAACCTTCGCAAGCTGGTTTGAATGACCGTCCAAATCATGTCGACTTCTCAGGGGAATGATCCACGCATTTGCATGCCTCGCAAAAAGGGTTCGATTGCGGTCGCATGCCAGGATAAGCGGTTGCATGCTAGGATACCGACTGTTCCGAATCAAGACACGAAAACCAAAGGGCAACCGGGAGCGATCGTTCCGCGAAAGGACACACTCGGCCATAAAGGCCATAAATCGGTGGAGGTAAGGCTTTGACAAAGACATCCAAAGCAATGTGCGGCGCGGCTCAGGAATTGTGCAAAGACCTGCGTAAGATCCGCTTTTCCAAGCCAGTATTCTGCATCTACAACCCCTTCGAATACGCCTGGAACTCGTACCAGACCTACCTCGAACGCTTCGCAACCGAGAAAAAACGAGTCTTTTATCTCGGAATGAATCCCGGGCCATGGGGGATGGCCCAAACAGGCATTCCTTTCGGGGAGGTAGCGGCCGTCCGGGACTGGATCGGAATCTCCGCCAGCATTAAAAAACCTGATCCAGAACACCCCAAACGGCCGGTGACTGGGTTGGCGTGCACCCGATCGGAGGTTTCGGGGAGACGGTTATGGGGACTTTTTGCAGAAAAAAGCGGGACCGCCGAAGACTTCTTTCGGGACCAATTTGTTGCCAATTACTGCCCTTTGGTTTTCATGGACGAAGGGGCCAGGAACCTGACCCCCGACAAACTACCTGCCGCCGAGTTTGCTCCACTTCGAGAGGCTTGCGACAAACACCTAGCGAAAACCCTCCAAATCCTGGAACCTGAGTACTTGGTGGGAGTTGGGCAATTTGCGGAAATCTGCCTCAGCCGTGTCGCCACCGATTCCGGGATTTCCAAGCCCAATGTCGTTCGTATCCTACACCCCAGCCCCGCCTCACCCGCCGCCAACCGAGATTGGGCCGGCTGCGTCGAAAAAGTCCTCGTGGAAAACGGGATTTGGGACCGCGGGATTTCGGGGAAAAAATAAGCGCAATTCCTTGAGATTCCTTGCGATTTCCGTTTCTAGCGACTGGCCGAACCGATATTCTACAGAGGCGTCCGGGAACTTTTTCGAGGCTGGAAGCCTCCGAGAGAGACCACAACTGGGCTGCCAAAACTTATGTCTCTAAATCCTGAAGAAATCGACCTACTGCTGAACGGACTGCTCGACGGTGCCCTCACCGACGACGAGCAGGCCCGGATCGAGCTTGCCATGGAGCAAGACCCATCGCTTGGGGTTCGGTTTGAGGAACTCTCTTCCTTGCGTCGCAGCCTGCTCGTCGGCAGACGCTCCGGTCGTTTGGGACCCGACTTCGCGAAGAGAGTGGTCATGGCGGCTCGCGAACGTGCGGACCTCATGGGAGACGACGCACCAGCATGGCTCAAGCCGAACGCGTCCCCGAACCCAACCTCCGGGACCAACGCCCGAGGCAGCAGAGGCCGACGTGAACATCCCGTGACTGCTGCGATTTCGTCGCACGTCGACCTGGGTTCCGATGCATCCGAGTCGGTTGTGTCCGACGCGGTCCTCATTTCCCGAAGGGCTTGGCGGGTTTGGCTACCTGCGTTGTCGTTGGTCCTTGCCGCTTCACTAGCGATGGTCATGTTCTCGGTCATGTGGCCTCCATCGCCCTCCGGCCAACCGTTTGCAGACCTGTCAGGGTCCCCCCAAGGCTCCAACGATTCTTCCTCGAACGATGTTGCTACCGATCTCCTCAACAAGAAGGACTCCGTTGCAACACCCAGGATCGATCCCGATCCTCTGGCCTCGTCGGATCCGGACTCCCAAGTAGCTTCTGCGAATCCCACTGCGATCTCCGATCCGAATCGCGATGTCGCCCGGACCGATCCATCATCCGCTCCAGCCAATGCTCTCGAAAAGAACAGCGTTCAGGAAATGGCACCGACATTGGCCGAGGCATCGGCGCCTTCGTTGCCTCCGGGCTTGGAGAAACCGAACGACCCGAGGAGCAAGGCGATCGACGATTTGATCGCTTCGAAATCCGTCACCAATCCTATTTTCACCATGGTCGCTGAAATCACTGTGGACCCAGTCGCCGCTGAGAACGACTCGCTCCGAACATTGATTGAAGAGCATGAAATCCTTGTGACGGACGATCTGAATTTGGACAATGGCCAACTCGAGACGTTGGTGTCATCGCAGATCGTAGGGGCTTTGAATCAAGTCGACGTAGGGGATCGGGACGGGGTCCAGATGTTTTTCTTGCGGGCACGGGCGGATCGCATCGATAGCTTTTTGATGGATGCTTTCGCACAGTACAAAAACTTCCCGACCTACCGTTTGGATTTGTCGTTCGACCCATCGGTATTAAATCTCGCGAACCAATTGAGCACCGTCGCCTCGTCTGACGATTACGCGAGACGATTGACTTTCCGCGGTGCGGCTGACACCGGATTGGTTACCATGTTTCCGCACGTCGACAAAGGCACAGGCGTGAAGCTCGAAGATCGCATCGCAGTCTCACAGTCACGCGATCGATCCATGACCAAGGAACGCCGCGAGATGTCTTACTTGATCTTGATGGTCAAACCTGCTGCATCGAAGTAGCTACGATCACATGTAGAGGTGGCGCAAGCAGAGTTGTGACCACGTTTCCATGAGGTCAAGATTGCTGCCGATGTCTTCGACGCTCTGAAAGCCAGCATCCAAGAGATGGTCTTCGCGCGGAGTGACCTTGCACGAAGAAAGCTGCATAATGTGGACGATGCCCAAGTGAACGCGTCCTACGGCGGTAGTATCGTCGTAGATCAGTCCGACAATCCGGTCTTTGCCGCTCGACTCGATGATGACCTCTTCGTTCAACTCCCGCTGCATCCCGTTTCGGTACCAATCGTCCCCTTCAGCGTCCTCAATCGAAATGTGGCCTCCGATCCCAATCGATTTCAAGGCATGCAATCGCTTCTCTCCTTGGCCTTTGCCGCGGGTGTACTGGAACAGCCGCGTCCGGTCTGCATCGCTGCATTCAAGGATCACATAAGGGATCAATTGCTTGAACGAAGGGTCGTCCTCGACCAAACTCCGAGGCCGAAACGACTGGTTAGCTCGATCCAGAATGGCCGGAAGATAACGGTCAACTGTTGGAATAAATCCCGAGAATGGGCCCAATTGGTCTAGCAGCAAAGCGGGGATGACTAGTACTTCTTCGTCTTTTGCCATTTTCAAAGCCTCGGTTCAATTCTCGATTTGCGAGCGGTAGGCTACGGAACACCAGAATTACCGAACACCAGAATATTGACCAACTGGCCAGCCTGGGGGTACCCCCGGTTTCCATCCCTACACGGTTTGCGATACGATACACAGTTTGATTGCCAATGGCTATTCGCTTTTTAAGCTAGATTGTCACGAACGGAGAACTATCTGGTGCGACTCCTCCACTGCGTATGCCCTTCACGTCCGACTCGGTCCTGGTCGTTCTCGGGGATGATGGTCCGCAATACATTCATCTTGGTGCTCTCGTTGGTCATGTCTACACGGCTTCTCGCTGTGGAGGATTTGCCGCGGGCCGTCGATATGTTTCCCGCGGAAACTCAAGCCTTCGTCTGGATGCCCAGCAGCAAATCGTTCTTGGACAATTGGGCGGAAACGGAACTTGGAAAACTAGCCGCTGATGAACGGCTCAAAGAGTTCTGGATCAGCCAACAAGAAGAAATCAGCAACCGCTTCTCCAATGCTGGATGGCAACTGAGTTTGAAGTTCGATGATCTACCCGAAATTTGCTCGGGCCAAGCAGCCATGGGATGGATCGCGCGACCGAGCATCGCTGCGAAACCTTATTCGCTCGGTTTGATCGTCGACGTCGCCGGACGGGATTCCCAAGTCACCGCGTTCCTCGATCGCATTCAAGGCGAAATGGATAGCAAGAAAGCCACAACGGAAAGCATCGCGGTCGACGGATTAAGCGTCAAGCATTATGTGCTACCGAAATTAGCAAACGACACCAAGATCCGAGATTCCTACTACGTCCTCTCCCAAGGACAACTCCTCGCAGCCGATGACCTAGAAACCATCAAGGATTTGTTGAAGGCGCAGTCTGGCGTACAAACTGGTGCGCTGTCGCAATCCAACATCTACAAGAATGTTCAATCCAAAATTGAACGGGACGACCATCCCTCGGAGATCGAGTACTTCGTCCAACCGATCGGCTTCGGAAAACTCCTTCGCTCGGTTTCCGGTAAACAAGCCAAAAGCCAAGTCGACATCCTGAAACTGCTGGAAGGACAAGGCTTTGATCGGATTCTTTGTGCGGCTGGCTCCGTGCAATTGAACAAGCCGGATTTGGACATGCATCACCAAGGCTTTATCCTTCGCGAAGAAGAATTGCCCACCTCAGTTCAAATCCTTGATTTCCCTAATCAAGAGCAATTGGTTCCGCCATCGTGGATCAGCGTAAACTCGGCAGGCGTGCTCGGGTTTTCGTGGAACTTTAGCGACGCATTCCCCAAGTTCAAAGGGATCGTCGATGCTTATATCGGCGATGAGCAATTCGATGAGATCCTCGACGGAATCAAACGCGACCCGAACGGACCGCAGATCGACATTAAACAAGAGCTCCTCCCCTACATTGGAACGGAGTTTTTTGCCATCAGTGAAATTGTCGAGCCGATCACGCCTGAGAGCAAACGCTCTCTGATCTGCATCAAACTCAAAGACCCAGACAACAAACTATCTGGTGTATTGAACCGATACTCGAAGAGTGAACCAGGTGCCAGCACCGAGGACATCGGCGAATATCGCATTTGGAAGTTCTCCAACGAAGAAGAAGAAGAGGAGATCATCGAGTTCAACCAAGTTCCCGGCCAAGGCAAGGAAGAGGAAGAAGAAGAAAAGCCACTGCTGAACGAATGGGCAGTATCCATCGTCGATGGATACTTCGTCTTCGCCTCGAACCCGGAAACACTCACCAAGGTCATCGCGAACGCTCAAAACAAGGACATCCAAGGTGAGTTCGAGCGGCTGGAAGCAGTTCAAGCCGTCCGTGCGATGCAAAAGAAGCTCGTCCATGGAAACGGATTCAGCTTTTCCGAAGTCGACCTCGCGGACCGCTCGTTCGAAATGCAGTACGAATTGTTCCGACAAGGAATCCTGCCTCAATCTCGATCGCTCCTGGCATTGGTGCTCGAACGAATCCTGAAAACGGACAAGTCCAAAGCGCAGGAGTTGCAAGGGAACAAGCTCCCACCTTTTGATCAGGTCAAGCAATTCTTCACTCCAACCGGAATGGTGATACGCACTGAAAAAGATGGTTGGGGGATCGACGGTTTCATTCTCGGGAAATAACAGGGATGCCCCTCATGCTCAATCGTGCTTCTGCAATGGGGCGGTGCCTGTCGAGCCATAAATTCGGGCTGTTCCTGCTCGCATGCTTGGTAGCACCAACCGCCATCCAAGCTCAATCGATCGAAGATGCCCAGCGCCGGATCCAAGAGTCGACATTGCGTAGCCACATCCGCTTCCTCGCCGATGATCTTCTCGAAGGACGCGGACCAGGCTCCAACGGCGATGCCATCACGCAGCTCTACCTCGAAACGCAATTCCAGGCGATGGGATTGCAACCGGTCGACTCCCTTCGTTCCTACCGTCAAGCGGTACCGATGCTGGGTGTTACCAGCACTCCGGATAAAGTCTGGGAGTTTGAATCCCCCAAAGCCGACTCTGGGTCCGAGAAACTGCAACTGAAGTATTTCGAAGACTTCATCGCCGTCGCTGGCACACCCGACCCACGTGTGGAACTCAACAATGCGGAATTAGTGTTCGTCGGCTACGGCATCCAAGCCCCTGAGTACGATTGGGATGACTACAAAGGGGTAGATCTCCAAGGAAAAATCCTCGTCATGATGAACAACGATCCGGAGAAAGACCCGGATCACTTCGGCGGCTCGAAAAGGCTCTACTACGGCCGCTGGGATTACAAGTACGAAAGCGCCGCTCGCCAAGGTGCGGCAGGTGCCATCATCATCCACACAACGCCTTCGGCAGGTTATCCCTTCACCGTAATCCAAACCTCATGGACCGGCGAAGAGTTTGAACTGCGAGACTCCGAAGGGCCCAAGATGACGATGAAGGGTTGGACCACCGAAGATGCGACCCGCAAGCTTTTTGCTTTGGCAGGCTTCAACCTAGATGAACTTCGCGCCAAAGCGGAATCCGTCGACTTCAAACCTGTCCCCTTGGGCTTAAAACTGTCCACCAAAATCGAATGCGGGGTCCGCGAACGAATCACCGCCAATGTGTTTGGCGTTCTCCGAGGTGCTGACCCGAAACTCGCAGACGAGCATGTGGTGTTCATGGCTCATCACGACCATATCGGTATCGCTAGCGATCGAGATGCTCGCGGTGACAACATCTACAACGGTGCCATCGATAACGCATCGGGTACCGCCTCCCTGCTAACCATTCTCAAAGCGATCGCCGAGAGCGGATTCAAACCCAAGCGATCGATTTTGTTCGCCGCTGTCGGGGCGGAAGAACAAGGCTTACTCGGCTCGAAATACATGGCGGAACATCCGCCGATCCCCAACGGCAAACTCGCCGCTTTGATCAATATGGATGGAATGAATTTCCTGGGCCCCACCAAGGATGTCCAAGTGATCGGATTGGGTAAGAGCAGCCTCGATCGCTTAGTGAACGCAGCGGCACAGCGGCAAAACAGAACCGTAGTCGGGGACCTGGAGCCGAGCAAAGGCTATTACTATCGGTCCGATCAATTCTCACTGGCCAAGGTCGGTGTGCCTGCGGTCTATCTCCATTCAGGCCACGCAGTCCGCAACAAGCCTGAAGGTTGGGGGAAAGAACAACTCCAGCAATGGACAGAAAAGCACTACCACCAACGATCCGATGAATACGACCCCTCCTGGGATCTCGAAGGAGCTGTCGAGGACCTACAGCTTTTAACCGAAGTTGGGCTCGAATCCGCCAATGCTCCCGAAATGCAATCGTGGAATCCAGGGGATGAGTTCGAAGCCGCTCGGCGCGATGCTATCGCTAAATCGAGCACGGAAAGACGCTAGGCATTCTCAGCGACGCTTCGCCCCCGACGCGGGGCGAAGCAACCCAGGCTGGGCATCCATGTCGAGGCTGTCATACTCGCCTCGTTCAATTTTTTCCCACGCCAACGCCCCCATGACCGCATTGTCGGTACACAACTCAGGTGCGGCGATCAACAACTCGATCCCTTTCGAGTCGCATGCGGCTTGCAATTGCTCTCGAAGTTGCCGGTTAGCAGCCACCCCACCACCTAAACATATCCGCTTCAGTCCCGTCTTCTTCACCGCCAAGACAGCTTTACCCACCAAGCAATCGATGACGGCTTGCTGGAAACAAGCCGCGATATCCATTTTGTCCGGATCGCTAATCGCGATGCTCGACCAGTCTTTTTGGCCTGTTCCTGCGATATGGTAACGGACGGCCGTCTTCAACCCAGAAAAACTAAAATCCAATCGAGTGTGGTCGTCGAGCAATGGGCGAGGAAATTGGATCGCTCGTGGGTTGCCTCTGGATGCAAGGGCTGAAAGCTGCGGCCCCCCCGGAAACGGCAACCCGAGCATCACTGCGACCTTGTCGAACGCCTCGCCGGCAGCGTCATCGATGGTCCCCCCTAAGTAATCCCAACCGGTCGCCGAGTGGCATTGGTACAAACTCGTATGCCCTCCGCTCACCACAAACCCGATGCATGGATAGGCACTCGAACCTTGCCCCATGCCGCAAGCATAGATGTGAGCTTGAACATGGTTGATCCCCACCAAGGGTTTCGACCACGCCAGGGCAAACGCTTTGGCAGCCGACAACCCTACCAACAGCGAACCAGGTAGCCCCGGATGGGTCGCGACCGCCACCGCTACCAAGCGATCCATCGCAATTTTGGATTGCACCAGGGCGGTATCGATGACCGGTATGATACGCTCGAGGTGAGCCCTGGCCGCAATCTCCGGAACCACCCCGGAAAACTGCGCATGCAGTTTTTCCTGAGTCGCCACACAGTCGCCTAAGACCCGGCCAGAACGGGTGATCACGGCCGCGGCTGTCTCGTCACAAGTCGATTCGATAGCCAGCAGGCAATCGTCGGAGGATTGGTGGATGGTCATGGCTCTGCCGTCGATGGATCGATCCATGAGGAGCCAAGGCGTGTTCGTATCAGATGCTCGACCCGCGGCCACTCCGTCACCGCGACTCGCTCCGCGAGCGGTTTCGCGAGCGCAATCAGCGGCTCGATGCGCATCAATGATTTTTCATCCGCCAGCAAAAACGCCTCGAGCCAATCCTCAAGCGCCACGAAGTCGAACAGGCATACCTCTGCGATGCGCGTCGCGTCCTGGACTTGGAAATCCAAGCCGAGGGGCAAAAGGAAGCGAAGAAGGTCCGAGGATTTCGGAAGTCGCGTACGGCGAATGATATCGAGGCACCGCAGTTGCCCCGATCGGGTGAGCTTGGGATACCTCTCGGCGATCAGCGTGTGGGTTTGAGATTGCCGTGCTCGAACCAACGCGATCGTCGCTTGATCGGCGATGGTTGCGTTACTCCGTTCGACCAACCCCAATAACGGCTGGTCGTAGCCTGGCAAGGAATGCCTCGCTGCAAACGCGAGCGTTGCCATCGCGAGCGGAGATGGTGAGGCACCGTCTTCCAACTCACCAAAACCTCGGTCAATCCATTTGGATGCTTGGCCGCGGTAAAAGAGGCATTCGAGCGCAACCGAGATATTCTCTGGAGTACCATCATCAAAATCCATCTGCAACGAACTCGACTCTCTAGAGAGCGCAGACGCTCGCTCACGCATCAATGCTAAAGGTACTCTGAAGAATATCTTCGAGGCGTTTTTTAGGTCGGAGACGGTACCGAGATGATTTGCAAACCGGGACGTTTCTGATACCGACAAGGCCTCAAGTAGTTTTCCGGCGCATCGGCAGGTTCGGTCGGTGATCTTGCGTCCGGCCGACATCGCGGTCGCTCGTTCGAGGAGTTCGTCGACCATCGCATCCGGAATCGGTATATGCGAGACCAACGGAAAATCGGGAAATGCCATCTCAGGACCAAACCGATCCCAAGCATCGAAGATCGCTTTGAGCACACCGTTGTCGCAAACATAGCTATTCGAGAGCAACTCCAAAGATGCGCTTCGCACTTTTGGGTGGTCATGGGAGAGCCAAGCGATCAATTGCCCGTCGGAGATAGCCATTTTCGTCTACGAGAATCCACCTTGGAATGATGACACGGTATTCGGAAGGAATCAGTGCCGCCAAAGGATGATGGAATGCGATTGGTTGAACAACACCAAATAACGATTTTTCGCATCGGAAAGCGCCGCTCTCGCGGTCGCATCCGGGAACTAGCGGGCGCCTTCCTCGAACCAAGGGCACAGCCAACGGCGAAGCCGGACGAGGCCAAATTCGGCGATCAGACCGATAATACCTAGGATCACTAGGTAGACGAAAACGATGTTCATGTTCAGCACCCGGGACTGCATCCGGATTTGGTAGCCCAACCCCGCGTCGCTGACCACCATTTCCGCTGCGATCAAGAAAATCATGGCTGGGCCGATCTGCATGCGAACGCAATCGATCACGTTGGGCAATATTTGTTTCCAGATGACCTCGTAAATAACCTCCATCTCGGAAGCCCCCAGCGTATAGGCTTTGTTGATCGACTCATCGCTGACGTTGTCGCGAACCGCTTGATAAATCGACTGGGCCATCGAGAAAAAGATTCCCAAAGCGACCATGGAGGTGAACATGCGTTGGTCGGTCCCAGCCACGGCGAAATAGATTGGCATCATCGCCGTCGGGGGGATCTTTGATAGGAACATCACGATCGGGCTGAGCGGGGCCTCAATCCATCGATACGCACCCATGAGCACCCCGATCGCGATCGATGCCGAAACGCCGATCCCCAGCCCTACCATCAATCTCCAAAGAGTCGCTCGCATGTCGTTCCAGAACATGGGTGGCTTCGGATTCTCCTCGGTGCCCTGGGGCTGGAAGATCTTCTGAAGGCCTTCGCTGAGCTTTGCGAACGATGGAATGGTGGTCTGTTTGGGATTAATCCTGGTCTGACGCGCCGAAAGGAGTTCGTAGCTGACCAGCAGAACTACGACCCCACCGATGGCCAAAGCCAGGAACAACCACATGGGTATTTCGCGTCGGATCATATCCGTCTACTTCCCTGGTCGCTTACTTCTTGGGTTGCTCGAGGTACTCTTTGAGAAACGTCGTGTCAAAATCCATGACGCCTTTACCGGTGCCGAACGACAGTTCGACGGGAGCCTGGGTCAATCCGTACTTCACACAGAACTTGCTCACCAAAAGCATCGTTTCCTTCTGGAATTTCTCTTCCGTGAATAACCGTACCGCATCCTTTGGATCGGAATAGAACCGAGTTTGCGTGACGACTGTCTTCATGTCCTCCAACTCCAACTTTGCAAATCGAGCACCGATGCCGACGAGGGTGGCATCGCGCGTCTTTTCATCGTTCATGCGTTGGTTCATGGCGTAAAAAGTTTCAACGACTGCCTTAGCAAAGTCGGAACCACCTTTCTTCCCGAGGGAATCCTTGCCGACAACCACCATGTCGATGATTTCCTCGGGGATCGATTCGGAACTGAACAAGACATGTGCATCATTGCGGCTGCGAACCGACTGCATGACGAATGGATTCCATACCATAATGGACGGAATTTTTTCGTCCTTGCCCTGAAAGGCCTGAGCCGCTTGCTCGGGGTCCATTTGGCTGAATGGAAAATCTGCGGGATTCTTTCCTAGCTTTTCCAAGCAACGCTCGAAGCAGTATTGAGAGACGCTTTTCTCAAGTCCGCGGGTTGGCTTGCCAGCAAGCTCATCGATCGATTTGATGCCTGCAGTGATGCAAGCGTCCGCTCCCGCGCTGGTCGACGTCGGCATGATCGCTACTGAATTCCGAGATCCAGCAGCACCCAGGATATCGATGTTGGTGATACAGACCGCATCGGCTTGGGAGTTTCCGTAGAGGGTGATGCATTGATCGTACGATGCCAGGAGCAGTTCGATATCGATGTTGTATTTCTTCTCGATCGAACCCATCGCGCCCGCCTTGCCATCGATCAATCCCACCTCATCGGCGACGCCGAAAATACTCCAAGAGGGATACTCGCTCCATGCGAGGGTGAACTTTGCTGGAGGCGCAGTGGCGGTCGAACCGCCACCAGTTGTCCCACTGTTGGCGGTCCCACTTTTGGCGGGGGACTTGCTATCGCCGCATCCGAGGGTCGCTATGCCGAATACGGCAATGCCCATCATGAATGTTGCCACAAGCGAGCGGCTCGAAGTAAATGTTCTTCTCATAGAGCGAGTTTCCTTTGGTGTAAAAACCTTTGGCAGGGTGGACGTAATGAAAATCGAATAGGCCAACTGAGACTTATGCCTCAGGGATCTTGGTCTCTTGTACCGAACCATCTTTGTCGTTGGACTTGCTTTCTTTCGACAATCCGATGAGGGCATCAAACTCGTCATCAGCAGCCGACTTCTCAGCGTATTCCATGAACTCATTTTCAGCCCGCTTGGCATCCATCCCGGCAAGTTCGCGGGAGACCCGAGCGTTTGCAGATGCTTTGTTGCGCATATCGCGAAGCCGTTGGAGTTCCTCGGACGTACGGTCGTTGGAAATCCCGTTGACCATATCTGCGATTTGCTTTTCTTCGGTTGCAGAAAGTACATCTGCGACCGCATCGTGCTTCTCTTCCCTGATCTTTTCAAGCTCTCGCATCAAGGACTGGATTTGGTTCTTGTGGCCGGTGACGTTCGTCATCAATTGCTTGAGGTCCTCTTCAAGCTCATTAACCCGGGTTTGCTTCTCAGCCAAAGTGCTCGAAAAGTCCTTGAATGCGGCTTGGCATTTTGCGTACTCCGGATCATTTTTCACGGCATTGATATCGCCGTTGTACTTTTCGACGAGTTGCTTCGCTCGCGCGGCTGCCCCCGACTTGAGCTTTTCCAACTTCTGAACATCTTCCGTCAGTTGTGTCAGCTTGGCTTTCTTGCTCTCTTCCTGTGCGATCATCGCGCTGATCGCATCTTTGTACTGATTGAGACGATTCTTCTTTTCTTGAATAATGCGATCGTAATTAGCAGAGATTACAGTCGGGTTGGCGCTGAGTGCGTCCGCAGCCGCATCGACTTTGCCAGTGAAAAGGTACTTAACCGCTCGAAACAGTCGGCCTAGTGCGTTGAACATCGTATTAATATCTCCTTTAGGAATCGATTGAAGAAAAGTGCAAAGGTAAGGTTCTAGTCGTTGTTTGCTGAATTGGATTGAGCGCCGTGTTTACTCTCAAAAAACTACTCTCGGAGATACGACGCCTCGTCACTGGAAGGGTCCCATTCTCGCATGCGTTCTTCCGAACGCCGCGCCGATTGCAAGGATTGTTCTAAATCTTTCTGGAGCGTATCCATATCCCGTTCCTGTTCCTGCTCGACAAATTTTCGGAATGTAGCGACCGCCGATCGCAGATGCTCGACACTCTCCTTGGACTCCCTGAGGCAGTCCTCGCGCTGTTCGAGCACCTTTTGTTTTTCATCACCCGTCAGGCGTATGGCGAGTTGGGTTAGCCGGTGGGCCTGTTCCAACTGCTCCGTGGCAGCCCAAAAAAGCTGTCGGGCTTGTTTCACAATCTCCATACTTCGAATTTGTATTCCGGGTGTTTGCGCGATCTTTTCCAATTCCGCGCGATTGGTTCGCAGCAACATCAAGTAGTCGCGAGGTCGCTGATCGCGGTCCGCGTAGAGTTTTTGGTCGAGTTCGTTGAGCTTCTTTTCTTCCTCTCGGAGACGCGATTCGATTTGATCGCGCATCGCTTTCTCCGTGATCGAATCGAGTTGAAAAATAAATCGAGTCGCAAACCATCCTATCCCAACCATGACACCGACCAATCCCACCAAATTGAGAGTTGCAACACTCCCTAAGGCCCACGACAATAACCAAGCGGTACCGCCCCCGGCTATAGGTAATACTACCGAGGGTGCTACAAATATTTCGTTGAGGATCCGCTTGCGAAGATCGTCCAATCCAGGCTCCTATGATCTCGATCGGGCTTGAAAGGTCCAATGGTTAAACGATTAAAAGGGCTGTTGACCGACGACAAACGCGACTCGTGTTTGCCCAGTGATTTCCCCCGGCACGACCCGCATCCGTTCGCGAGGTATCCCGAGGCTGAGCAGGTACATGAGGGCAGCTTCGCCGCGTTTCGTCGCTAAATCCGAATTCGCTTGCTTGTCACCACTCTGAGATGCGTTTCCACGGATCATAAGATAATACTGCGGCCAAGCTTGAAGTTTCTGAAAAAGGTCATCCAAGGTGCGTTTGCTTTGCTCCGACAAATTCGCGCTCCCTCGCAGGAATACCAACTCCGGAATACTCAGTGTCCCTACCGTGGCTAATTTGTTCCACTCGGCATCGGTCAAAGGCTTCAACTGCACCTCTTCTCGAATCGATTCCGACGCCAAACCAGGATGGAAGTTTCGAGACTGCAGATTCTCGAGGGGGCGATCAAAGAAGTAGCGGTTGTAGCGTCCCTCGATCGGGTTGGCATCGACCGAACCCGCTTTGACCAAGACATTCGAGATGCGGGCCAAAATATCTTCGATATGGACCACCGCTCCTGCTCGCTTGCCAAAGTGGGCGAAATTCTCCTGCGTGTTCTTCCATTGAATGCCTTCCACCAAGCGTTTCGCCTGCGTTGATGTTAACTCCGATTTGGTCTGCTTGGCATCATCGAGCAACAGCTTCACCAAGGCATCGGGCTCGCGATAGGAGTACAGAGCGGTAAAGTATGCCTCGAGCACCGATTCAACCACCGGACCGTTCTTCAACAAATAGTCACGACTGACCACCAACGTATCGACGATGTAACCGGTGAATCGAGAACTATCGACCAAAACTCCCAACTGATCGTTCGCGAGTATTTGGCTCACGTAGGGTTCCCACGTCACGTAAACGTCATTCGTGGTGGGGGCCGCCGAGCGGTAACGGGCCATCAATGCCTCCGGCGAATCCACCTTGACGATCGCATCTGCATGGACATTGGATAACCCAAAGTCCTGCATCACCACCCGCGCCAGAGTCTCGCTCGGAGAATCGCCAACGAGAACAAATCGAACCTCGGCGTTGTTGAGACGATCGACGTCGGGATACTTCTGTTTGTAAGCCACCATCGCATCGGCACCTCGAGTCTCATCGAGGATGGCAACAATCGTTGCCGCAGGATAATCCAACTTGGAAAAGGTTTGGATCAGCGCATCGGCCGGGAATGCTGCGAACTGCAACTCCCCTCTCTCAATCGCCTTGGCTCGCTTTGCGTAATTAGCCCCGTCGTCGACGTTGGTGATGCGGATACCACGGTCGGCGAGCTGCTTTCGAAACTCCTCGCTCCGAAGGATGGCGTACCCGGAAAAACTGTCCAGCCCCAAACTCAACTCAGCCCGATATCGACTGGTCCCTGTGGTAGCTGCAATCTGCTGATCTGCCTGCTGCTTGACCAACTCCTTTTGCTGCTGGTCCTTCATCGGAGCGATGACCAATTTCCAAATCGAAACTCCAATGGCCAATACAATCAACCAAATGATGGCAGCAAGAACTATTTTGCCTTTGGACACGATGGGTATGAGCGACGTTTTCGAAGGAGTTTTGGGCCGGGTCCCGCCAACGCTGGTGCGGACTCGCACGTCGGATTGGACTCTGTAGTACAAGCCTCATGGCCGAGAATTTTACGACCTATGGCGCACGGCGAGGCTTCCGAGGTGCATTATGGTACCATTTTGTGGCAAAACCTCAGCATGAAATCAGGAGTTCACCATGGATTGGAGCGTTTCCAGCCTCGAAAAAATCCCTCGAATTCACCTCCTGCCTTCGTTGGCCGAACGCCCCGGAAACGCCCACAAAGGAATGTTTGGGCACGCCCTCTTGGTGGGCGGGAAACAAGGGATGACCGGAGCTATCACGATCGCTGGCCAACTCGCCCTCCGCTGCGGAGCCGGCTTGGTCACGGTCGCGGTCCCGGAAAGCTCCCAAGCCTGCGTTGCCACAGCCAACCCTTGCTTCATGACCATGGGGCTCCCAGAATCCTCGCAAGGCAGTTTGGCCAGCCATGCGTGCGACCTGATTTTGGCTCGCAGCAAACCCGGCACCGCTCTAGCCATCGGCCCCGGACTCGGCCGCTCCTCCTCGACCGACGCGATGGTGGAGACGCTCTACCGCGAATGGAATGAGACGGCCATCATCGATGCCGATGGCCTCAATGCTCTCTCGGATTCCCTGTCCTGGAAAAGTTCACTGTCCTGGAAAAGGGCCTGGCAGGAAACGATGGGCACAGGACAGCACCCAGAACTGGCCCCAAAAATACCACCGGTAAAACCCGCTCGCCGTATCCTCACTCCCCATCCCGGTGAATGGGCGCGTCTTTGCGGTGCCGCCACCGATGAACCGCTGCAGCAACGCGCTGCAGCCGTTCAAATCGCCGCAAAACTCGGCGTGATCGTCGTCCTGAAGGGAAGGAATACGTGGGTCACCGATGGTCATCAGATTTACGAAAACCAAACCGGAAACCCCAGCCTCGCCGTCGGCGGCAGTGGAGATGCATTGACCGGAATCATCGTTGCGATGCTCTGCCAACGCCTATCGCCACTGGACGCGTCGATCTTTGGAGTTTACTTGCACGGGTTGGCGGCTGACATCGCCCACGAAGCCTTAGGAACCCCGAGCACCCTCGCGACCGACTTACTCAATGCCATCCCAGCCGCATTCCGAACCAGCAAAACAAGGAACAGTTCCTAAGCAGAACAGGTCCTAAGCAGTCGCGCAGCCGCGATTGCTCGGATTCGTTCATACCCCCGCCGCTTCAAACAACCGCGACCCGATCCGAACCATCGTCGAACCCTCTTCGATCGCGATCTCAAAGTCATCGCTCATCCCCATCGAAAGCTCTGGCAGGTCGAGCGAAAACCGCTCCGACCAATCATCCCTCATCCTACGCAAAGACTCAAACTCACGGTGAATCTGATCGGCCGAAGCATTCATCGTGCTCATCCCCATCACCCCACGTATCCTAAGTTGCGAATGCACCTCCGGGGAATCGATATAGCGAGCCAATAGCTTGGCTGCGTCCGGCGGCATCAAACCTGTTTTGGTGCCATCCTCCGTGGCATTGATTTCTAATAGAGCTTCGACAGGTCGACCCAAACCCTTCGCATCGAGAACCAGTTGCTCCATCAATCGCTCAGAATCCAGCGAATGAAGCATCGCCAATATGGGCAGCGTTCTCTTGACTTTGTTTCGCTGCAAATGCCCGATCAAATGCCACCGGACGTCGCTCGGAAGCTGTGCGGACTTTTCCCAAAGAGCCTGCGGGCGACTCTCCGCTAACTCCCAACATCCAGCCTCCACCAAATCCCTCGCCTCCTGGCTTCCTACATACTTCGTAACCCCTACGATGCGCACCGAGGAAGCCAGACGCCCCGACCGCACGGCTGCGGATTGGACGCAGTCGCGAACTTCTTCAAAATTCTTGCGGATTTGAGGCCCGGAGGCCGATTTTGCAGTCATCTTCGATTTGGAATTAAAATGTTTTCGCAATCCGATTGCATTTAGGAGCTGTTTCAGTACGATAAGCGTCCGGATTGGTGAGTCGGTCATGTGGTCGGTCATGTGGTCACGACCTCAATCCAGCCCCAATCGTAGTTGCTCAACCCCTTTTTGTGAAACGATCGGATTTGGTTCCATGGGCCAGTGGAAGGATCGGCTTGGTATCTTCGCTTCGGTAGCATGCGCGATCCATTGCGCTGTGACTCCTTTTCTGATCGCCAGCTTGCCTGCATTGAAACTTACCGAGTGGATGGCCAGCCCGTTTTTCCACCAAGTCGTAGCCATCGCATGTTCGGTTTTGGTCGCGCTCGCGATATGGCCGAGCTTTGCCCGATTCCGCGATTTCCGAATCCTGGGACTTTCTACCGCCGGTTTGAGCTTTATCGTCGCATCTGCCTTCCTGCTCCCCGATGCTTGCTGCTCGACGGAATCTCAATGCACCATCGACCATCGTCTCGAAACGCCTGCCGTCACCGCTGCCGGCAATGACCACGGTCACGACCACAGCCACGGTCACGTCCACAGCCATGGTCATGCGCATTCCGATCACGCTCATGGGGATGCCGCAACTTCCACCCCAGGGGCCGAATTGGCGACAGCATCCTTATCTGGCCCCATCCAGTTGGCATCTGGCCCCATCCAGTTGGCCGCCACATGGATCCAGCCTTGGATGACTCCGATCGGCGGATTATTGCTCATCGTCGCTCACGGACTGAACTTGCGCCGACGAATGCAATGCTCTCTCAAGTGCTGTTCGGTAGATGATTCCGCCGAGGATGTAGCGGGTTCTTGCCGCACTCTCGAACCGATGGACAGCTCATTGGAAACCTCGCGAGAACTCGCAAAGGCTTCGTGATCCCGAACGCTATCGAGACGATTTGCGCTTCACGCGATTCCATCGAGGACGCTTCACCTCGGTCGACGCACCTTCGCTCGTCGGCTCTCGCTGAAGAGCAAACGAATCGGGGGCTTTTCCAAGGACTGGAGACTCTCTGAACGCGGGCGCGGACGCAGAAACAACGCGGGTTATGACTGGTTCCGAAAGAGGGTCTCGCTCGAGAAGTCGGTTGATCCGGTGCTCAATCTCGGTGAGCAACTCACCCTCCCCCTTGGTCACGAACGAAAAAGCGATCCCCGATCGCCCCATGCGTCCCGTGCGGCCGACGCGGTGAACATAATCATCGCAATCCGACGGAAGATCGTAGTTGATGATATGGCTGATGGACGAAACATCGATCCCACGACCCACAACGTCCGTCGCGACGAGGATATCAAGATTCCCCTCTCGCAGAGCTCGGAATACAGTGTCCCGTTGCGACTGGTTCATGTCTCCATGGATCGCTCCGAGCCGGATGTTGCTGTCCCCTTTTTTCTGGAAATGCTTCTCCAAACGATTGTGTAGTTTCGCCGTCCCGATCTTGGTCCGGCAGAAGATGATCGTTTGCGGTGGCTTCTCCCGATCGAGCAACTCCAAAAGCACACTGGTCTTGTTCTCGGGCGCAACGGTGAGGAACCTCTGTTCGATGGTTTCCACCGAGACGTCTTTGTCGGAGCAATCGACGATCTTTGGCTCAAACTGGTACCGATTAGCGAGTCCCCGAATACGCTCATCGAGCGTAGCACTAAGCAGCAATGTCTGCCGGTTTTCAGGACAACGTCGCAAAATCCGTTCGATGCTAGGACGGAATCCGATATCGAGCATCCGGTCCGCTTCGTCGAGCACCACGCACCACAATTTGTCCAGGCGAAGCGAACCCCGCTCAATGTGGTCGATCACTCGGCCCGGGGTTCCGACTACCACTTGAACCCCTTTGCCAAGAGCCGCCAACTGGCGCCGCATGTGCTTGCCTCCAGAGATCTCAAGCACCTCCGTCGGGCACCCCTCAGCCAACTTGACAAACTCACCATGAACCTGAGCGGCCAACTCGCGGGTCGGCACCAACACCAACGCCTGCGGTAACGGATGCTTTGAGAGTGGCTCCAATTGCTCAAGGATCGGAATCGCAAACGAAGCGGTCTTTCCCGTCCCCGTGCGAGCTTGACCGAGGATGTCGTATCCCTCGAGCGCATAAGGAATTACGCCAGCTTGAATGGGGCTGGGTTTGGCCCATCCCATCGTTGCCAAGGCCCTCATCATGATGGGGGATAAATTAAGTTCCGAGAAATGCTCGGGCGCGGGATGGTTCATGGATACCTATTTGGGGGATGGTTTCATCATCGATCATGTTACGATACCGTCTCGACCCTGACTTCATCAATCCAAAGATGCAACTTTGACATGGAATTCATCCCAATCGATTTCTCTCCCGAACACCAAATCTGGGCTCGCGAGTCCATGACACGCCTCGAACTCGCCCTGGAGTCCGCCTCCGAGAACTCTCAATCCAGCCAACGGCAGTTCGAATTGCCCCCCCCAGACGAACCGATCGCTTCGTTGCTTTTTGCGGAATTGCTACTGGCAATGCCCAATCTTCGAGAACGACTAAGCGGCCCCGACTCCGTAATCCCAGACTCTGTAATCCCAGACTCTGTAATCCCAGATCACGGTGCCACTCACGGCGTCACTCACGGGGCCGGCGATGTGGTTGGCGGCGATGTGGTTGGTGGCGAACGGGTCAAAGCGATCGCGGAGCAAACACTGAGCCTCATCGCCCAGTGGTTCGTCGATTTGATCCGTTCGGCCTCGATCTCCTTTGACGAACAAGGAAACAGGCTGGTCCAATTACTTACGGCCCAAAAGGCATCCACACTCTACATGATGTTTCTGGGCAAGGGATTTCGGCATTGCGAAGGTCGACTTTTGCAAGCGATCCTATCCTGTTCCGAACCGAAAGCTGTCCGTGTCGGGGTCGACCTTTTGGTGGACCATCCCCCTCGCGATTGGACCGATACTTCCTTGGCCATTACCGCATTGGTTCAAACCGACAAGTGGAACGTGTCCGACGTGTTCCCGAGGTTACTCGATTCGACCAATCCCGCGGTTCTGTCGCCCGCTCTGGATCTCGCCAACCTCTTGGTCCGAGAGCGCGGGGTAAACCCACACCCCGCCGCAAGCCGATTTGATTCCCTGCTTAACCTTCTGGGTGGCGTTACTCAACAATTGGCAGCGATGGAAGAAGACCCACGACGCTTTTCCAATTCCGTCGCTGAGATCCAAAGGATTCTTTTCAACAGCGTTTCTTTAGTGGTCTCCCTCTGCGATTTCTTTGCTCTGAGCGGTGACTCGCGAGCGATCGGGAAGCTGACCCAAGCACTCGACTTGAGCCATCGACGGATCAAGGTCGAGGCGGCTTTTGCATTGGCGAAGCTAGGAGAGGAAAGAGCTCGAGATCTGTTGCTCGGGATGGTCTCGGACGATGCATCCCGACCACGGATCCTCGCCTATGCACACGAACTCGGAATCGATGAACGCATTGATCCCCAATGGCTTTCCTCGCTCGCCAAAGCAAAATCAGCTCTCGCGCTTTGGCTGAGCCAACCGGATCAATTCTCAATCCCACCTCATCATTTGGAATTGGTGGAACAGAGAACTTTGGTATGGCCGGGGTTTGATGGCCCTCAAGAATGCTTTCTGATCCGATTTGAGTACTACCTCGGTGAAACCACCCACTCCAACATCGGATTCTCCGGTCCGTTCAGCCAAGCCTTCTCGCTGGATCTCAACCATCTTTCTCCCGACCGATGCTACGAGATTTTCCTAGCGCACGACGTCGAAGATCCGTCGGAAGCTCGCTACCGTTGGGACCGAATCCCATCCTTTGCCGCCCGAGAAGCAAACCGACTTGCGGAGGAGTTGAGCGGCCAAGGCTTCCAGGAGATCCAAGGCCTCGCGTACTGCGAGTTTCTGGGGCATCGCGCGGCCCTCTGCGCGGCATTGGACTCTCAAGGCGTTCCGCAAGTGGTCGCGTGGGACGGCGAAATGACGCTTACCGCGACACCTTCACCCTCCGCAGTGGATCTGCTCCACCTGCAATGGAAAGGCTACCACTGCATGGATGCGCTCACGCTGGAGTAGCGATCGTTTGAGTAGCGTGTATAAACGACATGCTACTCTTCTGCGGTCCCACCCGAGCCTTCACGCATCCCTCCCATGATGTACCACAACTTGCCCTCCATGGAGAACGGGATCAGGCTTACCGAGTTGTCACAGCGGGACATGTGAAGCCCTGATCCATGCAAGCTATGAAATTTCCTTCCCTCGCCATACTGGGTGGCCTGCAACCATTCCACACTGCTAGAAGGATTGGGGATCATGAATCGCGTGATCATCCCCGCATTGGAGACCCACCAAAACGAAAACTGTCGGCTCGTGTTGGTTTTAGGTTTTCGCCACGTTCCTGTCACCTCTCCGTAAAAGAAGGTATTGGACGCTCCATCCGCAACATCCCGCAATCGCGTACTGCTTCGAACGCGACACCATCCCATCAGATCATCGCAGGTCACACCTTCCGCTCCCAAATTTGCACCGGCAGGCGCAGGCGGATCGAGAGCAGCAGAACCCGTCAATCCGGATCGACCGGCACAGCCGAGATAGTTCGTCTTGCCCACAGTTCGATGCCAATCTGCAAATGGGGTCGACTCGTAGTAATAGCTATGCACCGGCAACGAGGAAGCAGAATTGGTGTAGGCGAACTGGAAAAGGATCGAATACTCAAGGCCTTGATCGGAGATATCCGAGGGACATAAAAAAACAGGGATATTGTTTTGTGAGGAACTCCATGCGGATGCTTGGGCCGGTGGCGAAATACCGTAATCGTTATTCCACCAGTAAACATTTCTGATCTGACGCTCAGATCCTGACGCAGCCCCGACGCCGTTCACATCCGGATTGAGATTCAATTCCGTCTCGAAGACTTGGAATAGGGGCAGCAATTCAATGTAGGGAAGGATATGAACCAAATGCCCAATCCCAGTATGCTGATTCCACTCGACCGCTAGTGGAGCGGATGGATAAGCGCCTTGAAAAGGAGTCTCGCGCGGTCCTGGCGTCATAATACCGGCCGGTAATCGCTTGAATGCACTTTCGAAATTCATGGTGGCCAACCCAATTTCGCGTAGGTTCTTGGAGCAGGTCATACGGCGAGCCGACTCTCGCGCAGCTTGTACTGCCGGTATCAACAACCCCACCATCACCCCAATGATTGCGATAACCACCAAGAGCTCAACAAGAGTAAATCCCTGACGTCTTCGAATCGCATGCTCGCCCATGCAGCACCCCCACACACAGCAAAACCTAAAACAAAACTACAAGCCCAAACCAACGCCCTTAATCGGACTCGCCCCAAACGGAACAGATTCATTCTAATAGATCGACGTTCGCTGAGATGTGATTTACCCACCGACCTTAGAAACAGGCAAACAAAAAAGGGTGCCGATTTCTCGACACCCCTTTTCAGTAATATTCACAGGGTGGAATCGAATACCGCCCCATTTTTCTCAAGAATAGCTATTCAACAGGATCCTGGATCTTGTTGTTGGAAGCCGTCTCCGAGGTCGTGCCGTCCGCATTGGTCACGGTCGTAGTCCCGGAGGGTGGCTTCGCCGCTGGGTTCGCAGATTGAACGGCGCTCTTAGACGAGTCCCCTCCGCAA
>CAIYZV010000395.1 GCA_903930765.1 uncultured Pirellula sp.
CCACCGTCCAAGCCTTGCGGATCAATGGCCAGACGCTGACCGATGTGTTTACCTACACGGTGACAGACGCGGGTGGGCTGACCGACACCAACCAAGTCACGATCACGATCCGTGGACGGAATGACAACCCTGTCGCCAACTCGGATCAGGGAACCGCGATTGAGTCGGGCGGCGTGTTTAATGGAACGTCCGGTTCGAATGCGGTCGGCAATGTGCTGAGCAACGACACCGACGTGGATACCGTCGCGAATGGCGAAACAAAGAACGTGACAGGCGTGTTGGCAGGTACTGCCTCGTACGCAACCGGCGCCGTAGCCTCGAGTGTCACCGGGGTTTATGGAGCCGTTACGATCAACTCGAACGGTTTGTACACGTATGTGATCGATGAGTCGAACACGGCCGTGCAAGCATTGCGGATCAACGGCCAGACGCTGACCGATGTGTTTACCTACACGGTGACGGACGCTGGTGGGCTGACCGATACCAACCAAGTCACGATCACGATCCGTGGACGGAATGACAACCCGGTTGCGAATGCCGATCAAGGGACCGCGATTGAGTGGGGGGGGGTATTCAATGAGTTGGTGGGGTCCAATGCAGTGGGAAATGTGCTCGACAACGATACCGACGTCGATTCCGATCTCAACGGGGAGATTAAGTTAGTTGCCGGTTTGGTTGCTGGTAGGGCATCGCATGCTAGTGGTCATGTTGGAGCGGTAGTTCTTGGTGAGTATGGTTCTATCACCATTATGGCTGACGGTAGCTATTCTTACATCACCGATGAAAATGATGTGGCTGTTCAAGCGTTGCGACTACTGGGGCAAACGCTGACCGATGTGTTCACATATACGGTGACCGACGCCGGAGGACTTACAGATACGAACCAACTAACCGTAACGATTCGGGGACGGAACGATAATCCTGTCGCGAACGCCGACCAGGGGACCGCGATTGAGAAGGGTGGTGCATTCAATGGTACCGCTGGGGCGAATGCCGTTGGGAATGTGCTTGATAATGATACGGATACCGATTCCGATAGCGATGGGGAGACGAAGTCGGTGGCTGGCGTTGTTGCAGGGCTGGTTTCGGCGGCGAATGCTGATGTTGGCGTGAGCGTGACTGGGGTTTATGGCTCGATCTCGATCAGCATCGATGGCTCGTATATTTACGTGATCGACGAGACCAATGCTGATGTGCAAGGGTTGCGTCTACTCAGCGATGCGCTGACCGATGTGTTTACATACACCGTTGTCGATGCGGGTGGTTTGACCGATACCAATCAAGTTAGCATCACACTTCTGGGTGCGAACGACACTCCCTTTGAGATCACGCCTACCGGCCTGACGATCGACGAGAACTCGGCTAACGGGACGTTGGTCGGCCAGCTTCATATGGAGGATGTGGACTTTGGTGATGTGGCTAGATATCGACTTATCAACAATGCCAACGGTCGGTTCGAGATCGATGCGGCGACAGGTGAGTTGCGAGTGAAGGATGGTAGCCAGTTGGATTTCGAGGCTTCTGCATCGCATTCGGTCGTGGTTCGAGCAACAGATATTGGTGGGCTGTTCATCGATCGCACCTTTGTAGTGAATTTGCTCAATGTTAATGAGAAGCCGATAGGGACTAGTGATCGATATTTTACGACGTACATCGATCGAATCAACGAAGGTGAACCTGGTGTCATCCGGAATGACAGCGATCCTGAAGGGGATGCGATGGTCGCGAGATTGGTAACGGCTCCTGCCAAGGGGACGATTCGGTTCAATCCGGATGGATCGTTCTTCTACCAGCCTGACGGAGCATACGTAGGAACTTTGACGTTTGTCTATGAGCTGAGCGATGGCTTGTTAGCCTCCGATTGGGTTACGGTTGAAATCGTAATCGATCTCCCGAAGACACTTCCTGGCACGACCTCGAGCGATTCGGGTAGTAGTTCGAAGGAGACTGCGGACGCCACTAGTAACAATAGCAAGACGTTAGCGGAGGGCGTTGGTTATGCCACCACGATTGGAGCGCTTTCGACATCATCGACGAATTCGTCGACAGCGGCGGTTACATCAAGCGCTGATTCAGCGGAGACTCAAGCTGCAGCAGTGACTGTTGCTAATATCGTCGGAGAGTCTATCGCGAGAACCGATACTTCGAACACTGTCGCGGAAGCAGAAAAGACGGTGCAAGCGGTTTCGTTCATTGGTAGCTTGGTTTCAGGAGCGGAATCGACCATGGAGGTTCAGGAAACGAGGTTCGAGTATGCGAGCTTCGCAGAGCGAGTTGCTCGCAGTCGTGGCAGCGATAGGGCTCGCTTCAGCGAGGAGATTTCGAATCCAAGTACGAGGGATCGAGACGGCCGACGTAGCGAAACCGATACTTCGATTGAGTTGAGTACGACGGCTGTGGTGCAAACTGTGATCGGAACGGGTGTTGTTCTGTGGTTAGCTCAAGGCTTCCAAATCGCCGCTACTGTGGTGACCGCAGCGCCGGTTTGGACTGGGTTGGATCCATTAACCATGACCATGGGAGCGGACAACAAGGGTGACAAGCGGACTCCGCTGTCGGCCGAAGAGAAGCTGTTTGACAAGTAACCTTTGATGGGCTTGTAGCTAATTTGATGGGCTTATAGCTAATAGGAGTGGGCTTATAGCTAATAGCAGTGGGTCCGAGGTGAAGGACCGTATTTGCTTTCCCGCCTTCGGCTCCGTGCAGCCCAATTGTTTGGCGCGATTCATGTCGGGTGCGCAATGGATTGACGCACCAGGAATGCCGGTCAGCGGACGATAGGAACGCCTTATTGGTTGTTTGAGGCGGCAATACTTGCTTTAGTGCTTTGGCGATTGCCTGGATTTTATCAAACAGCGAAACAAGGAGCGTTGAGAATCGATGGATCGCGACGCAAACCGTTGATCATTCAAGGGTTAGGTGGCTTGTGGCAAACGCCCCGCGACTTGAGGTTTTCGCGCATCTCTCGCCGAAAAGCGAAGCGAATCGTCTTCCCAGCGACGGTGGATTTCGAGACAATGGCGAACTGTGTTGGCGGTTCATCCGTGTGGGGATCGCGTTAAACTTTTCCATCTAGAGAATACAAATCAATGTCCGACGCGAAACTCTTGGGCGAGGCAGATCCTTCGGTGTTGGCTGCATCTGGTCAAGTGGAGGCACCGATTGACGTGGATCCGGCGGAGACGAGTGAGTGGCTTGGTTCGCTCGATTACGTCTACAAGAGTCGCGGAGCAGATCGTGTACGGTACTTGGTCAAGGCCCTTGAGAATCGGGCACGACGTGACGGTGTCGAGATTCCGATCGAGACTTCGACCCCTTACGTGAATACGATTCCCCCGTCGAAGCAACCCGCTTACCCAGGGAATCGAGAGCTGGAACGCCGCATCAAGAGCATCATTCGTTGGAATGCGATGGCCATGGTGGTGCGGGCGAACAAGAAAAACAAAGGTCAAGGTGGGCATATTAGCACCTTTGCCAGTAGCGCCACACTTTACGAGGTGGGCTACAACCACTTCTTTCGCGGGCGCGGGGAGTCGGGCTACTCGGGGGATCTTGTTTACTTCCAAGGCCATGCGTCGCCCGGGATGTATTCGAGAGCGTTCGTCGAAGGACGGCTTGCCGAGAGCAAGTTAGAAAATTTCCGTCGGGAGCTGCAGCCTGGGGGAGGGTTGAGCAGTTATCCGCACCCTTGGTTGATGCCTGAGTTCTGGGAATACCCGACGGTATCGATGGGCTTGGGGCCGATCATGGCGATTTACCAAGCCCGTTTCAATGAGTATCTGAATGACCGTGGTCTAAAGGACACCAAGGGGCAAAAGGTTTGGGCGTTTTTGGGTGACGGGGAGTGCGATGAGCCCGAGACGCTAGGTGCAATTACGCTGGCATCTCGTGAAAAGCTCGACAATTTGATCTTCGTCGTGAACTGCAACCTGCAGCGTCTCGATGGACCAGTGCGCGGAAACGGCAAGATCATCCAAGAGTTGGAAGCCGTGTTCCGAGGGGCTGGTTGGAACGTTATCAAGGTGGTTTGGGGGACGGATTGGGATCCGTTGCTCGAGCATGACGAGTCTGGGCTTTTGGCGCAGCGTATGACCGAGGTGGTCGATGGGCAGTACCAAAAATACACGGGGATGCCCGGCTCGTACATCCGCGATCATTTCTTCGGGAAGCATCCAGAGCTGTTGAATCTGGTCGCTAATTACTCGGATGAAAAGCTTCAGAAAATGAAGCGTGGTGGCCATGACCCCGAGAAAGTGTATGCCGCGTACAAGGCAGCTGTGGAGCACAAGGGTCAGCCGACGGTGATCTTGGCCAAAACCATCAAGGGTTACGGTCTGGGTGAGGCGGGTGAAGGACGCAACATCGCTCACAATCAAAAGGAAATGAACGAGAAGGAATTGCTGGAGTTCCGAAGTCGATTCGGGATTCCCATCTCGGACGACGAAGTGGCGACGGCTCCTTTTTACAAGCCGCCCGAAACAAGCATCGAGATCAAGTACTTGAAGGAACGTCGCGCTGCCCTCGGAGGCCCGGTCCCTAGCCGACCGACATCCCATCCGACGACGGAAACCCCGGCGCTGGACGAGTATCGCAAGTTCATGAACCAGCAGCTGGATGGCAAGACAATCTCGACCACCAACGGGTTCGTACGATTGCTGGGGCGTTTGGTCAAGGATAAGAAGATCGGTCCAAACATTGTGCCGATTGTTCCCGACGAGTCCCGAACCTTTGGTATGGAAGGGATGTTCCGAGAGATCGGCATTTACGCACATGCTGGCCAGTTGTACGAGCCCGTCGATTCGGATCAGTTGGCGTACTACAAAGAAGCTCGCGACGGTCAGATCCTTGAAGAAGGGATCACCGAGTGCGGGTCGATGAGCAGTTTTGTGGCGGCGGGTACAGCGTATTCGGCCCACGGCATCAATATGATTCCGTTCTACATCTACTACTCCATGTTCGGTTTCCAACGAGTGGGAGATTCAATTTGGGCTGCAGCGGACATGCGAGCCAAAGGCTTCCTCATCGGAGGTACTGCGGGACGCACCACGCTCAATGGCGAGGGGTTGCAGCATCAAGATGGGCACAGTCACCTCAATGCGATGGCGTTCCCCACGGTTCGTGCGTACGACCCGGCGTGGGCCTACGAGACAGTGGTCATTGTTTTGGATGGGATGCGGCGTCTGTACCAAGAGAACGAGACTGCGTTGTATTACATCACGGTCCACAACGAAGATTATGAAATGCCTGCAATGCCTGAGGGTGTTGAGGAAGGAATCATTCGCGGAATCTATCGGTTTAAGTCGGTCGAGGTGGAGGGTGCTCGGGGGCGAGTGCAACTCTTCGGTTCCGGTGCCATCCTGCGACATGTTCTCGAAGCTCAAAAGATTTTGGCTGAGAAGTACGGAATCGCTAGCGATGTGTGGAGTGTAACCAGCTACACGCAGTTGCGTCGCGATGCCCAGAGCTGCGAACGATGGAACATGCTCCATCCGGACCAGCCTGCCAAGAAGAGTTACATTCAAACAGCCCTCGAAGGTATTGCCGGACCGATCATTTCCGCGAGTGACAACGTCCGCGCTGTTGGTGAACAGTTGATGCCGTACCTGCAACAGGACTACTACGTTTTGGGGTGCGATGGTATGGGCCGAAGCGAAACGCGTCCAGCGTTGCGTCGCCACTTTGAAGTGGATGCGGCATCGGTTGCGATTGCATCGCTGTATCGGCTGAGCCGAGCAGGAACCATTCCTGGTTCCGAAGTCGCTCAGGCGATTCGCGATTTGGAATACGATCCAGAAAAGCAGAATCCATTGTTTGCGTAAAGTCAGTTCTACGTTGGTGCGGCGATGCCCGCTGCAACGATCCTGTGTGCACGTTTTCCTTTGATGTTTCAATCCATTAGACGATAGATCAAGCGAAGTTCATGGCTACCGAAATCAAGCTCCCGTCGCTCGGCGAAGGAATCGAATCTGGAGATGTTCTCGAGGTCCTCGTTAAGGTTGGCGATGTTGTTAAGAAAGAGCAGTCGTTGTTAGAGATGGAAACGGACAAGGCGACCGTATCGGTTCCCAGTCCTGCCGCAGGCAAGATCCTTTCGATCGCGGTGAAAGAGGGTGAGACGGTTAAGGTCGGCCAGGTTTTTGTTACGCTGGAAGCGAGCAGTGCACCTGCCGCTGCAAATCCAGTGGTACCCGCAGCGCCTGCCCAAGCCGCTGCTCCTGCAGCGCCAGTGGTGGCTCCTGCACCCGTGGCTCCCAAACCTGTTGCTGAGGCTCCCAGCCCGGCACCGGTCAAGCCAGCACCGATTGTTGTGCCACCCGCGCCAGTGACTCCTGTCGCCACTGCAAGCGTGGCTGCGCCCGCGGCTGAATCGTCCCCATTCGGCGATGATGTCATTCCCGCAGGACCTGCAATCCGTCGTTTCGCGCGTGAAGTCGGCGTCGATCTCGGCGGCGTTTCCGGAACCGGAGATGGTGGTCGAATCACTCGCGAAGACGTGCTCGCCGTCGTGCGTCATGCCAATCAGTCGGCGCATGCCCAAAAAGGGGCATCCGCGAGCACCGCGGTCGAAACAGCGCCCGTTCCCAAGGCCAATGCAGGAGCGAAACCTGCCGCTGATGGCAAACCGGGTGTTCCGGCGACGGACGATTATGGTCCTATCCGTGTCGATCGGATGACCAAGATTCGCAAGACCATTGCGAACCAAATGGACAAGTCCTGGTCGACGGTACCGCGAGTCGTCAATTTCGATGATGCCGACGTCACGGAATTAGAGGCGTTTCGCCAAACCAGCAAAGACGATTACGCATCGCGCGGGATCAAACTCACGACGATGCCTTTCTTGATCAAAGCGATCGCGACCGCCCTCAAGCACCATCCGGCTTTGAACGCGGTAATTGATACCGAAAACGAGCAGATCATCTACAAGGATTACGTCAATCTCGGCATCGCAATCGATACCGATCGGGGGCTGGTGGTTCCCACGTTGAAAAATGCAGATCGGATGTCGATTCCGGATATCGCTTATGCGCTCTCGGACCTTTCCTCGCGTGTTCGGAACAACGATTTCGCTGTCAGTGATCTCCGAGGTGGAACGTTTACCATCAGCAATTTGGGCGCCATCGGTGGTACCTATTCGACGCCGATCGTGAATGTGCCTGAAGTTGCCATCCTATTGGTTGGACGGTCTCGAAAATTGGCAACCGTCATGGACGATGACTCCATCAAGCCTCGGCTCATGATGCCGTTGAGCTTGGCGTACGATCACCGATTGGTCGACGGTGCGACAGCCGCTCGGTTCCTCAACGATATCATCGCCTACCTCGAAGCACCCAGTCGGTTGCTCCTCGCGATCTAGGATATTACCAGTTCGACGGGGTCTAGTCGGTTGGCAGAATGCCGGTTGCGGGAGCCATGTAAGGGCTCCCGCACTCTTTTCTGCTCACCGTTCTTTCTCGATTGCTGTGCGGCCACTTCGTTTGTCTTTCCTGTTTACAGCAAGTCTACGGAGAGTGGAGCAGCTATAGAACCTCGGGGGATGCTTCGATCGGAATCGATGTGGATGCTTGCGAGTTGCGTATCCAGACCATGGGCGGGAGGCGTCGATTCCGCCCGATGAGGATTAGCGGTGAACCGCGGGCGGTGCGTAGCTGCTAGGCTGTTGGGAAGCGACATGCTGTTGCGAAGCGGCAACCTCCCAAAGACGGCTGGGTCGGTCGTTGGGAAGCGTATTTCTACATCCTGAGGATGCGCCGATGATCAACATCGCGACCACGAGAATCCATTCGGTGGAAAGTGATTTCATGAGGGAGCGATCGTTGGATCGCGGGTTGTTGAAGGGTTGGGAAAAGTGCGAACCGTTGCACTGCAATCATTGCAGAGTCTTGCGTTGTCCTATCTATCGACGCGACACTTGAGAGAATTTCAGAAAAATTACATCGCCGGCGCATTCGATACTTTGCATGTATCACGCGCACCTCGCAGAAGCGTCATGGTCACTGGGCCGAAGGACTTTTGTCGATGGAGCCTCCAAGAAAAATTGAAACTCGGTTTTTAGAATGGGGTACTCTCCATAGACGCTTCTCTCGGAGGAGTGCTTCCCGCTGCCGAGCTGTTCGAGCCGCGGGCTTAGGAAGCTCGATAGAGTATCAGGATTCGTAGAGCGACATCGGATGTTCCACGTCGGCCCCATTTGGATAACACGAGAGCTGATTCAGCGTACCCCGCGGCGGGGTAGTGCGGGGGGACGCAATTCCACTTCGCAGAGCTATTTCGGTTATTGGTTATTTTTAATTATTTGCTTTGCGTTGGTGGGTTGCAAGACGTTGTCGTTGCCTGCGATCAATCCAAATGGTGGGACTATTTTTTCCGGGCAGACAACCACGCTGGTGTCCCCACATAATCCCGCGAACGGTTATCCGTCCCAAGGTTCCGCGTACCCGACGCCTCCGGAGCCAAAAAAGTGCTTGCACGGTGTTTCCGCGCAGGATGGCAAACAAGGGTGCAAGCTTTGCGCTGGCAAGCAAGCGGATTTGGACGAGAGTCGAGCCCGTTGTGGACAGTTGCTGCTAACGCCGACGAAGATCGTTGCTCCCGTGGGAGGCGAGGTGCTGCTGCTCGCCGGGATTTGCGGCAAAGACGGGATGCTCGTCACCGGTGAGCCTATCGAATGGATGCTCTCGCCGGAAAGCGTTGGCCAGATTATCGATGTCGGGGACGCTGGTAAAGAGAGCAAGAAAGAGCAGCATTTCTGGAAAAAGGCATCTGGACCTACGCTGGGCAAGATCGATGTGGATTTTGCGAGGGGGCTGACCAGTCGCGAAGCGGGACGTATCACGCGAGGTACGGCGAAAACAGACGATGATCTCCCGATTCGACTTGGACAAACCTGGTTGAGTCTGTCGAGTCCGACCGAGGGGGTCTCCAAGGTAACGGTCATGGCTCCCGACAGCGAGGCGTGGGATCAACGGCGACAAACGGCAACTATTTATTGGGTCGATGCCTCGTGGGAGTTCCCTCGAGTGCAAATGGCTCCGAGCGGACAGTCGATCCAGTTGGTCACCAAAGTATTTCGTTCGGGAGGTTTCGCACCTGCGGACGGATGGATTGTTCGTTACCGTTCTCTCAACCCGGACATCGCCCGATTCCTTCCGCAGTACGGCGAGGTGTTCGAGAAGCAAGTCGATCGCAATGGAAATGCGGTGGTCGACGTAGTCAACATGCTGCAATCAGGAATGATTTCAAAACCGAACGGGTCAGCGCTCATCGAGGTCGAGGTGGTCCGTCCACCTCAAGGCTCCGAGAATATGCCTGAGTTGCCGATCGGGCGAAGTACCGTCGAGATCTCCTGGACGTCTCCTGAGTTGACGCTAACGGCGTCCGGTCCTGAGACCGCAGTACCCGGTCAACCGTTGGCCTATGCAGTGACCCTTCAAAATGACGGGATGGCGCAAGCGGAAAACGTGGTGCTGAGACTGATGGTGCCCAACGGTATGGAGATTAAGAGCGTCACCCCGAATCCGACCAGCCAAACCGCCACCAATCTTGCTTGGGACATTGGCGTGTTGGGCCCGCGTCAAGCGTTGGATGTCCAGGTTATTGTGGAAGCATTGGCCGAGTTTGATGCGAGGGTTGCATTCCAGGTCAATGCTGCCCCGAGCATTGCGAAAGAAGCGATCGTATCCACACTAGTGCAGAAGCCCAAGCTGGCGCTCAGCATCAATCCAGACCCAACGACGACCCAAGCCGGGATCGGAGAACCTGCGACCTTCAATATAAAGTTAACCAACACTGGCAATCAGACCGTAACGGACCTTTCGTTGCTGCTCGAGGCCTCGCCAGGTTTAAGTCATATCCGAGATGGCGCGAGAGAAGTTACTAGGGAGATAGGGTATTTGGCGCCAGGCCAAAGCGTCGACCTCTCCGCGCAATTTGTCGTCGAACGCGAGGGCGATCTTTCAGTGAAAGCGACCGCATTGTCTGCTCGCCAAGTACTATCTGCGGCACAAGCAAATGTTCGCGGGGTGGCTGGGCCGCAACGTATTCCACAAGTCGGTGTCGAGATGCGCTGCAGCACCGGAGCTAACGTCATTGCGCTGAATACGGCGACATCGGTACAACTGATCGTTCGAAACACTGGCCCGGTGGCGATCCGAAATCTGTTTGTATCGGTGAAGTACGATCCAGCGCTTTCACCTAGTGGAGCATCGGCGGGTTTTGAGCCTAGTTATGCAAATCAGTTGCTCCGATGGCGTCTGGTGGAGTTGCCTGCGGGTGGCTCGCAAGAGTTCCAAGTGAATTTCAATGGAGCGGCACCTTCGGCGGATGCGCAGGTGGTCGGTCTCGTCGAGACCGAGGATCGAGCGGTTCGGGTGATGAAGAACGTAGGTATCCCGATATCAGGTGGTGGAACCGCTGGGGTTGGAGTCGGTGCGGCAGCAATTCCGCCGTCGGGACCGAGTCTAGGTGGACCATCCAATCCGGCGGTAGTCGCACCGACGGCCGTTGCGTCGGGATTGCTCGTAGCGATCGAGCCGGTAGTTAATCAAGTTCGTCTCAATCAAGAATCTCGGTACGTGATACGCATTCGTAACCAAACCGATACCATTCAGCAGCGTGTGGAAACGCAGATTCAGCTACCTGAGGGGGTTCGCATGATGGATCTGCGAGGCCAAGCAGAATCGGGTTATCAGTTTGACGATACTGGTCGAGTCATCCGACTCGATCCGATATTATCCTTGCGGGCGCAAGAGGAGTTGTCGTATACGATCACCTTGATGCACCAACTCGTATCGGAAGGAAAGATGATTGCGACGGTTCGGTCCGCGAATTTGCCAGAACCGGTAAGCGCAGCATCGACGATCCAGACGCTGGCGCCGTGATCAAGGGTAGTCGCGACCAATGATTTTCCCGGTGCGAAGGGATTTCACTTGCATCGCTCTGCGAAGCAAGTCGGAGCCCTCAGCGTGAGCGCCGGGTGGAGGTACGCTGCGGAGTGATCGTTACGGCTAATGGATCGTAACTGGTATCGAGGCAGTGATCCTGGCTAGTGCCGGGGGCTGCGGGCTCTAGCTTCCAGTCGCCACTTGCTAACACGCGTGGCTCGGAACTGATCGCTGCGCGATCTCAGAACCCGATCCCTTGAACTACGACTTTCCTCAATAAAAAATTACGGATGAGGTTGAGTCATGGAGAACGGATCCAGGGCCTTGTTCAATTCCGAAGGTTCCAGGATCTGCTGTTCTAAGCATAGCTCGCGGATGGTTTTTCCGGATGCGAATGCCTCTTTGGTCAGCTTGGCCGCCTTTTCATAACCGATATAAGGATTGAGGCTGGTAACCATGGAGAGGCTTTGCTCGACACTCGATTCGCAAGCTGTTGGGTTGGCTTCGAGGCCATCCATGCAGAACTCGATGAACGCGCTGATTCCGTTGGACAGTAGCATGATGCTCTCAAGCATGGCGTGCCCCATGACTGGCATCATGATATTCAATTGGAAATTGCCGCCCGCGGCCCCTGAAAGGGTCATGGTGCTATCGTTCCCGATCACACGTGCGGTCAATTGCATCATGCTTTCGCACATTACAGGATTGACTTTACCCGGCATGATCGAGGAGCCTGGCTGGCGGTCGGGCAGGATGACTTCAAAGAATCCGCAACGAGGTCCGGAGCCCAACCATCGAATATTGTTGGCGATGTTGAATAGCGTCATCGCGATGGTCTTAATCTGACCGTGGGATTCGACGAGTCCATCTCGCTGCGCGTTGGCCTCGAAGTGATCCGCAGCCTCGACAAATGGAATTGAGGTTTGTTTTGCCAAATGCTCGCTGACACGATGGCCGAACTCGGGATGGGTATTGATTCCGCTACCGACAGCGGTACCTCCCACAGGCAATTCATAAACCGCAGCAGCAGCCGTCTTCGCTCGATCGATCGAGAGGGCGATCTGTCGGGCGAATCCCCCGAACTCTTGACCGAGTCGCAGCGGGGTTGCATCCATCAAGTGTGTCCGACCGATCTTGATAATTTTATCCCACTCCTGAGCCTTGTCCGCCAAGATCTTATGCAAGCGTCGGAGTTGGGGGATCAGTCTTTCGTGGATTTCGCAGGCGGTTGCCACGTGGATCGCTGTCGGGAAGGTATCGTTGGTGCTTTGCCCCATATTCACGTGGTCGTTCGGGTGAATGGGTTTGGATTTCGAGAAGCGGTCTCCCCCTAGGATTTCGATGGCTCGGTTGGAGATGACCTCGTTGATATTCATGTTGCTCGAGGTACCGGATCCCGTTTGAAAAACATCGACTGGGAATTGGTTGTCCATTTTGCCATCGACGATCTCCTGGCACGCTTGGAACATGGCTTGAACCTGCTCTACCTGCAACGGGTTTTTCCCAGAGCCAGTGAGCTTGCCAAGATCGTTGTTCGCCGCAGCGCACGCCAATTTCACGCGGGCCATGGCTCGGACGAGCGGGGTTGGAAGGGGCCATCCGGAGATGGGGAAATTCTCGACGGCGCGCTGGGTTTGGGCGCTGTAGTAGGCATTTGCCGGTACGAGGACTTCGCCCATGGAGTCGACTTCGGTGCGGAATTCGGACATTGCTTGTATTTCCTGAGTCAAAAAATAAGGAAGTATTGAGTTGGGTGCGGCGCGTGGACTGACGGAAAGAAACCTTGATTTTGGAGCTGATTTTATAGCAAGGATTCCGATTTCTGCCATTGATCCGACGCGTTCGCCATTGCGACAGAGGGTTCGGGTCGATCCGTCCTGGTGGTCGCGCGGGTTGGATAGTGGGGTACTGGTTCTGCCGAGTTTCCAAAAAATGGGTTTTTCCCCTAGCCAAATTGGGCCTCACCGTTAGTATCGGGGAGCAAAGTAGAAAAAGCTTGGAAAGTAAGGTTCAAATTCTCAGCCGATAGTTTCAGCCGGGTCGCGAATAGCGATGGTTGCTGATGGGTAGTCGAAATTTCGGCTACCTCTAGGGGGCGAGACCTCGAGGAATGAGCGAGGTCTTCACGTTGAGTCGAGCCAGTCTTTCCCAGGTTTTTGTCCGGTTATGTTTCCGGGCAACCAACGGAAAGTTGGCAAATCGATTTCGAATACGTGAGGTTCTAGGATGAAATCCATCGAAGTGATGGCGGATGATGTTGCGCTTGCAGCGGAGATTTTGGGATCTATTGAAGGTGCGATGGATGGCGGAAGCGCTGCTCCAGGGGCCTCTGACGGTGTGAAGGCCAAGAAAAAGAAAAAGAAGAAAGTCGCACAGCTTGTCGTTTCTGAGTCGACGCCGAAGGATGCGACCTCGGACAGCCTAGCACCCCTAAGCGACATTGCTTCGAGCGGCCCGCTGTTTTCAGAGATGGTTGCGGAATTGCGCGCCGAAGCGGCTGATTTCTCGGAGTTGACGCACGCAGTTGCGACGAGTGTTTCCGAGGATTTGGTCGAGGTCGCTTCAGAATCCGACGCGGGTGGCGAGAGAGAAGAGGGGGGCGAGGGAGCGGAGGAGTGGACAGAAGACGATAGCCGCGTCCGTTTTAGCGATTTGGGACTTCCCGGTGAGATTTGCAGCGCTCTTGCCAAGTCCGGATACCAGTATCCGACAGATATCCAATCAGCGACGATTCCGGCCTTGCTCAAAGGGCGAGATGTCTTGGGTCAAGCACAAACAGGTACGGGGAAGACTGCCGCGTTTGCGTTGCCACTGCTGAGTGGGATTGATGTCGAAAGCCCGGAGACTCAAGTGCTGGTGTTGGCCCCTACGCGCGAGTTGGCGATTCAAGTTGCTGAGTCGTTCATGAAATATGGGCAGCATTTGAGAGGGTTGCGAGTTGCCCCAATTTACGGTGGCAGTTCCTATGCAACTCAAATCCATGCATTGAAGCGAGGTGCACACGTTGTGGTCGGTACGCCTGGGCGTGTGATGGACCACATGCGCGAGAGTCGTCTACGGATCGACATGTTGAAGTGTTTGGTGCTGGACGAAGCGGACGAAATGCTGCGGATGGGTTTTGTGGATGACGTTCAATGGATTTTGGAACAGAGTCCAGCCACACGACAGATCGCATTGTTCTCCGCGACGATGCCAGACCCAATCCGACAAATCGCGAATCGGCACCTCAAGAATCCTCATGTGATTTCGATCGAGTCCAAGCAACGCACTGCGGACAATATCGAGCAACGCTTCATCACGGTAGAACCGCGTGGTCGGACGGAGGCGTTACAGCGAATCCTCGAGGCAGAGGATTTCGATGGCATGATTGTGTTTGTAAAGACAAAGATCGGTACGGTCGAATTGTCGGACCATTTGCGTTCCCTCGGATATTCCGCCGTTGCGCTTAATGGTGATATCGCACAGACACAGCGTGAACGGACCATTGAGCAACTCAAAGAAGGGGTGTTCGATATCTTGGTGGCGACAGATGTCGCAGCGCGAGGTTTGGATGTCCAACGCATCACCCACGTGATCAATTATGATTTGCCCTTTGATTCCGAAGCTTATGTGCATCGGATCGGGCGTACGGGTAGGGCTGGAAGGAGCGGACAAGCGATCATCTTTATCGCTCCGCGGCAACGTGGATTTTTGCGAGAGATCGATCGTGCCGCAGGGCAGACGATCGAGCCGATGGCGATTCCAACTTCGAAAGAAATAAACGCACTACGAGTTTCACGATTCAAAGAAATGATTCAAAAGGCTGCGGTACCTGCCGAAGCAGGTAAGGAAGCATTTAACCTTTTTGAGAAACTGCTCAACGACTGCGTGACTGAGCATGGTTTGTCGCCGATCAAGATCGCGGCGGGTTTGGCGTTACTGGCGCAAGGCGATCGGCCTTTCTTCGTTAGCGAGTCCTCCGAACGGATGCTACGAATGGATTCTGATCGCGGGCGAAGAGAACGGGGTGGAGATAGCCGGGATTTTCGAGATTCTGGGCGATCTCCACGCGAGCGGTTTGGGGACCGTGATGGGTTCTCCGGTGGAGAGGGACGCGGTGTCGGACGCCGTGGGGAACGTGGTGAAGGACTTGATCTGGGCGACGCGCGTCGTGAAAAAGAGACGTTCCGCGTCGAAGTAGGGCGCATTCATGGGGTGAAGGCTGGAAATTTAGTCGGAGCGGTTGCCAACGAGATTGGACTGAACTCCGATCTGATAGGACAAATCAAAATCCATCATGATTTCTCGACCATCGATTTGCCTGCCGGTATGCCGCGTGAGGTTTTCAAGACCTTAGGCAAAGCCTGGGTGTTGGGGCGTCAGCTTCGAATTTCAAAGTTGATGGACCACCCTTCGGAGCGACGGTTTGCGAAGGGCAAGCGCGAGGCGAGGTAACCACCGGTATGGCGAGTGATCCACTTGCATGTGGCGATCGCGATGGAACGACCGAAATTGGGAACGACGCGTGTCCGAGATTGAAACGTCGCTATTAAGCATCGATCGATTGGGTGACGCAGCCGCCATCATTGCGGCTGGGGGTATTGTGGCGTTTCCGACGGAAACGGTTTACGGTCTGGGAGCGGACGCGACCAACGCGGCTGCGATCTTGAGAATCTTTGAGGCAAAGGGCCGTCCCAGCGATAATCCTTTGATCGTGCACGTCGCTGATGTAGAGGGAGTATTTCGCGTCGCGAAGGAAGTCTCGCCGATAGCCCAGAAGCTTATTCATGCTTTTTGGCCGGGTCCGTTGACGATAGTCATGCCGAAAGGGGAATGGGTATCCGAGGTGCTTTGCGCTGGTTTGCCATCGGTGGCGGTACGAATGCCGAAGCACTCTGTTGCGATCGAGTTGATCCGTCGTGCCGGCGTACCATTGGTCGCTCCTAGCGCCAACCGATCGGGACGACCAAGCGGTACGACATGGGAGGCGGTGCAGGATGATCTCTCGGGGCGTATCGATGGCATTGTATGCGGGGAGCCAACCGAGTTGGGTTTGGAAAGCACTGTGATCGACATAACGCAATCCCCACCATGCGTTCTCCGGCATGGAGCGATTTCGTTGACGGCACTCCAAGCTGTCTGTCCAGACGTTGTTTCCCTTGAAGATCTAAAGGGTGTCGAACAAGTTCGATTGCGCAAATCTCCAGGGACACGGCATCGTCACTATCAACCACATGCCCGAGTGATGGTGGCGGGATTGAAGACGGAGGTGATGGGCAACACACTTTCTGAGGGGTGGGCGAGCAACCCCTCGTCGCGGGCATGGATCGGTCTTTCGTCCCCCAACCCCGTGTCGGATTGGCGTATTATTCAGGTCTGTGAGAACGTCGATGAGTATGCGAGAGTGCTGTTCTCGTTTTTCCGGGAGATGGATCGATTGGGAATCGAGGCAATAGTTTGTGAGAGCGTGCCCGAGGTTGGGATAGGCCGAGCTTTGATGGACAGGATTCTTCGAGCCAGTGTTGACGAATAGATTGAGATCGATAGGTGTGTGGATGAGTTATGAGAATAATCAACAAACTGGCGGACGTTGGAATGCGATTGCGCTAGTAAGGCGGCTTGCGGTTTCCATGTCGCTGTCGGTTTTGACCGGTTATGGCGTTGCGCAAGAAAAGCAGGTTGAGGGAGAGTTGGATGGAGAGCGGCCCAAGGCGATCGCGCCGCGGTCGACGTCCAATATCGAGGAACTCGTCTTGGTCGAGCGAGGGACGCTGCCGATCGTGATTTCCGCTCCGCACGGCGGGGTTTTGCGAATTTCTGGGGTGCCTGCACGGAAGGGAGAAGGCATGCAGACTGGACCAGCAGGTTTCTTCACGGGCCGCGATGGTGGAACGGAAGAGTTAGCTAAGGAGGTCGTGCAGGCGATTGAGAAAAAGCTCGGAGCGCGTCCTTACAGCGTGATAAGCAGCGCGCATCGCAAGTACCTCGACCCAAATCGACCGGCAGAAATTGCCTTTGAAGACGACGATGCCAAGCCCGCTTATGAACGGTACCATGCAAACTGCCGGGCACATTGCGATGAGATCATGTCAAAATTTCGAGGTGGATTGTTTTTGGATTTGCACGGTCAAGGCTCGAGCAGCCAGACGGTTTTTCGGGGGACTGGGAATGGCAAAACGGTTTCGAGGCTCCGCGAGCGGTTTGGAGAGGGATCGCACAACGGCGATGCGAGTTTCTTCGGGATCCTCGATGATTTAGGGTGGCGTGTGTACCCGAAACCGTACGGTGGGAAAGAGCAGTCAGGGTTTACGGGCGGTTACATTGTCCAAACCTACGGAAGCCATCGTGCGGAAGGTATCGACGCCATTCAGCTAGAGTTTGGTTCCGAGTATCGAATCGAGGCGAATCGGAAAGAAACGGCTGCAGTGCTGGCAGAGGCTGTTTCGCGCTATTTAGAGATCTACGTTCCGTACCAAAAGTAGGTAGCGGTTTCACCTGCGTCAAAGCATCAACAGAACTTAGTTCGTTGGCTTTGGGGCGTTTGATTGCTCTGAAACCGGCACTACTGGTGTTGCTTGCTCGTCCACTGGGTTCTTGGGGGGGACTGTGTGTTGCGTCGGCGACGACGCAAATGGGGAACTGGGGGTCAAGGTAGCTGTGTCCATGGTGGCCCACGGTGACGCGCTGTCCTTTTTCACTTTGCGGAAATACTCCGCGATGGTGCGTGTTGCAAAATCTGCATCCCCGGTGCGCTCGAGCATTTTACCGACGGCGGTGATGTGTTGGCCAAAGTCCGTATTCGAATCTTGACGCAAGCGCTTGGGGCGTCCAAAGATTGGAAATGCAGCGATCAATGCGATCAAGCCAAGAATTGCTGCGTGGATGGTGATCACATTCAACGGCCAAAGGGTGAGCATTTCGAGCCCTTGCTGTTGGTCGCCGAAGTCGTTTTCTCGGACCATTGGGTCCGATGTCCCCGCGATGAAGCCAACGCCTCCTTTGGGCAGATCATTGATAATCGAACTGGCAATACTGCGGTGGGATTCGTGCAGCATGGAATAATTTGAGAAGAGGGAGTTGTTCGCGACAACGATGACTCTGCCTCCTAAAAACTCAGGGCGGAGGAGTGTCCCAATGAGGATTCGACCGTTGCCTGTCAGCAGGTCCGCGGAAATTTTTGGTACATCATCAAATGGGATTTGCGCGATAATCTGTTGCTGGGACTCATCGGTCTGAGTCCATGTTCTCTCATAAGAATTGGTGGTGGGAACCGGTTTGGTGGCGTTGGGTTCCCAGTCGAATTCTTTCTTAATCACGCTTTCATCGTTTGGTACGATGGCTGTCGGGTGGGTCCTAAGGAAGATCTTTGAGTTGCTCGCGTCGACAAATTTCGACAACGGTCCTGCGAACTCGTGGACGTGTTCCATTTTCTGTGCCGAGCAATTCCAGCGGAACCAAGGCATGATGATGGTATCTCGGTTGGCTCGTCGGATACGATCGAGCCGAGATTGTTCCAACGCTTGCCAATCCCGTGCGGCACGTCCGGGATCGTCGAGTTTCTTGAGAGAAGGAGGCGTGTTTGCTAGATCGCGCCAGTAGTCCACATTGGGTGAATAGTCGCGACCGATGTAGATCAACGTACGGTTACCCCGGCTCAGCCATTGAGACAACCAGGTGTAGGTAGCAGCGTCGTGTACCGGGAAGGCGTCCGGGGACCAGATGATGGTGTTGAGGCGGTCCATGTTCGCCGGCGATAAGGAGCGAACGGTGAAGGTGTCGAAGCCTTTCTCCTTGACCAACTCGCGAAAAACCGTGAGCCCGCTCGGGCTGCACTTGGCGTTGTAGCCTTCACTCTCTCCGTAATCAAAACGGACCTGTCGGCTGCATCCATTGAAAACCAACATGGTAAGGCACGATAGGATAATCGGCGTAAGATTCCGTATCATGTTCCAACCCCTGCAATCGTCGCTTCTGCGGCCTTGTGGGGTGCGGATTGGCTTGCGCGCGTGGCCACCGCTAGGTCTTGCTCAAAGCGAGGCAGTTGGTCCCAGACGTGATGAAACGTTTCTTTCGAGATGATATGCTTACCGAAAAAGGCTTGCTCGAAGACGGAAGTCGTCTGTGCAAGAAATCCATGCAAGGCGGGTTCCTGCCGTAATTCGCGCAGGTACACCCCGTTCGTCTTCCCTTTTTCCAAACGAATTCGATGCCCAGCGTCGAGTTCAACCAGCGCGTAGCTGAATAGGTACGCAATCGCCTTCGAATAATCCCCTTGTTGACGCAATTGTTCAGCTTGGCTGCGCAGTCCCGCAATGGGTTTCTCCAGTTCGAAAGGCAGGTCGGAGATGCGAGCAAGTTGTTGCTCAATATTTTCTCGCTTCTCGGACGTTTTGCCTCGCACAAACCACGAGTGAAGTACTTTGGTGCGGTAGAGGAAATAGATGACTACCACAATCAGGGCTGCGATGACGAGATACCAAAGGATCCTCCAAATTGCAGCGAGTAAATCTCCAAAGTTTCCGAAAATGCCCGGCGAACTCGATGAGGAACTGTTGCTTCCAAAGAGTCGATCGAGCCAGTTAGTTCCCGACTGGGGTGCTTGGATGGATTTGTGTCGATCGTCTACATCGGTGCGCGCCAATTGGTCGCTTTGAATGGTGACGGCATCTTCGTCGGTGTTGACCCATACCGGATCGGTACCACGGCGAAGTGCTTTGCGGTTCGAACCGTTAGGCGATTGGGCGATTCCATAGGATGAGGCAACGACGTGCATGCTGAGAAAGAAGATAGCGATTGGGAGCAGTTGCCGTTTGCAATGTTGCGAACTCATGATGCACCTTCCATGAGACGAGCCTTTTCGATCAGTCGGTGCTGTTCGGCCTTCAATTTGAGTTCTACTTCCCAGCCTTCGGTTCGGATTCGGGTATTGAGGTAGAGCAGGAAGCGAATGATTGCGCTCCATGTTGCCATGACCCAAAGGGTTAGTGGGAATAGGACTAAGTCCATCCAAAGACCCCAGTTTTGGATCCCGAAAACAACGCCACTGACGTAGAGGGCGCCCAGGCACGCCAGCAGAACAAATGCGACCGCGATAATCGTGCTGACAATTTGCACGCTGAACAAGTCTCCGGAACCGGAATGGAGCCAAGAGGTTCTCCGGCCGTAGGAAAGTTCGTTCGCGGATGTCGTCTTTCGGATGAACAAAGGGCAGCGTTCGAGCAGGAGTATTTCTGGGGCGAACGGCCGGAAACCTCGGACCATGAACACAAGGGTGGTGAATAACGTTAGATAAACGGTTTGTTCTACGTGGGTGTTTGCGTAAGGCGACGCAAAGATGATGCATGCGAATGCGATCGCCAATAGTCCACCCCGCAGGAAACCCAGGACCCAGGTCAATGCCATCGCACGATTCGCGAGCACTCCGAAGACCTGACGTAGGGTTGGTTGTTCAATGAAGACGGCTTGACCTAGAAAATAGGTTACGCCGCACATGGCGAGTGGTGCTTGCAAGTAGACCAGGCAAACCTGAGTCCACAGATAGCGAGCTTGATAGCCGCTATTGGTGGCTCGATAGGTCGATGCCATACTGAGCCGGTCGTAATCGGTGATCGGATAGAGCAAAGCCAAATTGATTGCGAAAAACGGAACGATCCCCAGGATTGCGAAGAGTACGATCTTGGGAAGGTACGTGCGTGCGACGACGAGGCTCAAGTCGAGGAGTTCGTCGATAGAACGCTGGGCGATGACGATGGAGGTGGTGTCGAGTTGCATTCTAGATCACGCTCTCTTCTGAGTTGGACTCCAAATCGCTCGGGTATCCTAGAATCACGAAATAGAACATGAGAAGCGATGCGCTGACAATGGCGAAGAGGGCCTTTACTGCATATGGCAACGGAGAGGGAGAAATAAAGCCTTCGGTGAATGCAGCGAGGATAAATAGAGCAACAGCGACCAGAATAATTGGCAATGCTTTTTTGGCGCTGACGCGAAATGCGTCCAAGCGACTGAGGCCGTTGGTCACAATCCATCCAATGCCCAGACGTAGTCCGGCTGCGGCAGACAAACTGATGGCGGTCAGTTCAAAGACTCCGTGGGCGGTTACAAACTCGAAAAACGTATCCCCGGCAGCAATCTCGGGCCTTGCCATGTAACCGAATGACGCACCGAGCACGATAGCGTTGTAGGCCAATTTAAAAAGGCTCGGTATCAGCAAGGGGCCCAGGGCAAAGCATTCCAAACCGATGCTTGTGTTGTGCTGGATATAGAACGCCGCCATGCTGGCGTATTGGTCGATATTCCCGCTTAAGGGTTTTGCAAAACTTCCCTCTAGTTGCTGGATTTGTTCTTTTCCGAGAATGGTTTCTCCAAACTTGGGGAATGTTCCTTCCGCCCAACTGAGAAGGGCTGCGAGGCTGAAAAGCCCGAAGAAAATGACACCGGTGATTTTCACGCACGGGTCGTTAAAAACGGCCTTGGGCATCGTCTCAAAAACATACGTCCACCAAAGGGAGGTTGGAAGTCGATGGGAGCGATACAAGTGGCTGTGGGCTCGTCCAACCAATCGGTGCAAATAATCGAGGGTGGTCGGCGGGAGTTTGAGATTCTCGGCCATGGCCAAGTCGGTGCATGCGGCACGATAGAGCGCCGCGAAACGAGTCACCTCGGCGGCCGTGGGTTTCTTGAGCGACGAGAAGTTGCGATACTTGTCGCACATCGAGTCCAACTCGTGCCATCCCTGGCGACGGCGTTCTAGGAGATCAACCGTTCTCATGGATACTCTCCATTAGGGATTTGCTGGCCATTAGGGATTTGCGGGTAAGGTGCGAGATCTGGTGGTGGCGTCGAGGTGGATTCGTGCGAAACGGGTTTTGGTCCTGCAGTGTCCAGGACCGGTGTTGCTTGGGAGATTGGAATGCCGACGTCGACGGACGTGCTATCGGTGATCGCAATCGGCTTGGCAACAAATTCCCGGTAGTACAAGGCGCATAGAAAAAGATCAGGACTGGTATCCTCGCGAAGTCCGAGTTGCGCCATGAGGGGTGCTGCCAAAATCGCCGATAGCTCCATGCGACGGGCCATCGGCATCCGCATCCGGCGCTCGGCGTACAGTGCTACGGCCCGCACCATCGATCGGCTCATCATGAAATTCGCAGGAATCAATTCCGACAAGGAGGCGACGCGAGGATCTTCCAGTTTCACTTTGGGTGGAACCCAGGCCCGTTCGTCCACCACGACCATAGTACCTGCTGCTAGATCTCCGAGTCGCTGAAAGCGAGTTGTAAACACCATGCATAGGATTGCCACCAGCCCCGTCGGGAAAAGAAACGGTGGTGCGTCGTTCGCAAAGATTGCCGCGAGCGACATCATGGGGGCTAGGTCGGCCAATCGAAGAAAATTCCTTATGGTAGCTTGGTAGGCGCTGATCGGCCTTCCGTCGACAGAGATGACTTGGATCTTGCTAATCCATTTGCCGATGGTGCGCCCGTTCCAATAGGTTTCAAAGAAGACGCCGTAGAACCAATCGATAAAGAAGTAAGTCAGCAGGATTACGACGCCGATGGTTGCAAATTGGGAAAGAAATGGAAAAAGTTGAGTAATCCCTGAACAAGCGACAGCCACGAATATGGCCAAGAACGCGATGAACCTGACGAGCAGATCCACAAGGAACGCGGGGATCCTTCGAAAGGGACCAGCGATTCGATATTCGAACTGGATGTTTTCAGGGGTAGTGATGGTTGCCGTGAGATCGATGGCGTTGCGTGGTGACATAAGATCGATCGGCACGGAGTTAAGCGGACCAAATTGAATCGGGCCAGTGTAAAACGAAGCCAGCATGGAACGGCATCGGATTATTCGTTTCATCGGTGGTGGGCACCACCAGCAAGATCTCGAGCCTCGGGGATCCGAGCCATAAATCTACCCAGGTATTTTACGCGAACATCCTACGCGTTGGAACCAGTCGATCCGCGTCCTGATTGCTCACGATTGGCCTAATTGCTCACGATTGGCCTGGATCCTCCGGCACCGGGGGACTCGTCGATGCTTTTCGTCGCAGTGGGGGACAGCGGTTCCGATGCATTTTAGGGTTCTCGAGACTCCGTCGGCCTATTGCGGCCAGACTGTTTCGTAGTTTATGGTGGTCTCAGTGTGGATTGCGATTGTGACTTAAGCCGAATGATTGGAGTTTGACAATGGAACGCGAGCAACGCAGCGGGAATCGCTCCCGGAATCAATGGACAGTGAATCGTAGGGACTTCGTCGCAGTCGGAGGCGGTGCGTTGGCGGCAGGGATTTTGGGCACGGCATCGCGGGCCGAGTTGCTCGAAGATCAGATCGCCAAAGCCCCTGAAACCCTGGTGAAGACGCTGTATCAAACCTTGAGTCCCACGCAAAAGCAAGCGGTTTGTTTTGATTGGGATTACATGGATCCGAGTTTGGGATTACTGCGGACTCGCGTTGCGAACAACTGGAAAATCACCAAGCCTACCATCGTGAGTGATTTTTACACGCCCGAGCAAAGGGCGTTGGTTCGTGAGATTTTTCAAGGGATCATCGACCCTTCGTGGCATGCTCGGTTTGACAAGCAGCTTCAGGATGACATGGGTGGATTTGGCAAGGGTCAAAGCTTGGCTATTTTCGGGACGCCGGGAAGCGATAAGTTCGAGTTTGTTCTGACCGGTCGTCATACCACTTTGCGTTGCGATGGTAACACGCAAGACCACGTGGCATTGGGAGGTCCTGTCTTTTATGGGCACGCGGCCGGCCGGGACGATGAAGAAGCGACGCACCCCGGGAACGTATTCTGGGAGCAGGCTGTCGCTGCCAATAGCGTTTATAAAATGCTCGACAGCAAGCATCGCAAGATGGCGGAGGTTTCAACCAGTCCCGATGAAGAGGCAGTCTCGTTCCGCGCCGATGGGCTCTTCCCCGGTGTGCCCGTGAGCGAGTTTTCCAAGGACCAAAAGGCTGAGCTAAAAAAGGTTTTAGCAAAGCTCATCGAGCCATTCCGTTCCAGCGATCGAGAGGAAATTGAGAACTGCCTCAAGAAGCAAGGCGGGATCGAGAAGTTGTCGCTGGCGTTCTATACCGACGAAGATGTCGGCGATGACAAAGTATGGGATAACTGGCGTTTGGAGGGCCCCAGTTTTGTATGGTACTTCCGCGGGTATCCTCACGTGCACGTCTGGGTGAATATCGCCGACGATGCAGGTGTCAAACTGAACGCATAAGTCTCGTTGGTCTTCTGGCTCAACATGGAACGAAAAACGGCTCGGGTCACCCCCGAGCCGTTTTTTGTTCAAACGTCAAGCCATGAATCGATTCGCGGCTATTTGACCCCTTCGGAGGATGTCCCCTCTTCGATGCAGAAGAGTCGGTTTCGATTGGCGATATAGATCCTGCCGTTGGCGGCAATCGGAGTGGTGTAGACCGCGGAACCGACGTTGATTTCGTCGACCATGTTCATTTCGGGTGACAATTCAAAGATCGAGATGTCTCCATCTTCGTCTCCAATGTAAACCTTGTTATCGGCGATCAGCGGAGATGCCCACGAGGCAGCGAGCATGTCGCTGGTCCAGTGCGCGGTGCCGGTTTTGGAGTCCAAGCAGTGGATCACACCCGAGAAGTCGGCAACAAAGAGCAGGTCGTTTTTGATGGCCACGGTGCCGCATGTTCGGTGCATGGTTTGTTCGAATTTCTTGGGATCGCTACCGACGTAGTGCCACACGGCGGCTGAATTGGGATTGTCTCGTTCGAGGTCCCCTTCGGCTGCAACCAAAGCTTGCTTGCGTTTGGGGGCTATAACTACCGTTGGATCCTTCGTGTTGTAAACCAAAGTGGGGCTGACATCACCACGCTTGGTTGGGTCGATGCACCAAAGGTGCCCACCTCCTTCGCCGTGCTCGGGGTCTTCGCCGACAGCAACAAAAATGTTCCCATCATAAATAACTGGAGTCGCAATCACGTGATTGCGCGTCGCGCCGTTCAGTTTGTAAACCGAATCCTTTGGATTGCAGTCGAATTTCCAGAGGAGCTTCGCTTTGCCACCTTCACCGCGGGCATCGAAACTGTAGAGCCAGCCATCGCCACCGCCGAAGATGACTTGTTCGACCCCACCCAGCACACCGTACGCGGGTGAAGACCACTGTCCGTGAAGGATATTGGCTCCTGGCGTGTTGTCAGTCCACAGGACTTCGCCAGTGAATCGATTCAAGCAGATAAAGCTCGGGGCTTTTTCTTCGGGAACGGTAATGTGCCCGTCGTCGACACCATTGGACGTATTGACGAAAAGAAGGTCGCCGACGCAGGTTACAGAGCAACTGCACATGTTGTGTTGCGAAACGCCGAGTTGGTTCATCATGTCGACTTTCCAAACCACGTCCGCTTCATCTTTGTTCTCGTTCGGCTCCTTGGTGAATGGTCCATCATTCTCACCATCATGGAAGCCTTCGGTGTCGAGGCATGCAACCTCGCCGCGGCTGGTCACATACCAAAGCCGATCTCCATCGATCATCGGTGCACAGCAGATGCCTTGATTCGGCCAGTCGTGGACACGTCCCGTGGCAAGCTTTTCGCTGCTGTGCTGCCAAAGGAACTTGCCGTCTTCATCGTTGAAGCAAACGAGAACACCCAAATCCACGGTGGCTGGGTACCGCTTGACATAACCAGAGCCGTTGTTGGTGCCAACATAGGCCTTACCATTGGCAACCACTGGATTGCCATAGGTTTCCGAACCCAAAGGCATGGACCAACGGATGTTCTTGCCTGTTTTCACGTCGAACTTGACCGGCAATGGCCCGGTATCAGGAACGTTGTTCCGTTCTGGAGACCCACCCCACTGCGGCCAATCCGTCGGTTTCACCTTGAGCTTGCCGATACTTTGGGATGCAACTGCGGTTGCATCGTACGTCTGCTGTGCCAAAGCCATCGGGGCTGCGGTTACCAAGCCCATGAGTGCCAATAACAAACTTCGTTTGGCAAAGTTCCTACGCATGCGATCATCTACCTCTTCGAGAGCGGAATTGGAAATGCTTCGATGAAGTATAGTAAAAATCGCCAAGGACTGGAGGTTGGCCCCCAAGAAGGTGGGGGAATTTCAGCGTGGACGGATGGAACTTTTGGTCGGTCGTTAGCGAACGAACTTCCTAGAAAAATAGGGATCCAAACGGCCGAGAGGTCAGGGAAGCCATCTTGAAAACGCAGGTTAATCCAAAACGAAGGGATCCGGGAGCGCTGTAGCTCGTCCCATGCTCGGAATTGCTAAGTCGCATTCAATCAAGGGCTTAAGGCTGGATTGATGGCGTCGCCAGAAGCGTTGAGCGAAGACTTTACTCGACTCGAAAGAGTTCCAATGCTGGCAATGATCGCTCCTGCAATCAACGAAACCATGACCGCATACTCGATGGAAGTGGCTCCTTCCTCCGAGAAAAACATTCGAAGCATGCTGGAAAACATTGGTTTTTGATCCTCGGCGTTAGTGTCTTCCATCTGTTTTCCGGCAGTTTCCTTCAGGCAGGATTCCAATGCATTTGGCGGCAGGGGAATCCAACTGCGAACGGTTCCGTTCTACGGTTGTGGTTTCGAAGAGGCCACTCTCGGGGTTTGCGGGATAGGCATAGCACCTGCGAGAATTTGCACTTCACCCCTAAATCCTAGGTCGAAGCGGAGGCCCGCAACACTCGAGCTTGGAGATATTGACCAACAGGGATAGCAGCGGCCGTTAAAACCAGAATAACCTGGACAACCTGTCGGAAATCGGCTGCAGGCGAGCCCGAAAAGGCTAGAAAACCTAGTTGAAATTGCGGCAATTCAGGATTCGTTGTTATGGACCCGTTTTGATGAACCCTTTGCGGTTGATACGCTGCACAATCCCCGAAGCCCCTAATCGGCAACGTACCTTACCAAAGCGCCCGAGGCTGCGCGATAAAGAAACCGAGCATGGAATCGGCTACGGGAATTGGTACAATGGCAGGACGATCAGGCTGATTGGTACCCCCCGGACGGCAGCTGTTGTTTGGGAACGTTCGCCCAGCAGCTGGTGGAAGCGACTAGCGGGGGTGTTGGCGCGATGCAAGCCTGGACGGAGCATAAAATCCGATCGGAAGATACGGCGTTTCCGGCGCGCGTTGATGATGGAACTACCTCATTCAATAACATAGGGAGTGATTGGGATGAAGAAACGTACTTTTAGTGCAGTGACGCTTGTTGCCGCGGGGCTCCTCTCGGGTTTGGTTGGCTGCGACGACCCAAAGAGCCAGCTTCCCTCGGAACGATTAGCTCGTAATCCCGTTGTGTCCAACGAATCGGAAGAAACAAAAACGGTCTCGTTCAAGGTCGACGGGATGACGTGCCCGAGCGGTTGCTACCCGACCGTTAAATCGGCGATCGCGAAGCAAAAGGGGGTTGTCGACGTCGAGTTGGCCCCGCAAAAGGAAAAGGATGTGATCGACAATCCAATCGTCTTCGTGAAGTACAAAGGCAAACTCGATCTCGAATCGACCTTCAAAGCGATATCTCGCGCTGGGTTTGAGGCCGAATCCGTTTCCAATTAACCTCCCTCTCGCAGGGAGACTTTATTGGCAGACCTAAGCTCTAAGAAAACCCCCGCAGGCTCGCGGGGATTTCGCTGCATGCGGAGCGGCGGTAAAGGATTTTTTCGACGCGCCCCGTGCTTCTTCAATGCCCGTGCTTCTTCAATGCCCGTGCCATGAAAACGCCCGTGCCATGAAAACGCCCGTGCAATGAAACCGTCACGGAGCGGCGTCTGGACGGATGGATTGCTGCATTCACCAATGCGCTGAATAATCATCGAACCACCAAAAAAGTCGGAACTTCATGAGTGAGTCTTTGGCCACGGAATCAAACGCTTCGTCCCCTCGTCCTTTCGTGCATTTGCATTGCCACAGCCATTACAGCTTGTTGGACGGCGCGGGATCGATTGGGAAACTGATCGGGCGTGCCAAGTCGCATGGAATGACGGCGCTCGCGTTGACCGACCACGGAAATTTGCATGGGGCATTGGAGTTTTACAGGAAGGCGAAAGATTCGGGGATCAATCCGATCATCGGTTACGAGGCCTATGTGGCTCCGGGAAGTCGATTCGAACGCGATGCCGCATCGTCGAAGGAAGCGGCATACCACTTGACGTTGCTTGCGAAAAACCGTGAAGGTTTCAAAAACCTGGTGCGACTTGCATCTGCGGCGAGCTTGGAAGGGTTTTACTTCAAGCCTCGCATCGATAAGGAACTTCTTGAGAAGTACAACGAAGGGATCATTTGTTTGAGCGGTTGCGTGTCGAGTGAGTTCTCGCGCGCGGTTCTGAAGGGGTACGACACCGCTAGTGCTTTGGAAGAGGCTGAGAAGGTTGCTTCTTGGTTCTCGAAGACTTTTCAGGATCGATTCTTCATTGAGATCATGAACAATCATCTCAAGATCCAGCGTGAGCAACTGCTCGGTGCCGTGGATGTGGCCAATCGCATGGGGTTGCCCTTGGTCGCTACCAGCGACGCGCATTACGTAGACCGCGAGGATGCGGATGTCCAGGATGTGCTGCTGTGCATCAGCACGGGCAAATTCCGAACGGACACCAACCGAATGAAGATGGAGAATGACCAGTTCTATCTTCGCTCCCAGGAGGAGATGTACCAGAATTTTCATGGTCTCGAGGACGCGGTGGCTCGCTCGCAACAGATCGCCGATTCCGTCGACATCGATCTCGAGTTAGGAGGACGGAATTTTCCTTCGTTTGAGATACCAAAAGAGATTTCGACGTCGGACGACTATTTGCGGCACTTGTGCATGCAAGGACTCTTAGAACGGTATGCCGATAATGCCGAAATGTGCCCCGATGGGGAGTTGTCCCAAGTCGTACTCGATCGTTTGGATCGGGAATTAGGTGTGATCCGAAAGTTGGGATTCTCGAATTACTTTTTGATCGTGTGGGACTTTGTTCGCTACGCCCGTGAGGTCAATGTGCCAGCGACCGCGCGGGGGAGCGGTGTCGGTGCGATTGTGTGCTATGCGTTATACCTATCTCACGTGTGCCCGATCAAATACGATTTGCTCTTTGAACGGTTTCTGGACGAGAGCCGGATCGAGGCGCCGGATATCGATATCGACTTCTGTCAGGAACGACGCGGAGAGATTATCCGGTATGTGAAGGAAAAGTACGGTGACTCAAACGTTGCGCAAATCGGAACCTTCGGTACGCTGAAAGCGCGAGGTGCGATTAAAGATGTCGGGCGAACCATCAATCTCCCGCTCAGTCGCGTCGCCGAGCTGAGCGAATTGGTCCCCGACGATCCAAAGATCACGATCAAGGACGCGCTTGCTGAGAGTGAGGATTTGCGCAAGGCGGTCGAATCGGATATGGCCTTCAAGGAGTTGATCGGGCTAGCCACACGGGTTGAAGGGATGGCCCGCAGCATCGGTACGCACGCCGCTGCGGTGGTGATCGCTGACAAACCCTTGACCGAGTACGTTCCTTTGATGCGGGGTTCCGGCAAAGACGACGTGATCACGCAGTGGTCCATGGGGGATGTCGAAGCCGCTGGATTGCTCAAGATGGATTTCCTTGGGCTGAGAAACTTGACCATCCTCTCTAAATCTGTCGACATCATCGAGCAGACGACGGGCGAGCGGATCGATCCCCTGAAGTTCCCACTCGAGGACGAACCGACCTTTGACCTGCTCCGGCGCGGCGAGACAAAAGGGGTTTTTCAGCTGGAAAGTGGCGGAATCCGCGATTTGCTGCAACGCATGAAGCCGGATCATTTCCGAGACATTATCGCAACCAACGCCCTCTACCGACCCGGCCCTCTCGAAGGTGGGATGGTGGATGATTACATCGCGGTCAAATTGAAGAAGAAGGAAGCGAATTATCTTCACCCTATCCTTCGTGAAATTCTCGAAGAGACCAACGGGGTGATGGTTTACCAAGAACAGGTGATGCGAATCCTGAACCGTCTCGGTGGGATCGAATTGGCGAAAGCGTACACCTGCATCAAAGCGATCAGCAAGAAGAAAGAATCGATCATCGCCGCCAATGCGGAGAAGTTCCTTCAAGGTGCCGTGTCGCTGGGCTTGGCCAAAAAAGACGCTGAAGACTTCTGGAACATGATCCTGAAGTTCGCAGGCTATGGCTTTAACAAAAGTCACTCGACTGCGTACGCGCTGGTCGCTTACCAAACCGCGTATCTCAAGACCCATTATCCGGTCGAGTTCATGGCGGCACTCCTCACCGGCGATATCCCCAACCGTAATTTCAAGCGCAAGGACTCGCTGGTTGAGCATTTGGAAGATTGCCAGCGGATGAACGTGGTGGTGGAACAGCCGAGCGTGAATTCGTCGAGAGGTGAGTTCAGCGTAGCGAACGGGCGGATCCACTTCGGTTTGAGTGCCATCAAAGGTTGTAGCACTTCGGCCGCCGAGGCGATTGCTCGTGAACGCGATGCACATGGCCCTTACAAAGACATGTTCGATCTTTGCAATCGGGTCGATTCCACGCAATGCAGCAAATCCTCCCTCGAAGCCCTGATCCGCGCAGGTGCACTCGACTGCTTTGGTGCCCACCGCTCGCAGCACATCGCGGTCATTGAGAAAGCATTGCAGGGTGGGGCTGCCGCGGCGAAAGATAAGCGAAGTGGCCAGTTGAGCCTCTTCGGAGATGTTGATGAGGATGAAGCAGCGCCCAAGCAGATGCTGCCAGACATGCCGGAGTTCCCCGAAAAGGAACGCTTGGCGATGGAGAAAGAAGTACTCGGCTACTATTTGTCTTCCCACCCGCTTGCGGAATACGAGAGAGTTCTAAAGTCATTCTGTACCCATAATGCGGTGACTGCGAAAACCCTCAAAAACCGTACCGAGGTATGGATGGGTGGGATTATCTCGTCGATCAAACTTGCTCACACCCGCAACCCAAAGCCTGGACAGTCCTCCAAGTACGCCAATTTCGATTTGGAAGATCTCGACGGGATCACTCGTTCGATCGCGTGGCCGAATACGTTCGATCAGTTCGGAGAGATGATCCAACCCGATTCGATCGTGTTGATCCGAGGTCGAATCGACAAACGAGGTGAGGAGGAAATCAATTTTATCGTCGATGAGATTCTGCCGATCCGAGAGGTCGACGAAAAGTTCACAACGGGAATTCATATCCTATTTGATCAAAACAAACATGATCAAGAATTGTTACCGAAGATCGGTGAAGTGTTGCGTGGCTATCCCGGAGAGAGGGATGTCATGTTCGCCGTTCGGACCGGGAATGGAGATACTGTTCATATCATGGCTGGCAAGCAGCGTGTGGCAATCAATCCGGAATTGAGGCAGCGGCTCGATGATCTGCTGGGCGCGAATAGCCATCGTTTGATTTTCACCAAACCCAAGGTCAACAAAAACAGCAATGGGGATACCTTTCGTCGTCGGTCCTCCAATTGAGTCCCCCTAAAGTACTCCATGTTTCATTCGGGCAACATACGACGACGATTTCACCATGCAGCCATTACCGATTGATCCGTGGATCGATGAGATCGTAGAACGAGTTCGTGAGAATCCGATTACGGTGGTTGAGGCACCTCCTGGATCCGGAAAGACGACTCGCGTCGCGCCGGCACTGATGGATGCCTTTCGTGCTGCGGGTGCAGGCTCCAGTAATTCGAACTCCCACAGCAATGGCAAAATCTATTTGCTGCAGCCTCGCCGATTGGCTGCCCGCTCGGTAGCGGAACGGATTGCCAGCGAGCGGGATGCCAGTCCGCGGGGTGATGCGAGTGCGACTGGCGAATCGGTCGAGCAAGTTCGAGGAGAAATGGGACCCCGAGGAGAGATCGGTTACTCGGTCCGATTCGATCATCGGGTATCAAAACATACCCGACTGGTGGTAGCCACCGAGGGGATCTTGATCCGTCGATTGCAATCCGATCCGGCGATCGAGGATATCGCGGTGGTGGTGTTGGATGAGTTTCATGAGCGATCCATCGACGCGGATCTATTGCTGGCCATGCTAAGACGCGTTCAGCAGACGCTTCGCGAAGACCTGCGTATCGTGATTATGTCCGCGACGCTGGACTCAACGTTTCTCGAACAGGCTTTGGGCACGGTACCGACGATCCAAGTTCCGTCGAGTTGTTTTCCTGTAGCGATTCGTTATCGTCCCGCCCCGCCAAATCATGGGATGGCAGAGCATACCGCGGCGACAATCATCGATGTCGTGGATTCTACGGATGGCGATGTTCTTGCGTTCCTTCCCGGTGCTGGCGAAATCCATCGATGCGTGGATGCCCTGAAGGCCAAACGGCTTGATCGAGAGTTTGATCTTATCCCGCTCTACGGCGCGCTTTCGATGGAAGATCAAATGCGCGCCATCGAGCGGGGGACGCGTCGCCGGATTGTCGTCGCCACGAATGTTGCAGAAACATCGATCACGATCCCCGGAGTTACCGTAGTCGTCGATAGTGGTTTGGCCAGAATATTGCGGTACTCGCCCGAAGTGGGCATCGATCGTTTAGGATTGGAGAATATCAGCAGTGCCTCCGCAGCGCAGCGGGCTGGACGAGCCGGACGGACGGCGCCAGGTGTTTGCTATCGGTTGTGGTCTGAAGTCTCCGACCGGTCGCGAGCGGGACATCTCGAGCCCGAGATTCGAAGAGTTGATTTGGCGGGGACACTGCTACAGTTGATCGCGTGGGGGGAGGGGGATAGCAGCGATTTTCCGTGGCTGGAGGCACCGCGCCACGATGCGATCGAATCGGGGAAGCGACTGCTGAGCTTGCTGGGCGCGATCGACAAGGGCCGAATCACACCACTGGGAGAGTCGATGTCTAAGCTTCCCTTGCACCCGAGGCTCTCGCGGATTTGCTTGGAAGCGATCTCAAAGGGGTGTCTCGAGGACGCGAGCATCGCGGTTGCGTTGCTATCTGAGCGAGACCCGTTCGATCGGCGTGCTGGCCACCTAGGTGTCCGACCGATGCGCACGCAATCGATCCGTCGCTGGGACAGCGATCTGGTCGAGCGATTGCAATTGCTTCGAGAAAAGCCGCAGCCAGGCAACGCTTTTTCAGAAGATGGTGACACCCCCTTCGGGATGTTGACACGGGGTGGTGCACGCACCATTCGCCAAGTGTCCGAACAAATACGTTCGTTGTGCGCGCCGATAATCGAAGGGAGCTCTTCTCGAATCTCGCCAGCGCAAGACTTTGTAACCCGGGATGAGGCGTTGATGCGGGTCTTGTTGAGTGGGTTTCCCGATCGGCTAGCGAAGCGACGGGGTTTTGGGAAAAATCAAGCCGTCATGGTGGGTGGTAAAGGCGTTGTACTCGCACCCCAATCAGGAGTTCACGACGCGGAGCTGTTTTTGTGCTTGGACATCGAAGCTGGCGCCGGCGATGCGTTGGTGAGGCAAGCGAGTCGAGTCGATGCTGGATGGCTCGAGGGGAGCAATCTCCAGGAACGCGACGATTTGTTTTTTCATCCCACACAGAAACAGGTCGTCGCGCGAAGAAGGACGGTTTGGATCGATTTGGTGTTGCAGGAAACGCCCACGAGTATTTCCGATGAGTCGCAGTGCCAGGAAGTATTGTGGCAAGCGGTTCGAGCGAATTGGGAGCAAGTATTCCCAAAGGACAACGTCGAGTTGACGCAATGGATAGCGCGAGTGAATTGCTTGAGGGAATGGATGCCGGATCTAGAGTTTCCGGCGATGGATCGCGAGCGATTGATGATGGTCGCTAAGGAACTGTGTCGAAACAAACGATCTTTGAGCGACGTTCGAGACGGGGCATGGACGGATTGGCTGGGTGGTGAACTCAATACTGTACAGCGAGCCGTCTTGGAAAAGGAAGCCCCGTCGCGAATCGTTGTCCCTTCAGGAAGTTCGATCCGCATCGAGTATCAAGAAGGGAAGCCGCCGGTCTTGGCCGTGAAGATCCAAGAGGTTTTTTCATGGATGCAGACTCCCAAAATCGCGGGAGGCCGTGTCCCACTCCTTGTGCATTTGCTCGCTCCGAGCATGAGAGCGCAGCAGATTACGGATGACTTGGCCTCGTTTTGGAAAAATGGTTATCCCGAAGTTAAGAAAGAGTTAAAAAGACGTTACCCCAAGCACTCCTGGCCAGAGGATCCCTTGAGCGCAAAGCCAACGAGACGCTAGCGCATCACGTTTTTCAGGTCGATTGTCGATGGTGGGCCAATTGCCGGAACGAGAGTGCTCGTAACGAGGATACCAGCAGAATGGGTTGTAGATGCTAAGATAGCGCGACTGTTGCTGTTGGTCCTTCATCCGTTTTGAGAGGCTTGTTTATGCGTTCGATCGATCATGCTCTTAGGCTGGTTCGTTTCCTTGCGAGTATCGTCGTGGGTATTGCGTCGCTCTATTGCGAAGCAACATTAGCGCAGGATGGATCGAAGGCTGCGTCGTCTTTGGATCCACTGCTGTCCATCCGAGACGAGGAGATGGTGCACCGAGGTCCATCTGGCTCGATGGTCACGCCTGTGAATCAGCGATTGACTCCCTTTGGAAAGTTGATCGAACTCCCTGGAATGCGACCACAGGTGATCGCGCTGTCCCCGGATGGAAGGGTTGCGGTGACATCGGGCAAGACGAGCAAGTTGGTGGTCATGCACCCCACTACGGGTGAGATCCTGGAGCGAGTTGATTTCCCAAATGAGGCACAAGTCCTGGGTGCTTCGGATCCTGCGGCGAACAATTTGAAGCCGGATACCACCGCACTGGCCAGTTTCACGGGTCTTGTTTTCTCCGCCGACGGCAAGAGTCTTTACTTGAGCAATGTCCAAGGGTCCATCAAGGTTTTTCGAGTCGAAGAGGGTGGCAAGGTTTCGCCTTCTCATGTGATCGCGTTACCTAGTGCCGATGCCCCCAAACGGAAGCAGGAAATCCCGAGTGGATTGGCGTTCTCGGAGGATGGGGAGAAACTCTACGTCTGCGGTAATCTTTCCAATCGATTGCATGAGATCGATGTGAGGAGCGGCAAAGTTGTACGGTCGTTCGATGTTGGAGTTGCCCCGTACGACGTCAAGGTTGTCGGCGGGACGGCAATTGTCAGCAATTGGGGAGGCCGCAGGCCGGAGGCAGGGGATTTGGTCGGACCTGCAGGCAAGGGGACGGTCGTACGAGTGGATACGGTTCGCCATACCGCCAATGAAGGCTCCGTATCATTCATCGATTTGGCGATGGGAGCGACTTCGGAGGTGATGGTGGGTTTGCATCCCTCAGGGTTGGCGGTGACCCCCGACCGAAAGGTGGTGGTGTGTGCGAATGCGGCCAGCGATCAACTGAGTTTGATCGATATTGCGGGGCGACAAGTCCTCGAGACGGTATGGGCCAAGCACAGCCCTGCGGATTTGTTTGGCGCAACCCCCAATGCCCTCGTCTTTGATCCCTCAGGAGCCCGTTTGTATGTGGCCAACGGGACACAAAATGCGATTGCTGTTTTCGATTTTGACTCGGAGGATCGTGGCGAAACCAAAATGATCGGCATGATTCCGGTGGGTTGGTTCCCCGGAGCCATTGCGATGAACCCCGCTGAAAAGACTTTGCTGGTTGCGAATATCAAGGGGCTGCCGAGTGAGAAGCGGAAACACGGCGAGGGTGAGGGGTTCAACTCCCATCAGTACCACGGGAGTGTATCGTTGGTCCCCATCCCAGACGACGACGCTCATCTTGGAGCATTGTCGGAACAAGTCGCCAGAAACATGCGCTATGACGCGGTAGTAGCGTCTCGGAAAACAGCTCGACCCAATCAACCGTTGCGCCCGATACCCGAGCGAATCGGGGAACCGAGCGCCATCGAACATGTGGTTTACATCATCAAGGAGAATCGAACCTACGATCAAGTATTCGGGGATCTGCAACAAGGAAGAGGGAATCGTGACCTTTGCATTTTTGGTAGAGAGATAACTCCCAATCAGCACAAGTTGGTGGAGGAGTTTGTGCTGCTCGACAATGCCTACTGCTGTGGGATCCTGAGCGCGGATGGGCATCAATGGAGTACGACCGCGATCGCCACCGATTACGTGGAAAAGAGCTTTGCATCGTTTCCGAGGAGTTACCCCGATGGTATGGAAGAGAGCGATATCGATGCCCTTGCGTATTCGCCAGCCGGGTTTCTCTGGGATAACGCAGTCAAGCACGGAATCAGCATTCGCAATTATGGCGAATTTATGATGCCTGCGGTGAGATGGCGGGATCCAAGCAAACGCGGTGCTGTGGATTTTCTTTCCTGTTACAAAACATGGAAGGGCTTGGAGGATCTGGTTGTTTTTGAGTCGAAACCGGGAATCGAGAGTATTCGAGATTTTTCTCCGACCGATTATGTGGGTTGGAATATGTCGGTCCCCGATCAATATCGCGCCGATTTTATCTTGAAGGAACTCGCTGAGTTCGAAAAGAAAGGGGAGTACCCACGACTGGTAATTATTTGCTTGCCCAATGATCACACGAGTGGGACGGCGAAGAATTGTCCGACACCCGCTGCATGCATGGCGGATGGTGATTTGGCCATGGGTCGAATTGTTGAGGGATTAAGCCGATCTCGCTTCTGGCCCAAAATGGCGATCTTTTCCATCGAGGATGACCCTCAAGCGGGTTGGGACCATGTCAGTGGTTATCGCACCACGGCGTATTGCATCAGTCCGTATGCCAAACGGAAATCGGTGGTTGGTACACAATACAACACGACGAGCATACTGCGCACGATGGAGCAGATTCTGGGGTTGCCTCCGATGAACCAATTCGATGCGAGTGCGACACCGATGTTCGATTGCTTCCAGGAGGAACCCGATCTGACCCCCTTTGAGTCGGTCCCGGTAAGTGTCCCATTGGATCAGATGAATCCAGGATCGGTTGCGGTTCTTGATCCGCTTTTAAAGCAATTGGCGGAATGGTCCGAAGAGATGAATTTTCGGGAGGTGGATCGAGCGCCTGAGGATCGTCTCAATCGCGTCTTGTGGCATGCGATGAAGGGGAGCGAAATTCCTTATCCGGAGTGGGCGATCTCGGTTGTTGAAGACGAGGACGAGGAGGAGGAACGGAGAGCATTGGGCCGAGGATCGCGTGAGTGACGACTGGCGTCTTCGACACGAGAGTCGCGCTGCCTACTGCAATTGGGAGTAGAGGATCATGTTGATGCCGATGCGAAACGCATCGTCGCGCGTGTAGCCTCGGCATTGGAGCGAGTGTTTGCTCTCCATGGCGCAGCTCAGATCGTTTGGCGAGAACAGCATGACGGTGCGGCCTTGCCACTCCAGAGCCTCGATTTCTGCGGGGCCTTCGCGGCGGGATGTAGAAAGATTGTTCGAGGCGATCTCGGGATCGACCAAGGCGACATTTCGCAGGTCGAATCCTCCTGGTCCTTCTTTGAGCATGAACGGGTGGTCGGGCGGAAGGGTTTTCCACGTGGCATCCGGAAGGACTTTAGAAAACTCAGCCTTGACACTGGTTGTGAAATCGGTGGAGCCGCAAATCGCATCGCCGAGGATGACTCCACCGTTTTCAAAGTGCCGGCGCATCCCACTTCGTTCGGCATCATTGAAGGCGAAGCGGCTGCGTCCTTGGATATAGGCGATAGGATATTTCTCGAGTTCGTCGCTGCTAGCGGACAACTTGGGTGTTTTGGCTTCGACCAATGCCTTGGTTTCCCGGCGATACATTTCTAGGAGGTTCGGCAGCGATTTTGGAGTTTCATCGCCTCCTCCGCTATGCATGATTTTGGGAAGGGTCAATGAACCGCGTTCCAGGGATTGGCGATTGGAATCGGATTGCACGATTTGCACCGCGTCCAGTTTGTCCTTGAGTTCGCGACCGGTGGCGTACGCCACGACGTTTAGACCGATTTTGACCGCGTTGTCGAGTTCTGCGGTAACGCGCTTGGAGTAGGTGGGTTTCGCGCCATAGGGTTTTGCTAACTCCCAACGGCACGACAAGCTGATGGGGCTGAAGACGACGCTGGTTCGGCAGCAAGCATCGATGCCGTAGAGCCAGAATCCCTCTGGCAATGCGTCGGGTGCCACCTTCGTTTCAGCAGCCCAGATTGGGTGGTTGGGTGGAAGTTTTTGAAGTGGTTTGTCGAAGATCAACTCCATCTCTCGTCGGAACGATTCCTCGAAGGCGTCCCCTTTGCAGCCGTTGCCGTTGCAGGCTTCACCGAAGATGAAGCCACCTTGCTCGACGTAATCTTTCAAGAGTTTTCGGTGTTGCGGAGCCAGGATGAACTCTTCGGAGCCGCTGATGAAGAGGACTGGGGTTTCGAGGAGGTCTGGGAGTGACGCGCGTTGGATCCGGACAGATTGCCAAGCCAGATCGCGTTTCCAGACCGACTCAACGTGCCCGGTTAGGTGTTGGATCGCACGTCGATGGCGATTCCAATCGCGACTTTGGGGTTCGGAGGAATGTTGCAAGTGCCCGATGACGACTTGACGTTTCCCCTTGCTCAGAAAGAGCAAAGCCATCGCCGTAGCGGCTGGCTCCGTCTCGGCGGGCGTGGATGGCATGTTGCCCCCTACCGCATTTCGGCGACGCAGGATGGCTTCGGCACCTTCGCGATACCAGTCGTGATCGCCGATAAAGCGTTGTCCGGTGAGCCGGCCCACGCGTTCGAGCGCATACATGTAGTACATGTACCATTCACCAAAGCCTGGGTTGTCGTTCATGCTGAAGTTGTTGGCCAACCATTCCAACGATATCTGAGGATCGTAACCGCGATCGGCGTTATTGCCACCGCAGCAGGATATTCTGTCGCCGTCCACGGATGCGTCGAGGCTGGAGGACGTGTCCTCGAGGATGATGAGCGAAGCGATTCCAGCGCATGTCATGCTTCCGCGAGGGTTGGGTTCGCCGCCATAGCCCCACGTTCCGCGAGGACTCATTCGGCTCGTCCAGTACTTGCGGCTGAGCTGGAGTTTATCCTCGGGAATTTCGATACCGAGTTTGCTCGCTTCCCAAAGTGCGAGGACAGCAAACTGAGAGTTCGATTCGTCGGGCCTTCCTGCACCTTGATCGTAAGACCATCCGCCATCGCGCTGTTGGGCTTTCAACAGCCAGCGGATGTTGCGTTCGATGAGATCCCGATCACGGCCTGGATCTGCAGCGCACAGCGCCATCGCTTGCAACGAGGCTTCGTAGACCTTTTGAGGCCGATCGCGTCGGATGTATTCCATCGCCTTGACGATCTCGGGATCGGCCGGCTTTCGCCCGGAGCTAAGCAATGAGAGGACGATCAAGCTCGTCAATCCGGTCCCTTGGTCTTCGTGCCCTTGCCACGCACCGATCTTCTCCCCTTTGGCACCTCGGTTCTGGGTTCTGCGAAAGTAGCTCGTGAATTGATCGATGGCTTCTTGGACAGCGCTGGCATTGATCCCGCGCTGCGCAGCAGCATTGGGGGGTTGCGCTGCCAAGTGGCCGACCGGAATCGCGAGGATAGCGACGACGGCCAACCAAAGGGTGATGTGGGGGATGCGGCGGTTACGATACGTGTTGTGGAGAGCCATTCTCTTAGTTTACCACATTGGGACGTGTTTGTTAAAAAGTCTGGAGTACCCCGAGCGCCAATTTCGACGCGTCTCCTGGTCGGGTTGTCAAAGTCGTCGTGTTGTCAAAGTCGTCGGGTTGTCACAGTCG